>NZ_JANNMI010000203.1:0-20357 GCF_031397715.1 Roseateles sp.
GAGGCCAAGCACATCGAGCTGGAAGGCGTGTTCGTACAGATCGGCTTGGTGCCCAATACCGAGTGGCTGAAGGGTGTGGTCGAGTTGAGCAAGCACGGCGAGATCATCGTCGACGCCAAGGGTCAGACCTCGCTGCCCGGCGTGTTCGCGGCCGGCGACGCGACGACGGTGCCTTTCAAGCAAATCATCATCGCCACCGGCGACGGCGCCAAGGCGGCGCTCGGCGCGTTTGACTACATGATGAGGTTGCCGGCGGTGGCTTGAGCGGGGCAGGCACGGAGGCTCCGGCGCGCACGGGCCGTGTCGAGCATCTCGCCAAGCGTGGCGTCGACTTGATCGAGCGCGAAATACACGCCCTCCAGCTCGACATGCTTGGCCTCGCGACTGATCGGGTGGCGCGGAGAAAACGTTTTTGGCTGGCCGTCGGCGTGGCGATGCGGCGCAATGCCGACGGCCTGGAGCCGCTGGCCTCCCCGCCCCGCCAAGGACGGCAGCGCGGTAGGGGCCCGCCGCAGGCCGCCCGGTGTCAGCCTGACCACGCCGCTGGCGAGCCTAACCGCGCAAAGCCGCTGACACTACCGCCTAGCAACGCCATTTACCTTGGCGGAAAACGGATGAACCGTGGCCGCTCATTTCCCAAGGAGTTCGCCATGTTTTCAGCCCGGCATGCCCGCCATGTTCCCGCAGCCTTGAGCGCCCTGCTCGGGGGCTTGGCGCTCAGCTATCCGGCCACGGCGCTGGCCTCGACCATCACCTTTGACGATCTGATCAGCGGCGAGACCTCGTACCTGTTCGACGCCGATGGCGACGGCATCAACGATGTCAATTTCTCCACCCTTGACCGATTTGGTTTCAACACCATTGGCCCCGGGCTCAATCAGCTCTTCATCCACGAGCCGGGTCTGGAAGGCACCTCCATGCTGGAGACCGACCTGAAGGTTGAGTTCCTGCATGGCACCAGCGGCAGCATCAGCTTCGGCTTCGCGATCAACGCCGGAGCGGTCGGCCCGAGCTCGTAGGCGAGCCTGCGCCTGCATGACATCAACGACCTGCTGCTGGCCGACAGCGGGCAGCTGCTGGGCGCCTTCGAAACAACGCCGCTGGGCCTCAGCAGCTTCCCGGAAGGCCGGCTAAGCCTGAGCTTTGCCGGTGTGGCGGCCTACGGCCTGTTCGACTTTTCATCCGAGTCGGCGTTTGGCCGCTACATCATCGATGACTTCACCGGCCAATTCGCCAGCGTCGTGCCCGAGCCCAGCGAGTTGCTGTTGCTCTTGCTGGGCCTGAGCTGCCTGGCGACCTACAAGAAGAAATTTTCGACCTGAACAACTCTCAATTTGTTCGCCGGGCCGGCCCAAGAAGGAATTGCCCCCGCGGGGGGGGGAGGGGGCTAACCCTCAAGCCAGCCGCAGCGCCGCCAGCACCTGCAGCGTGATCAGCCGCTGCGCCACATCTAAATTGGCCGGCCCCCAGGCCGGCTTGCCCGGCAAACAAGCGAACTGAGCGGCCTGGTCGGCAGAGGCTTGCATACTGGCCCAGATGCTGAACATCAGGTGGCTCTAGTCCAGCCTGGTGTTGAACCGCGCTCGGCGTCGGCCTTGTTGTTGACGAACATACACACCGCATCAAATCCTGCGTCCAGCGCCAGCGAGTTCGGTTCCAGCAGCGCGCGCCCAGGACGCTGGCGCGGCGGCCAAACGTCAAATTTGATCGGACTGCAAGCCCAGACCCAAAAGTATTCGCCAGGATGGAGGGGATGAAAAGGATCAATGCCAATGCGAGGCGCCCGCCGGTCGCAACGCAAATTCCGCTTGTGGATCCTCCGCAGCAAGCTTCATTGCGACCCTGGGGACAACCCTCCCTTCGGAAACCCACAATTGTAAAAACGCTCGCTTTAGCAAAAGATGTGATCCGCAGCGCTCGTCTGCGTCAAAACACGATTCGCTCCTGGAGACAATTATGAAATCTCGCATCCTCACAGCATTGGTGAGCGCCGCCGCTCTGTCCGCCCCGCTCTTGGCCCAAGCCCAGACCTACCCCGACAAGACCATCACCGTCATCGTGCCGTTTGCGGCCGGCGGCCCGACCGATACCGTAGCGCGCTTGGTGGCTCAGTCCATGGGCGCCACGCTGAAGCAGCAGTTGATCATCGAGAACGTCGGCGGCGCCGGCGGCACCATCGGCGCTGCGCGCGCAGCCAAGGCTGCACCCGACGGTTACACCTTGTTCTTGCACCATATCGGCCAGTCCACCGCACCCGGCCTGTATCGCAAGCTCAGCTATGACGCCATCAACAGCTTTGAGCCCATCGGCTTGATCACCGATGTGCCGATGACCCTGATTGCACGTGAGGACTTCCCCGCCAAAGACCTGAAGGAGTTGCTGGCCTATGTGAAGGCCAACAAAGACAAGGTGACCTACGCCAACGCCGGCCTGGGCTCGGCCTCGCATCTGTGCGGCATGCTGTTCATGACGGCCATCGAGACCGACCTGACCACCGTCCCCTACAAGGGCACCGGCCCGGCCATGAACGACTTGCTGGGCAAGCAAGTTGATCTGATGTGCGACCAAAGCACCAACACCACCAGCCAGATCAAGAGCGGCAAGGTCAAGGCCTACGCCGTCACCACCAAGACCCGACTGGGCTCCCTGCCCGCCATCCCGACGATGAACGAGGCCGGCATGCCCGGCTTTGAAGTGGCGGTCTGGCATGGCCTGTATGCGCCCAAGGGCACGCCCAAGCCGGTGATCGATTCGCTCAGCAAAGCACTGAAGATTGCCCTGAAAGACCCGATGGTCAAGCAGCGCTTTGCTGACTTGGGCACCGAGCCGGTGGCCGAGGCACGCGCGACACCCGAAGTGCTGCAAGCTCATCTGAAGGCGGAGATCGACAAGTGGACGCCCATCATCAAGAAGGCCGGCGCGTACGCAGATTGAGTTAGAAGTACCAAGACTTTGCAGCATCACCGAGAGCCCACGCTATGTCCCACTTGATCAAACACCCCAAGGACTTTTGGACCGGGGTCATCTTTTTGGTCTTCGGCCTGGCGGCCGTTTTCATCGGCCGCGACTATGCGATGGGCACCGTCGGCAAGATGGGCCCGGCCTACTTTCCGACGGTCTTGGGTGGGCTGTTGAGCGTGATCGGTGGCATCGCGGTGTTCCGCTCGTTCAAGCGCCGCGGCGAGGCGATTGAAAAGTTCCACCTCAAGGAGCTCTTCATCGTGTTGGTCGCCGTGGGCCTGTTTGGCGCGTTGGTGCGCGGCGCAGGCCTGGGGCCGGCCGCCGTGGTGCTGATCATGATCAGCGCCTACGCCAGCCCGCAATTCAAGTGGCAAGAAGCGCTGCTGCTGGCCTTGGGGATGGCGGGCTTTGCGGTGCTGGTGTTCGTCAAATTGCTGGGCCTGCCCTTGCAAGTCTTTGGGCCTTGGCTCCAGTTTTGAAAAGCTAGGTAAGCACCGTGGAAATTCTAAGTAACCTAGGCCTAGGCCTTGAAACAGCGTTGTCGCTGACCAATTTGCTGTATTGCTTGATCGGTGTGTTTGTGGGCACGGCGGTGGGCGTGTTGCCGGGTCTTGGCCCGGTTGCCACGATCGCGATGCTGCTGCCCATCACCTTCGGTCTGCCGCCCGTCTCGTCCCTGATCATGTTGTCGGGCATCTATTACGGCGCGCAGTACGGTGGCTCGACGACCGCGATTTTGGTCAACTTACCCGGCGAGTCGTCCTCGGTGGTGACGGCGATTGACGGCTACCAGATGGCCCGCAATGGCCAAGCCGGTAAGGCCCTGGCCACGGCGGCGCTGGGCTCATTTTTTGCGGGCACGGTGGCGACCATTTTGCTGGCGCTGTTCGCGCCGCCACTGGCCGACCTGGCTTTGAAGTTCGGCCCCGCCGAATATTTTTCGCTGATGGTGCTGGGCCTGGTGGCCTCGGTGGTCTTGGCCAGCGGCTCGCTCTTGAATGCCATCGGCATGGTGCTGCTGGGCCTCTTGCTGGGCTTGGCAGGCACGGATGTTAACTCGGGTGTGGCCCGCTACACCTTCGATCTGCCCGAGTTGGCCGACGGCATCAACTTCGTGATCGTGGCGATGGGCATGTTCGGCATTGGCGAGATCGTGCGCAATCTTGAGCATGACCAAAGCCGCAATCTGGTGATGAAGAAGGTCTCCGGCCTGATGCTCAGCAAAGACGACTTCAAGCGCATCGTGGCGCCCGTCTTGCGCGGCACTTTCTTGGGCTCGGCTCTCGGCATCTTGCCGGGTGGCGGCGCGATGTTGGCCTCGTTTGCGGCCTACTCGATCGAGAAAAAAGTCTCCAAGAATTCAAAACAGTTCGGCAAGGGCGCGATCGAGGGCGTGGCCGCCCCCGAGTCCGCCAACAACGCCGGCGCGCAGACCTCCTTCATCCCGATGCTGACGCTGGGCATTCCGTCCAACCCGGTGATGGCCTTGATGATTGGCGCCATGATCATCCAGGGCATTCAGCCTGGGCCCGCCGTGATGACCGAGCAGCCCGCGCTGTTTTGGGGGCTGATCGCCTCGATGTGGATTGGCAACTTCTTTCTCGTCGTGCTCAACCTGCCCTTGATCGGCCTGTGGGTCAAGATGATCATGGTGCCTTACCATCGGCTCTACCCGGCCATTTTGATGTTCTGCGCGATCGGCGTTTTCAGCCTCAACAGTAGCCAGTTCGACATCTATCTGATGGCGCTGTTTGGCTTCTTTGGCTATGTCTGCGCCAAGCTGAACTGCGAGCCCGCACCGATGCTGCTGGGCTTCATCATCGGCCCGATGATGGAAGAGTATCTGCGTCGCGCCTTGATCCTTTCCAAGAGCGACCCGATGGTGTTCTTGCAGCGCCCGATCAGCGCCGTCATGCTGGCAATGGCCGTGCTGGCCCTGTTGGTGGTGCTGATGCCGGCGCTGGCCAAGAAGCGGGAGGAGGCGTTTCAGGATGAGTGATTCAGGATGAGTGATGGCAAGCTGACGACATTTGCCAATCAAAGACTCGCTCGGGCAAGCCGCCAAATCAACGGCCTTTCTCCGCATAGATTTCATCAAAGCTGCCGCCGTCCGCAAAGTGGGTTTTCTGCGCCGAGCGCCAGCCACCGAACACCTCGTCCACGCTGATGAGCTTGATCGGCGTGAACTGCCGGGCGTGTTTGGCGTCCACAGCGGGGTCGCGCGGGCGGTAAAAATGCTTGGCGGCAATCGCTTGGCCTTCGGGGCTGTAGAGATAGGCCAAATAGGCCTCGGCCTGCTTGCGGCTGCCGCGTTTGTCGACCACCTTGTCGACCACGGCGACCGGCGGCTCGGCCAGAATGGACAAGCTGGGCGTGATGATCTCGAACCTTCCGGCGCCCAATTCCTTGGCCGCCAAATGTGCTTCGTTTTCCCATGAGATCAAGACATCGCCGATGCCGCGCTCGGTGAAGCTGGTGAGCGAGCCGCGCGCGCCGGAGTCCAGTACCTTGGCATTGCCGTAGATGCGTTTGACGAAGGTCTTGGCGCTTTCCGTGTTGCCGCCCGGCTGAGCCAGCGCATAGCCCCAGGCGGCCAGATAGTTCCAACGCGCGCCGCCCGAGGTCTTGGGGTTGGGCGTGACCACTTCAATGCCGGAGCGGGCCAGATCCGGCCAGTCTTTGATCGCCTTGGGGTTGCCCTTGCGGACCAGGAAGACGATGGTGGAGGTGTAGGGCGAGGCGTTGTGGGGCAGGCGCTTTTGCCAGTCGGCGGGCAGCAGCTGTGCCTTGTCGTGCAGCGCGTCAATGTCGTAGGCAAGTGCCAGCGTAACGACATCGGCTTGCAGGCCATCGATCACCGAGCGCGCTTGCTTGCCTGAGCCACCATGCGATTGTTTGATGCTCAAGTTTTCGCCAGTCTTGGCTTTCCAGTGTTTGGCAAAGGCGGCGTTGAAGTCTTGATAGAGTTCGCGGGTCGGGTCGTAGGAGACATTAAGCAAGCTGCTTTGTGCTTTGGCCGGATGGGCCGCGGTGAGGCCGATGGCAGCGGCAATGGCGAAGGCTTTGATCAGTCGGCGGGCGGGGATTCTCATCGCGTCTCAATTCAGGGTTAGCAGTGGTTGAAGCTGCCGCCACTTTAGACAGCCCGGCGCCTGCCGTGAACCAAGAAAATGTGCTTTGCTTTGCGAAAATTTCAGCTCGCGCCGCTCATCGCCGCGCGCACCCGGCCTTCATCCAGAGCGGGCGCGCATTCCTGCAAAAAGCGATAGGCAAAGCCGCGCAGGTATTGGCCTTGTTTGAGCGCAATGCGGGTGGTGTTGGCGGGGAAAAGGTGGCCGGCATCGAGACGATGCAGCCCGGTGTCGCGCAGTGGATCAAACGCCATCGCGGCGACGATGCCCACACCCAGGCCCACGCCGACATAGGTCTTGATCACATCGGCGTCCAGCGCCGATAGCACGATGTCGGGTGCCAAGCCGGCCCGGGCGAAAGCGGCGTCGATGTGGGCGCGGCCCGTGTAACCTTCGTGATAGGTGATCAACGGGTGCTCGGCCAAGGCTTCCAGGCTCAGCCGCGCGTCCTTCAGCAGCGCATGGCCCTCGGGCACCACGACGGCGTGCTGCCAGGCGTAGAAAGGGAAGCTGATCAACCCTGAGGGGCCCTCCAATGCCTCGGTGGCGATGCCAATATCGGCCTCGCCGGCTTGCAGCAATTCGGCGATCTCGGTCGGGTTGGCCTGCAGCAACACCAGGTGCACACGCGGATAAGCGGCCTTGAAGCGTGCCACCACCTGCGGCAAGGTATAGCGCGCTTGCGTGTGGGTGGTGGCGATGGTCAGCTGACCCTGCTCGGCATCGGCAAACTGCTCGGCCAGGCGTTTGATATTGCCGGCGTCCTGCAGCATGCGCCGAGCGATCACGGCCAGCTCGCGGCCCGGCTCGGTCAAGCCCAGCAGCCGTTTGCCATGGCGCACGAACAGCTCGACGCCGAGCTCGTCCTCCAAATCCTTGATGTGCTTGCTGACGCCGGACTGCGAGGTGAACAAGGCGTTGGCGACTTCGGTCAGATTGAATTTTTGCAGCTCGGCCTCGCGGATGATGCGCAGTTGCTGGAAATTCATGTCGAACTAGATCCCAGCGCCGGACTCAAACAAGCTCAGCCGCGACGCACTCAGATGCACGCGCTGGCCGCTTTGCAGGTTCAGCGCGCCGGCTTGTTCACGCGTCAGCTCGGCTTCCAAGTGCTGGCCGTCCAGGCCGGTCAACTCGACGCGGGCGGCCGCGCCGAAACTCAGCACGCGGTCGACCGTGGCGGGCAGGCCGCGCGCGTCGGCCGCGGTCAGAATTTGCAGTTCATGCGGGCGCGCATAGGCTTGGACCTGACCGACTCTGTCGGTCAGTGATTTGCCGAAGCTCAGATGCTGGTCGCCCAGATGGATCACGCCGCCGTCTGTTCGGTGTTCTGCGCGGCCTTCAAAGCGATTCACCGCACCGAGGAAACCGTAGACAAACGGCGTGGCCGGATGCTCATAGACCTCTTGCGGCGTGCCGATTTGCTCGACCTTGCCGTGGTCCATCAGCACCACCCGGTCGGCCACTTCCAGCGCTTCTTCCTGGTCATGCGTGACGAAGACGCTGGTGATGTGCAGCTCGTCATGCAGACGGCGCAGCCAGCGGCGCAGCTCCTTGCGCACCTTGGCGTCGAGCGCGCCGAAGGGCTCGTCCAGCAGCAATACGCGCGGCTCGACGGCCAGCGCGCGGGCCAGGGCAATACGCTGGCGCTGGCCGCCGGAGAGCTGCGGCGGGAAGCGGTCGGCCAGCCAGTCCAGCTGCACCAGGCTCAAGAGCTCGTGCACCTTGCGCTTGATCTCGCTCTCGCTCGGCCGCTCTCTGCGCGGCTTGACACGCAGGCCGAAAGCGACGTTCTCGAACACCGTCATATGGCGGAACAGCGCGTAATGCTGGAACACGAAGCCGACCTGGCGCTCGCGCACATGGGTGTCGGACGCGTCTTGTCCGTCCAGCAAGACGTGACCCCGATCGGCGGTCTCCAGGCCGGCGATGATGCGCAAAAGCGTGGTCTTGCCGCAGCCGGACGGGCCCAGCAGTGCCACCAACTCGCCGGTCGGGAAGTCGAGGCTGACGTCGCCTAGCGCGGTGAAGTTGCCGAAGGACTTGTGGATGTTTTTGACTTGGATGCTCATGATGGGTTCGGGCCTATGTCTGGTGTGTAGCCATTCGGACGCAGAGGGCGCAGAGGAACGCAGAGGGCCGCAGAGAAAAATAAAATTGGTGCAGTTTTCTGCGTGATAGGCGCGGCCTCTGCGGCCTCTGCGCTACTTTGCGAGCTCTGCGTCTTGAGATTTCTTTGCAGCTTGTGACCTCAGTCCACTGCCTTTTGAGTCGCCTGCCATTCGACGAACTGCTTCAGGATCAGGGTGACGAGCGCCAGCAAGGCCAGGATGGAGGCCACAGCAAACGCGGCCGCGAATTGATACTCGTTGTAGAGAATTTCGACATGCAAGGGCAGGGTGTTGGTCTGACCACGGATATGGCCTGATACCACCGAGACCGCGCCGAACTCGCCCATGGCGCGCGCATTGCACAGGATCACGCCGTAGAGCAGGCCCCATTTGACGTTGGGCAGCGTGACGCGCCAAAAGGTCTGCCAGCCGGTAGCACCGAGCACGGTGGCGGCTTCTTCTTCGTCACGCCCTTGCGCCTGCATCAGCGGGATCAGCTCGCGCGCCACAAACGGAAATGTCACAAAGATAGTGGCCAGCACGATGCCGGGCACGGCGAAGATGATCTTGATGTCGTTCGCCTGCAGCCAGGGGCCGAACCAGCCTTGCGCACCAAAAATCAGCACATAGACCAGGCCCGCCACCACCGGCGAGACCGAGAAGGGCAGGTCGATGAAGGTGATGAGTAAATGCTTGCCGCGAAAGTCATGCTTGGCGATTGCCCAGGCGGCGCTGACGCCAAAGACCAGATTCAAGGGCACGGCGATGGCTGCGGCAATCAGCGTCAGCTTGAGCGCCGAGACGGCATCCGCCTCGACCAAGGCGGCCAAGTAGACGCCCCAGCCTTTGCGCAGCGCCTCGCTAAACACCGCCACCAGCGGCATCACCAGAAAGAGCACAAAGAAACTCAGGCCCAGCGCCAACAAGGTATAGCGCACCCACGGCGCTTCGCGCGTGGCGGGATTGTCTTGGTAGCGGCCGCCACTCTTTTGCGGCACGCCCAGCGTTGAAACCACGATGCCGGCCATTATTTGCGTCCTTCTTGCCCGTTACGGCGCGAGCTCCAAGCCTGCAGGCCGTTGATGGCAAGCAGCAGACTGAAGGAGAAAATCAACATCACGGTGGCAATGGCCGTGGCGCCGACATAGTCGTATTGCTCCAGCTTGGAGATGATCATCAGCGGGGTGATTTCGCTGACCATGGGCAGGTTGCCGGCGATAAATATCACCGAGCCGTATTCGCCCACAGCGCGCGCAAAGGCCAGCGCAAAGCCGGTCAGCAGCGCCGGCAGCAGGGTCGGCAGGATTACCAGGCGAAAGGTCTGCCAACGGTGCGCGCCTAAAGATGCTGCGGCTTCTTCCAGTTCGGATTCCATATCCTCCAGCACTGGCTGCACCGTGCGTACGATGAAGGGCAGGCCGATGAAAATCAGCGCCACCAAGATGCCCAGCGGCGTGAACGCGACCTTGATACCCCAGGGCTCCAGCATTTGCCCCAGCCAGCCATTGCCCGCATACAGCGCGGTCAGCGCGATGCCGGCCACGGCGGTGGGCAGCGCAAACGGCAAATCGATCAAGGCGTCAACAATTTTCTTGCCGAAGAACTCATAGCGCACCAAGCTCCAGGCCAGGATCAGCCCGAACACCAGGTTGATGCAGGCCGCCAGCAGCGAGAGCCCGAAGCTGAGCTTGTAGGACGCCACCACGCGCGGCGCCGTGGCGGCGGCCCAGAAAGCATCAAAGCCATGGCCGGCCGATTTGAGAAACACCGCCGATAGCGGGATCAGCACAATCAGCGACAGATAGAACAGCGTGAAGCCCATGGTCGGGCCGAAGCCCGGCAGCACGCGTCGCTTGGTGCGTTTGGGGGCTGAATCAGGACGGCTCATAGATCAGCGTTTGATACCGGCGACGATTTGGTCGTAAGTGCCGCCGTCGGCAAAGTGGGTCTTGCTGACCGTGGGCCAGCCGCCTAACAACTGATCCACGCTGAACAGCTTGATAGCCGCAAAGCGCTTTTCCTCGCGCTTGAACACGGCCGCATCACGCGGGCGGAAGTTGTGCTTGGCGATGATCGCCTGGCCTTCGGGCGTGTAGAGGAAATCCAGATAGGCCTTGGCCGTGGCCGTTGTGCCCTTTTTGGCGGCGACCTTGTCCACAATCGCCACCGGCGCCTCGGCTTCAATCGACACGCTCGGGTTGACCACCTCGAACTGGCCCTTGCCGAATTCGTTTTCGATCAGTTCGGCCTCGGACTCAAAAGTCAGCAGCACATCGCCGATGCCGCGCTGAGTGAAGGTGGTGGTAGCGCCGCGCCCGCCGCCGTCCAGCACGGGCACATTGGCAAAAATCTTGGCCACTTGCTCGCGCGCTTGCGCCTCGGTGCCGCCCTTGGCGATCACCGCGCCCCAGGCGGCCAGATAGCTGTAGCGCCCGTTGCCGGTGACCTTGGGGTTGGGGATGATGACCTGCACGCCGGCGCGGGTCAGATCGGCCCAGTCCTTGATGGCCTTGGGGTTGCCCTTGCGCACCAGGAACAGGATGGTCGAGCTGTAGGGGGCGGCGTTGTTGGGAAAGCGCTTGCGCCAGTCGGCCGGCGTCAGGCCCTTCTCGGCCAGCGCATCCACATCGGTGGCCTGGTTCATCGTCACCACATCGGCTTCCAGCCCGCCAATCACCGAGCCGATCTGCTTGCTGGAACCGCCGTGCGATTGGTTGATGGTCAGCGTTTTGCCGGTCTTGGCCTTGTGTTGGGCAATAAAGGCGGGGTTGATTTCTTTGTACAGCTCCCGGCTGACGTCGTAGGAGACATTGAGCAGCGTGTCGGCCGGAGTTTGCGCCATGGCTGCCGCGCTGAAGACCATGGCACTGGCCAGAACGAAGCGACGACGATTGAAGTTGGACATGGCGGCAACCAAGTAGTTTGCGAAGGTCGCTAGCTTGCCAAGTTTTGCTTATTCTGGAAACGACTGTTTTTGCATTTGCTTATTCCATTTGATTTAAATAGCGAGCTGGAGCTAGGGCCGCGGCCTCAAGCTATGTGGGCTTGTCGGTTAGCATCGCGTCCCATGAATTGGCCATATGAATTGCAAGTCGGCTGGCGCTACACCCGCGCCGGCAAGGGTGGGCGGCGTAACCGTTTTATCTCCTTTATCTCCGGCGTCTCGGTGCTGGGCATTGCGCTTGGGGTGGCGGCGCTGATCATCGTCTTGTCGGTGATGAACGGCTTCCAGACCGAAGTGCGCGACCGCATGCTGTCGGTGATTGCCCATGTGGAGCTGACCGACTACCAGGGCCAAGCGCTGACCGATTGGCAGGCCACCGCTGCCAAGGCCAAGCAAAACCCGGCCGTCGTGGCCGCAGCACCCTTTATTGCCTCACAGGTCTTGATCGCGCGCGGCGAGGACATGCGCGGCGCCATCGTCCGCGGCATTGACCCGCAGTACGAGC
Source organism: Roseateles sp. (assembly GCF_031397715.1). Taxonomy (GTDB): domain Bacteria; phylum Pseudomonadota; class Gammaproteobacteria; order Burkholderiales; family Burkholderiaceae_C; genus Paucibacter_A. Next base: position 11,653 of record NZ_JANNMI010000203.1, read on the forward strand.
CCGCTGTCACGCCCTTGGCCGCCAAGCTCAAGGACGGGCCGCTGGCCAAGCTGCGCGCTGGCGAATTCGGCATCGTGGTGGGCGTTGAGCTGGCCCATATGCTGGGCGTTCAGCTCGGCGACAAGCTGACCCTGGTGGCGCCCAGCGGCAATGTCACACCGGCCGGCGTGATGCCGCGCTACAAGCAGTTCACCCTGGTTGGCGTGTTCAATGCCGGCCATTACGAGTACGACAGCGGCATGGCGCTGATCCATGTCGATGACGCGGCCAAGTTCTTCCGCGTGGCCGGGCCGACCGGTGTGCAGCTCAAACTCAGCGATGTGCACCAGGCCCGCCAGGTCGGCAATCAGCTGGCGAGCAGCCTCGGTTTTGAGACGCGGGTGCGCGACTGGACCCGCACCAATGCCAACTGGTATGACGCGGTGCAGGTCGAAAAACGCATGATGAGCATCATCCTGACCTTGATCGTTGCGGTGGCGGCTTTCAATCTGGTGTCGACCCTGGTAATGACAGTGACCGACAAGCAGTCCGATATCGCCATCCTGCGCACGCTGGGCGCCAGCCCGCGCTCCATCATGGCGATCTTCATGGTGCAGGGCGCCTTGGCTGGCGTGCTGGGCACCTTGTCCGGCCTGGGGCTGGGGCTCTTGGTGGCCTTCAATCTGGACGTCATCGTCCCCGCGATCGAATGGGCGTTGAACACGCAGTTCTTGCCCGCCAGCATGTATCTGATCAGCCATATGCCGAGTGACCCGCGGATGTCGGACATTGCACCCTTGGTCGGCATTTCTCTGGCTTTGGCCTTCCTGGCCACCATCTATCCGAGTTGGCGTGCGAGTCGCGTTCAGCCCGCCGAGGCTTTAAGGTATGAATAAGAGTGATGACGTGGTCTTGCAAGGCCAGAATCTGGGCCGCCGCTTTACCGAAGGCGATCTCGATGTGCAGGTGCTCAGCGGGGTCGACCTGACGGTACACCGCGGCGAGACGCTGGCGATCGTCGGGGCCTCGGGTTCCGGCAAGTCCACCTTGCTGCATCTGCTGGGCGGGCTGGATAAACCCAGCGCCGGCACCGTCACTTTGATGGGCAAAGCACTGGCCGGCATGGGCGAGCCCGAGCTGGGCCGCTGGCGCAACCAGCAGCTGGGTTTCGTCTACCAGTTTCACCATCTGCTGCCCGAGTTCAATGCGCTGGACAACGTCGCGATGCCGCTGCGCATCCGCCGCATGCCGCAGGCGCAGGCCAGAGAAGTGGCGGCCGCGATGCTTGGTCGGGTTGGTCTTGGCGCACGCGTCTTGCACCGGCCGGCCGAGTTGTCGGGCGGTGAGCGCCAGCGGGTCGCGATTGCGCGTGCGCTGGTCACCCAGCCGGCCTGCGTGTTGGCGGATGAGCCGACCGGCAATTTGGACCGCAACACCGCACAAGCGGTGTTCGAGCTGATGCTGGCGACGGCGCAGGAGGTGGGCACCGCCTTTGTCTTGGTGACCCATGACCAGACGCTGGCGGCGCAATGCCGCACCCAGCTGAACTTGGTCGGCGGCACCATGCAAACCGCCATCCCCGCTTAATTCGGACCTCACCGTGAACTCTCGCTTCATCCTCAAACTCAGCTGCCCCGACCAGGCCGGCATCGTCCACGCGGTGACCGGTGTGTTGGCGAGCCAAGGCGGCAACATCCTCAGCTCGGCGCAACATGGCGACGCCGACCACTGCCGCTTCTTCATGCGCATTGAGTTCGAGTGCGCGCCTGGCGTCGAAGCAGGCGCGCTGCAAGCGGCTTTTGAGCCCTTGGCGCAACGCTTGCAAATGGAATGGACGCTGGTCTCCAGCCGCGCCAAGACGCGCGTCTTGCTGCTGGTCTCCAAGCTCGGCCACTGCTTGAATGACTTGTTATTCCGTGTGCAGACCGGCCATTTGCCGATTGAGATCCCGGCCATCGCGTCGAATCACCGCGACTTCTACCAGCTCGCCGCCTCGCACAACATCCCGTTCCACCATTTCCCGCTGTTGAACTCGACCGAAGAGCAAAAGCTGCAGCAGGAGCGCAAGATTCGCGACTTGGTGGAGGAGCAACAGATCGACTTGGTGGTGCTGGCCCGCTATATGCAGATCCTCTCGCCCGAGATGTGTAAATTTCTGGCCGGCCGGGCGATCAATATTCACCACAGCTTTTTGCCCAGCTTCAAGGGCGCCAAGCCCTACCACCAGGCACACGCTCGCGGCGTCAAGCTGATCGGTGCGACCGCGCATTACGTCACCTCAGACCTGGACGAAGGCCCCATCATCGAGCAAGAAGTGGCGCGCATCGACCACAGCTTGGCACCCGAGGCCTTGGTGTCTATGGGCCGCGATGTGGAATGCGTGACCTTGGCGCGCGCGATTCAGTGGCATGCCGAGCACCGGGTCTTGATGAACGGCCGGCGCACGGTGGTGTTCAAGTAAGTCACGCAGGCTTCGTTGATGTGGATCGACAGCCACTGCCACCTCGACGCGCCGGAGTTTGACGCCGACCGCGACGCGGTGGTGCAGCGTGCGCGGGTCGCTGGTGTGTGCATGCTGGTGATCCCTGCGGTGGGGGCGTTCGACTGGGACAGCGCCCGCGAGCAGGCGCATCGTTATGGCTTCGCTTATGCGCTGGGCATCCACCCGCTCTATGTGATGCAGGCCGGCGAGCAAGACCTGACCCTGTTGGCCGCGCAGTTGGAGCGCCACCGCGATGACCCGCGCCTGGTGGCGGTGGGCGAGATCGGGTTGGATTTTTTTGTGCCGGGCTTGGATGCCGGGAAGCAGCAGTTCTTCTACACCGAGCAGCTGAAGCTGGCGCGGCGCTTCGAATTGCCGGTGATCATGCATGTGCGGCGCAGCGCCGATCAGTTGTTGGCGGGGCTGGGTCGCATCCCGGTGGCCGGCGGCATCGCACACGCCTTCAACGGCAGTGCGCAACAGGCGCGGCGCTTTGTCGAGTTGGGCTGCAAGCTCGGCCTGGGCGGCACGCTGACGTTTGAGCGGTCCCTGCAGATTCGCCGTTTGGCCACCGAGCTGGCCGACACCGATCTGGTGCTGGAGACCGACTCGCCGGACATCCCTCCGCATTGGCTGTACAAGACGGCCGCCGAGCGGGCCGGGGGCGCCAGCGCGCGCAACGAGCCGGCCGAGCTGCCGCGCATCGCCGAGAGCTTGGGCGCACTGCGCGGCTGGACACCGGCGCAGACGGCGGCCATCACCGGCGCCAATGTGCTGGCGGCCTTGCCGCGCTTGCAGGGATTGGTCAATGCTTAGATTGCAGGGCCTGAGCCCCCAAGTCGCCGCCGACACCCGCGTGCTGGTGCTGGGCAGCTTCCCCGGCGTGGCATCGCTGCTGGCACAGCAGTATTACGGCCACCCGCGCAACCAGCTCTGGCGACTCTTGGGCGACAGCTTTGGCCTGCCACTCGCGCAGGCCGACTATCCGAGCCGGCTGCAGCTCTTGCTCGCCAACAAAATAGGACTTTGGGACGTCATCAGCGAGACCCACCGGCGCGGCAGCCTCGACAGCGAGATCCGCGACCCCAGGCCCAGCGATTTATTCACCTTGTTGGCCGACCTGCCGCGGCTGCGATTGATCGCCTTCAATGGCGGCACGGCCGCGAAGATCGGCTTGCGCCAGTTGGGCTCGGCCGCCGATCGCTACCGAATTTTGGCCCTGCCTTCGTCGAGCCCCGCCTACACCCTGGCATATGCAGGCAAACTGGCGGCTTGGGGCGCGATCGCCGATGAACTGAATGACAGCAGCTATGAGTAAAAAAATCAAAAAAATGGCCTGGGCCCCGGCCACCTTGTCCGAGTTCGACGGCGTGCGTTTTTTGCACCTGGACTCGATCTGGGTGCAGGGCGCCATGCGCATACGCAAACCCCAGCATCTGGAGCTGGAATACATCCAGCGCATGATGGTCTGGATGCTCTGGCGCGACAGCGAATCGCTGCGCGAAGGCCATGCGGTGCAGCTCGGCCTGGGTGCCGCTGCGATCACGCGTTACTGCCACAAGGTGCTGCGCATGCAGAAGACCAGCGCTGTCGAGATCAACCCGACCGTCATCCATGCCTGTCGGATCTGGTTCCACCTGCCCGAGGACGACAAGCGCCTGACCGTCTACAACGAGGACGCGGCGCGCTGGGTGGCCGATGCCGAACGGACGCAGACGGTACAGGTCTTGAATGTCGACCTCTACGACCATGACGCCGCCTCGCCGGTGCTGGACGACGAGGCCTTCTATGCGAATTGCTTCAATCTGCTGGCCGACGGCGGCCTGATGACGGTCAATTTGTTCGGCCGGGATGCCAGCTTTGCGCGCAGCGCCGCCCGCATTGCGGCGGTGTTTGGCAGCGACCAGGTCTGGAGCCTGGCGCCGACCAAGGAGGGCAACACCATCGTTGTCGCCGCGCGCGGTGTTGAGGTGCCCGAGCGCGAGGAATTGGAGCGCCGAGCGGCTAGTATCGAGGCGCAGTTTGACCTGCCGGCAACGAAGTGGTTGCGGCTGGTGCGACCGCTGCCTTTGAGCATCATTAATCAGTTGAAAGGCGAGTCCCGGACATGAGCGCCAAGTCGAAAGCCGATCCCGCCCCCGCCACCGTCAAGTCGGAAGGGCGGCTGGAGTGGCGAGCGCTGCTGCGTTGGCTTTTGGAAGATGAGTTGATCGACCCCGAGCAGGTGCAGCGTACCGAGCAGCGTTTTGCCGCCGGCGACAGCTCGCTGCACCCCTTGGTGCGCATGGCGCATGCCGGGCTGACCCGGGTGGGCAGCGGCAAGGCGCTTGATCTGGATGCGCTGACCGAATGGCTGGCTGCGCGGGCCAAGCTGCCTTATCTGCGCATCGACCCGCTCAAGGTTGACGTGGGCCGGGTCTCGGACGTGATGTCGGTCGGCTACGCCGAGGCCAAGCGCTGCCTGCCAATTCTGGTCGGCCTGAATGATGTGACGATCGCAACCTCGGAGCCGTTTGATATCGCTTGGGTGGCGCAGATCGAGTCGCATATGCGCAAACCGATCAAGCTGGTGGTGGCCAATCCGCTGGAGATTTCGCGCTTCACGACCGAGTTTTTCACGCTGGCGCGCTCGGTGCGGGCGGCGGCCAAGGCGGGCGAATCAAGCCAGGTGGCGAGCTTTGAGCAGTTGGTGGAATTGGGCCGCAGCAACAAGCAGTTAGACGCCAATGACCAGGGCGTCGTGCAGGTGGTTGACTGGTTATGGCAGTACGCGTTCGATCAGCGCGCCAGCGATATTCATCTGGAACCGCGGCGCGAGATGGGCGTGATCCGTTTCCGCATCGACGGCGTCTTGCACACCGTCTATCAACTGCCGCCGACGGTGATGAGCGCGATGATTTCGCGCATCAAGCTGCTTGGCCGCATGGATGTGGTGGAGCGCCGCCGGCCTTTGGACGGCCGCATCAAGACCCGCAACCCGGCCGGCGACGAGGTGGAAATGCGCTTGTCGACCTTGCCGACGGCCTTCGGCGAGAAGATGGTGATGCGGATTTTCGATCCCGACACGGCGGTCAAGGATTTGTCCATGCTGGGCTTTTCGCCGCATGACAACGAGCGCTGGGAGAAGCTGGTGCAGCGGCCGCACGGCATCATCTTGGTGACGGGACCGACCGGCAGCGGCAAGACCACGACGCTGTATTCGACGCTCAAGCGCCTGGCTACCGACGAGGTCAATGTCTGCACGATCGAAGACCCGATTGAGATGATTGAGCCGTCCTTCAACCAGACCCAGGTTCAGACGGTATTGGATTTTGGCTTCGCCGAAGGCCTGCGAGCGCTGATGCGGCAGGACCCGGACATCATCATGGTGGGCGAAATCCGCGACCTGGCGACCGCTGAAATGGCGATCCAGGCCGCGCTGACCGGCCACTTGGTCTTCAGCACGCTGCACACCAATGATGCGGCGGCGGCGATCACGCGCTTGACCGATTTGGGTGTGCCGTCCTACCTGATCAGCGCGACGCTGATCGGTGTGTTGGCGCAACGCCTGGTGCGCACGCTGTGCAAGCATTGCAAAGTGCCCGACCCCAGCGTGACCCGTGATTCGCTCAACGACATGCTCAAGCATTGGCGCATGAATGGTGGCGTCAAGCCTTACAAGGCCGTGGGTTGCCTGGAATGCCGCAACACCGGCTTTCGAGGTCGAGCCGGCTTGTATGAATTGCTGACGATAGAGGAGTCGGTCAAGACCCATCTGCATCCAACGCTGGACATGACGGCTGTGCGCCGTCAGGCGGTGCAAGAGGGTCTGCGGCCACTGCGCCTGGCGGGTGCGATGAAGGTCGCCGAAGGCATGACAACCCTGGAAGAGGTGTTGCGTAGCACGCCGCAATGGCAAAGCTGATGAACTTGAGTGACAGACCGCCCGACCGCAGGGAGTAGCTCTGTCTCCAACTGATTGAGCGGGTTTTGAGTGACAGACCGCCCGACCGCAGGGAGTAGCTCTGTTAACAACTGATTGAGCTCTACGTGTAAGCCACAGTCGCGCGGCGCGTGGCGCTGCCTAGAATGCGGCGACGACAGCATCGAGAGAGCTAGCAATGAAGATCAAGAGTCAACGCGACTTCTGGTCAGGGTTTTTGTTCGTGGCCACCGGGCTTGCGTTTGCCTGGGGTTCCACCGAATACAGCTTTGGCTCGTCCGCCCGACCCGGTCCGGCCTATTTCCCTTTTGGCTTGGGCGTGCTGTTGGCCCTGCTGGGCGGCTTGGTCTTGTTCAAGGCCTTGACGATCGAGTCTGCCGACGGCGACCCTGTCGGCACCATCGCCTGGCGCCCGCTGATCGTCATCTCCGCAGCAATCTGCTTGTTCGGCCTGATGTTGCCGCGCCTGGGGTTGGTGCTGACGCTGCCGGCCGTGATCGTGCTGTCCACCTTAGCGGGCGAAGAATTCAAGTTGAAAGAGGCCTTGCTGAACAGCGCCGTCCTGACGCTGATGAGCTGGTTGATTTTTATCTGGGGTCTGCGGCTGGTGATTCCAGTCTGGCCCGAAATCTCTGGCGGCTGAGGGCGGGCACTTGGACCTTTTGAACAATCTTGCGCTGGGCTTTCATACCGCGCTGACCTTGCAGAACCTGCTCTATGCCTTTGGCGGCGCGCTGCTGGGGACCCTGATTGGCGTGCTGCCGGGTCTGGGCCCGGTCGCCACCATTGCGATGCTGCTGCCGTCGATTTATGCGCTGGATGCAACTCCGGCCCTGATCATGCTGGCCGGTATCTACTATGGCGCCCAATACGGCGGCTCGACAACGGCCATTTTGATCAATGTGCCCGGTGAATCCAGCTCGGTGGTGACGGCGATTGACGGTTACCAAATGGCACGCCAGGGCCGTGCCGGAGCGGCCTTGGCGGTGGCGGGGCTGGGCTCATTTTTCGCCGGCTGCGTGGGCACTGTCATCATTGCGGCCTTCGCGCCGCCGCTGATAGAGCTGGCCTTCAAGTTCGGCCCGGCCGAGTATTTCTCCTTGATGGTGCTGGGTTTGATCGGTGCGGTGGTGCTGGCGTCGGGCTCCCTGGTGAAGGCGATTGCGATGATCTTGTTGGGCCTGCTGCTGGGGCAGATCAACACCGATGTGATCTCGGGCACGCCGCGTTTCTCGTTTGACATCCCTGAGTTGACCGACGGTCTGGGCTTTGTGGTTGTCGCCATGGGTATTTTCGGTTTTGGAGAAATCATCGCCAATCTGGGGCTGCCGGCTGAACACCGGGAGGTGTTTACCCATGATGTGAAGGGGTTGTGGCCAAACAAGCAAGACTTCAAAGAGGCCTGGCCCTCGGTGGTGCGCGGCACCGCGCTTGGATCGGTGCTGGGGGTGCTGCCCGGCGGTGGCGCCTTGCTGGCCTCGTTCGCCGCCTACACCTTGGAAAAGAAGGTCGTCAAGAACCCCCGCATCCCGTTCGGCAAGGGCGCGATCCAGGGCGTGGCGGGGCCCGAGGCCGCCAATAACGCCGGCGCGCAGACCAGCTTTATCCCGATGTTGACGCTGGGTATTCCGCCCAACGCGGTGATGGCCTTGATGGTCGGCGCGATGACGATCAAGGGCATACAGCCTGGCCCCCAGGTGATGGTCAGCAATCCGGAGCTGTTCTGGGGTTTGATCGCCTCAATGTGGATAGGCAATCTGATGTTGGTGATTTTGAACCTGCCGCTGATCGGCATCTGGATCAAGCTGCTGACGGTGCCTTATCGCTTCTTGTTCCCGGCCATCGTGACGTTTTGCTGCATCGGCGCCTACACACTGAATAACAACAGCTTTCAGGTCTATTTGACGGCGGCTTTTGCCGTGCTGGGCTATCTGTTCTACAAGCTCAGCTGCGAGCCCGCGCCCCTGCTTTTGGGCTTTATTCTTGGCCCGATGATGGAGGAGAACCTGCGCCGAGCGCTGCTGCTGTCGCGCGGCGATTGGGGTACGTTCATGTCGCGGCCGCTGTCGGCCGGGCTTTTGATTGCAGCGCTGTTGATGGTGGTATTGGTGATGCTGCCGTCGATCAAGAGCAAGCGCGAGGAAGCTTTCCAGGAGGATTGATGGAGGGCGCAAAAAAGCCAGGCTCGGTGCCTGGCTTTTTTGCTCAATTCGGTGTGGGGTGCTGAGTGCTCAGTGCTTAGTGCTGAGCTTGGCGCTGGCGTCTTGCAAGGCCGGCGACGCCGCACAGTCCTGCCAGCAGCAATGCGTAGGATGCCGGCTC
>NZ_JANNMI010000217.1:0-5658 GCF_031397715.1 Roseateles sp.
GGCTATCTGCCGCTGGCCGGCACGACGGCAGCGGAACGTCATGACGCCAATGCCTTGGTGCCCATCTTCATGGCCCATGGTCGCCAGGACGCGATGGTGCCGATGGAGCGCGGGCTTGCCGCCCGCGACGCGCTGGCGGCACTCGGCTACAGCATCGCCTGGCACGACTACCCGATGGAGCATTCGATGTGCATGGAAGAAGTCACCGAGCTGAACCGCTGGCTGCTCAAGGTTTGGCAGTAGGCCGCCGCCATGAGGACGACGACGTCGCGGCGCGGTCTGCTGTTTGGCTTGCTGATTGGCGGGCTACTTGCCTTGGGATTGCCCGGCTGCGCCACGCTGACCCAGCCAGACGCCTTGAAAGTCACGGTGGCCGGCGTCGAGCCGCTGGCGGGCGAAGGCCTGGAGCTGCGCTTTCTGGTCAGGCTACGGGTGCAGAACCCCAACGATGCGGCGGTCGAGTTTGACGGTGTGGCGCTGGACCTGGCGCTCAACGGCAAGGCGCTGGCCAGCGGCGTCAGTGACCAAAAAGGCGTGGTGCCACGCTTCGGCGAGACCCTGCTCGATGTGCCGCTGACGGTGTCCGCCTTTGCGGCGGTGCGCCAGGCGCTCACCTTGAGCGGCGCCGCCGACAAGGGCGAGATGCCCTATGTGGTGAGCGGCAAGCTGGCCGGCGGACTGTTCGGCAGCGTGCGGTTTTCAAGCAGCGGGGTGTTGGGCTTGCCGAGATGAGTTGCTTTTAGGTTTTTAAGCGTTTGAGCGTTTGAGCGTTTGGTTTTCAGGCGCAAGTCGGGCCCTCTGTCGATCAATCAATGCGCCTGATCCCAGTTGGCCCCCACACCCACCTCGGCCAGCAGCGGCACCAACAGCCGCGCCACACCGGCCATCAGTTGGGGCACCTCGGCCTTGACCCAGTCCAGCTCGGCTTGCGGCACCTCGAACACCAGTTCGTCGTGCACCTGCATCACGATGCGGGTCGCCTTGCCTTGATCGTCAAGTGCCGCTTGCACCGCGATCATCGCCAGCTTGATCAGATCGGCCGCCGTGCCCTGCATGGGCGCATTGATCGACTGCCGCTCGGCACCGGCCTTGCGCGGGCCGTTGCCGCCCTTGATCTCGGGCAGGTAGATGCGGCGGCCGAACAAGGTCTCCACATAGCCCAGCTCAGCGGCGCGGGCCTTGGTCGTGTCCATATAGCGCTTCACGCCGGCAAAGCGGTTGAAGTAGAGCTCGATGTAGTCGCGCGCGGCCTTTTGCTCGATCCCCAACGACTGCGCCAGGCCAAACGCCCCCATGCCGTAAATCAGGCCGAAATTGATGGTCTTGGCATAGCGGCGCTGCTCAGGTGTCACCTCGGCCAGCGGCGTATTGAAAACTTCCGACGCGGTGGCTTTGTGCACGTCCACGCCCTCGCCGAAGGCGCGCAAGAGGCCGGGGTCTTCGCTGATATGGGCCATGATGCGCAGCTCGATCTGCGAGTAGTCGGCACTCACAATCAAATGGCCCGGCGGCGCCACAAAGGCCTCGCGCACGCGCCGGCCCTCGGCCGTGCGGATGGGGATGTTCTGCAGGTTTGGCTCGTTACTTGACAGGCGCCCGGTCACCGCCACCGCCTGCGCGTAGTTGGTTTGGACGCGGCCGGTGGCGGGGTTGATCATCAGCGGCAGCTTGTCGGTATAGGTGCTCTTGAGCTTGGCCAAGCCGCGCGTCTGCAAGATTTTGGCCGGCAGCGGATAGTCCAGCGAAAGCTTTTCCAGCACTTCTTCGTCGGTCGACGGTGCGCCGGTGGCGGTCTTCTTGATCACCGGCAGGCCCAGCTTGGTGAACAAGATCTCGCCGATCTGCTTGGGGCTGCCCAGGTTGAACGGCTGGCCGGCAATCTCGTAGGCCTCCTGCTCCAGCGCCAGCAAGCGCTGACCCAGCTCATGGCTTTGCGCCTGCAAAAGCGGCGCATCGATCAACACGCCGACGCGCTCGATGCGGGCCAGCAAGGCGCTGGTCGGCATCTCGATGTCGCGGTAGATCCGGGTCAGCCCGGCATCCGCCTCGATTTGCGGCCACAGCTGCTGATGCAGGGCCACGCACATCTCCGAGTCTTCGCCCGAATACTGGGCGGCACGGGCCACATCGACCTGCGCGAACGGGATCTGATGCACGCCCTTGCCGCACAGGTCTTCATAGCTCAAGCCGGCACGGCCCAGATGGCGCTCACCCAGGGCGCCCAGGCCATGGGTCTTGTGCGCCTCCAGCACATAACTCTGCAACATGGTGTCATGCTGGACGCCGCGCAAGCTGATGCCGTGGTTGGCGAACACATGGGTGTCGTACTTCAGGTTCTGCCCCAGCTTCGCGGCTGAGGCGTCCTCCAGCCAGGGCTTGAGCTTGGCCAGCACCTCTTCAATCGGCAACTGCACAGGCGCATCCGGGCCGTCATGGCGCAGCGGAATGTACGCCGCCTCGCCGGCCTTGACGGCGAACGAGATGCCGACGATCTTGGCCCGCATCGGGTCGAGCGAGTCGGTCTCGGTGTCGACCGCCACCAACGACGCAGCCGTCAACTTGGCCAGCCAGGCATCGAACAAGGCCCAGTCGAGGATGGTGTCGTAATGGCGCGGCGAGTCGTCGGGCACGGGCTTGGACACTGCTTCGCCAGCAAACATATCCTGGCTGGCCGGCGCCTCGGCCTTGGTGCTACTCAGCTCCTTCAGCCAGGTCTTGAAACCATTGCGCTGATAGAAGGCCTCCAAGCCGGCTTGATCGACCGGCCGCAGCGCCAACGCTTCCAGGCTGGGCCATTGCGGCACATAGCCGTTCAGATCGCAGTCCTGCACCACGGTGACCAGCTTGCGCGCCATCGGCAGCCAGTCCAGCGCCTTGCGCAGGTTCTCGCCGGCGGCGCCCTTGATCTTGTCGGCGCTGGCAATGACGCCGTCCAGCGAGCCATATTCAGCAATCCATTTGGCCGCCGTCTTGGGGCCGACCTTCTCGACGCCGGGCACGTTGTCGACGGTATCGCCCATCAGGGTCAGGTAGTCGATGATGCGGTCCGGCGGCACGCCGAACTTGGCTTGCACGCCGGCAATGTCCAAAGATTCATTGCTCATGGTGTTGATCAAGGTGACGTCGGCCGTTACCAACTGCGCCAAATCCTTGTCGCCGGTCGACACCACCACCGCATGCCCCGCCGCCGCCGCCGCGACGCGGGCCAGCGTGCCGATCGCGTCATCGGCCTCGATACCGGGCACCTCCAGAATCGGCCAGCCCAGCAGCGCCACCACTTCGTGAATCGGCGCAATCTGCTCGCGCAAGGCATCGGGCATCGGTGCGCGCTGCGCCTTGTACTCCGAGTACCAGGCATCGCGGAAGGTCGGGCCCTTGGCGTCGAAGACACAGACCGCGTGCTCAGCACCGATCTGATCGCGCAGGCGCTTCATCATGGCCACCATGCCGTGCACGGCGCCGGTGGGCACGCCGCCGGGGCCGCGCAGATCGGGCATGGCGTGAAAGGCACGGTAGAGATAGCTGGAACCGTCGACCAGCAACATGATGGGTTTGCTCATGGCCGGCATTGTCGTGCAGCAAAGCCGAAAATCCAGGCCAACCACTTAGAATGCAACCATGTCACGCACCCTCATCACCACCCCCCTCCTGGCCTTGCTGGTATCGGCGTTGACCAGTCCAGCCTTGTTTGCCGCAGAAGCGAGCGACACCGCTGCACCGGTCGCCGACGCCGTGGTGGTGGAAACCGTGATCGAGGATGACAGCACCCGCATCGAAGAACTGCGCGTGCGCGGCCAGACCCAAAAGGTCACGGTCAAGCCTAAGAACAGCAAACTACCCAGCTACGAAATCATCATGGGCGACGGCAGTCGCGACCTCTCACCCGGTGCCGGCACCACGCGTGCTGCAGCAGGCCGGCGCGTCTGGAGCGTGCTGAGCTTCTGAAGTAAGCGGCCTCGGGCCTTTGGCGCTCCGCCCACTCTTTTCTAGCTGTTGATATGGCCGTATTTACCGAAGTCACCTTGCCCGAGGCGCAAGCGCTCGCCGACCGCCTGGGCCTGGGCCCGGTGCAAGCGCTGCGCGGCATCAGCGCCGGCATCGAAAACACCAACTATTTCCTGACCACCGACGGCGGCGAATTCGTGCTAACCGTGTTCGAGCGCCTGAGCTTTGCCCAGCTGCCCTTCTATTTGCAGCTGATGAAGCACCTGGCCCAGCGCGGCCTGGCCGTGCCGGACCCGCAGGCCGATGCCGCGGGTCAAATTCTGTTCGAGCTGCAGGGCAAACCGGCGGCCATCGTCAACAAGCTGCGCGGCGGCCACCAACTGGCGCCCGATCTGTTCCATTGCGAGCAGGTCGGCGCAGAACTCGCTCGCATGCATCTGGCGGCGCAGGACTTCCCGCTGCACCAGGACAATCTGCGCGGTTTGAGCTGGTGGAGCGAGACGGTGCCGGTGGTGCTGCCATTTTTAAGCCCGGAACAGGCCGAGTTGCTGAGCGCCGAGCTGTCGTTCCAGCAAAACCTGGCCGCTTCGGCCAGTTACGCCGAGCTGCCGCGCGGCCCGATCCACGCCGACCTGTTCAGAGATAACGTGATGTTCGACGTGCCCCCTGAGCCGCCGCAACGCGCCAGCCCCCCCGAGGGGGTGTCGTCAAGTCGGGAACGGCCCATCCTTGACTCTGGCCTGCCCGGCCGCGAACGCCTGAGCGGCTGCTTTGACTTCTATTTCGCCGGTGTCGACAGCTGGCTGTTTGACCTCGCCATCTGTCTCAACGACTGGTGCATTGACGATGCCAATGGCCGGCTCGACGAAGCGCGCGCCGAGGCCTTTGTGCGCGCCTACGAGTCGGTGCGTCAATTAAGCGGCGTTGAGCACCGGCTGCTGCCGGCGATGCTGCGGGCCGGCGCCTTGCGCTTTTGGCTGTCGCGCCTGTGGGACGTCTATCTGCCGCGCGACGCCGCCCTGCTCAAACCCCATGACCCCGGCCATTTCGAGCGCGTGCTGCGGGAGCGCATTGCGCGCCCCTGGCATGCCTTATTGAACCCTTGAGAACCCTGCCGCTTTGAACCCAACCACCCCCATGTTGCTGCATCTGCAAACCGTGCCCGCCCGCAATGGCCTGCTGTGGATACGCCACGGCCTGAAGGTGTTCCGGCGCAAGCCGCTGGCGATGGCCGGCCTGCTGTCGGTCTTCATCTTCATCGCCTTTGCGCTGTTGCTGCTGCCGGGCGTCGGCATCGTGCTGCTCTTGATGGCCATGCCCTTGCTGTCCTTGGGCTTCATGCTGGCCACCCATCTGGTGCTGCAGGATCAGTCGCCGACGGCGGCGGTCTTTGTGGCGCCACTGAAGCTGACGCCGCAGCGCCGCAATACCCAATTGCTGCTGGGTGCTTGCTATGCGCTGGCCACCGTGGCCATCGGCTTATTGTCTGAATGGGTTGACGGCGGCAGCTTCGAGGCGTTCCAGCGCCTGATGCTGGAAAACGGCTCGCCCGAGCAGGTCGCGGCGGCTTGGGACGACCCGCGGCTGTTCTGGGGCGCCGTCACCCGACTGGGCCTGGCGGGCCTGTTGTCGGTGCCGTTCTGGCATGCGCCGGCCCTGATCCATTGGGGTGGCCAGGGCCTGATGCAAGCGCTGTTCTCCAGCACCTTGGGG
>NZ_JANNMI010000254.1:0-14137 GCF_031397715.1 Roseateles sp.
CCTTCGGCTGGGTGGGCACGGCCTATGCCGCCAGCGCGGCGGTGGCGCCGCAAGTTCGATGAACTGGCCAAGGCGCATGCCAGCCCGGTGGCGATGCAGGCCATCCAGCGCATCGCGGGCTTGTACCGAGTCGAGCAAGAAGCGCGGGGCATGGCGCCGGCGGACCGACTGCGCTTGAGGCGGCAACGCGCCCAACCGTTGTGGGACGAACTGCATGTGTGGATGCGCTTGGAGCGGTCGCGGGTGGCCGACGGCGGCGGGATTGCGGCGGCGCTGGTCTACAGCCTCAGGCGTTGGGAGGCGCTGGGCCGTTTCCTTGGCGACGGGCAGGTCAGCATCGACAACAACCATGTCGAGAATCAAATGCGCCCATGGGCAATGGGGCGCAAAGCATGGCTCTTCTGCGGCAGCGAGTTGGCCGGTCAGCGGGCAGCGATGGTGATGAGTCTCGTGCAGTCCGCCAAGCTCAACGGGCACGATCCGTGGGCCTACCTCAAGGACGTGCTGGAGCGACTGCTCGCGCATCCGAACAATCGGATCGATGAGCTACTGCCGCATCGCTGGAGTCGCGCAGCCTGACGCGTCAATATGGGATGACTGGCCGCTTACCGGGGAAGAGCAGGTTCAGCGAGCCGGTCAGCATCAGGCCCAGGCAAAGTCACAGGGTTTGATGCAGTTGAGCCCCGGCCTCCAGCAGTTTGCGCGCGCCGAACAGGCGGCCGACCACCGGCTAGACCGCCAATACCACGCCCATCAGGCCGACAAAGACGGTGATGTAGATCGCGCTGCCGACCGCCAGCGCGGCCAGATCGATGGCCGAATAACGTGCGACCAAGATGGTGTCGACGGTGCTGAATCCCAGCACCGCCAGCTGACCGGTCAGCACCGGCCAGGCCAGCGGGGCGATGCGGCGCAGGCTGGCGAGGTGGCCGCTGAAGTAGCTGGGTCGTGTCAAGACTTGACCTCACGAGCCCGCTCGGCATAGCGATTGAAACGCCAGGCGGTGGCCTCAATCGAGATGCGGCGCCAGGTCACGCGCTTCTCGGCCGGCGTCATCGCCGGCCAATGCTGCACCTCGTCAAAAGTACGGCCACAGCCTTTGCACAGCGCGTCGCCCTGGCTGGTCGAGCAGATTGCGATGCAGGGCGCGTCAGGCGTGCTCTCGTACCAGCTCATCCAGGCGGTCTTGGCCGCGGCCGGCATGCCGTCCTCGGCGCATTCGCTCTCACGGTAATAGACCAGTAGGCCATAGACCTCGGCCAGCGCGCGCACTTCGGCGCAGGCGTTCAGGCCGTCGGGCGAGGGCGAACGCTCGCGCCACCAGTTGATGGCGGCTTCGATGTCGGTGATGTGGATGCTTGCCAAAATGTTTACCCCTCGGTCGGCGGGTACGCCGCCCGATCCCCCAAGGGGATGGCGGTCCGGCTTGGGGCGGCCCGGCGCTCGGCCCGCCGGCGTTGAAGGACAGCGGCTCTCATCAATAGCTCAACCCAATCGCCGAGCGCACCTCGCGCAGGGTCTTGCGCGCCACCGCGCGGGCCCGCTCGGTGCCGACCTCGACGATCCACTGCACCTGCTTGGGATTGGCCAGGTATTCGTTGGCGCGCTCGCGCCAGGGCGCTTGCTCTTTTTGGATCGCTTCAATCAAGGGCTGCTTGCAGTCCAGGCAACCTATGCCTGCCGAGCGGCAGCCTTGCTCGGCCCAGCCAAGCACGTCGGGCTTGGAATAGACCTGGTGCAGCGGCCAAACCGGGCAACGGGCCGGGTCGCCGGCGTCGGTGCGGCGCACCCGCTGCGGGTCGGTCGGCATGGTGCGGATCTTTTCTTCGACGACGTCCGGGGCGTCGCGCATGGCGATCGCATTGCCATTGCTCTTGCTCATTTTTTGGCCGTCCAGGCCGCTCAGGCGGGCGGTGTCGGTGAGCAGCTCCTGCGGCTCGGGCAGGATGGCCTGCTCGGGGCTGTAGATGCGGTTGAAGCGCCGGGCCACCTCGCGGGTGACCTCGACATGGGCGGTCTGGTCCTCGCCCACCGGCACCAGGGCGGCCTAGTAGATCAGGATGTCGGCCGCCTGCAGCAGCGGGTAGCCCAGGAAGCCATAGGTGGCCAGCTCGCGGTTCTTTTCGATCTGGTCCTTGTAGCTGGGGATGCGCTCCAGCCAGCTCGACGGCGTGCTCATCGCCAGCAGGGTGAACAACTCGGCATGCTCGGGCATGCGGCTTTGGATGAACAACGTGGCCTGCTCGGGGTCGATGCCGGCGGCCAGCCAGTCGACCACCATGTCGTAGACATTGCGCTCGATCTTGCCGCGGTCGCTGCTGTCCCGGTACTGGGTGGTCAGCGCATGCCAGTCGGCGACGAAGAAAAAGCAGTCGTGGCTCTTTTGCAGCTGCACCCAGTTCTTCAGCGCGCCGTGATAGTGACCGAGGTGCAGGGCGCCGGTCGGGCGCATGCCCGACAGCACGCGCTGGCGAGGCAGGATTTCTTGGGGCTGAATGGGGCTCATCGGGGCTCAGGTCGGGGCTCTGCGGGTGGAGCGGCATTGTAGGCAGCTAGACTGTGGCCCCATGAAAAGCATTGTGATTCTGATCTCCGGGCGTGGCTCCAATATGGAGGCGATCGTGCGCGCCTGTGCGGCCGAGGGCTGGGGCGCGCGTATCGCTGCCGTCATCAGCAACCGGCCCGGTGCGGCGGGGTTGGCGTTTGCTGCGGAGCATGGCATCGCCACCGCCGTGGTCGACCACAAGGCCTTTGCCGGCCGCGAGGCCTTTGACGCCGAGCTGCAGCGGGTCATCGACGCCTATGGCCCCGATCTGCTGGTGCTGGCCGGCTTTATGCGCATCCTGACGCCGGCCTTCACCCATCGTTACGCCGAGCGGATGTTGAACATCCACCCCAGCCTGCTGCCGGCCTTCACCGGCCTGCATACGCATGCCCGAGCGCTGGAGATGGGCTGCAAATTTGTCGGTGCGACGGTGCATTTCGTCACCGCCGAGCTGGACCATGGCGCCATCGTGGCGCAGGCGGTGGTGCCGGTGAAAGCCGAGGACGACGAGGCCAGCTTGTCGGCGCGGGTGCTCAAACTGGAGCACCGCATGTATCCGCAGGCGGTGCGCTGGTTTGTCGAGGGCCGGCTGCAGCTTGGCGGCGGCCTGGTGAGGCAGTTGGACGGCGTGTCTCAGTCCTTCATCTGATCAAGCTCGACAAGCTATTGATCATCAAGGCCATCACGCCCGCATTGAACATGAACGACAGCACGCAGTGCAGCAGCACCAAGCGGCGCACATGGCGGCCGCTGACGGCCACATCCGAGGTGGCCGAAGTTGCCGCGATGGTGAAAGCGAAATACATGAAGTCGACATAGTTTGGGTGCAGCTCCGGCTTGGGGAACTGACCAGGAAACTCCAGCCCATGCGGGCGATCGGACCCGGCGTGATAGAGGCTCGCGTAGGCCAGCCCGAATTCCACCGGCAGCAGCAGCCAGGAACCGGCCACCGTCGCGATGGCCAGCAGCCAATGCGGCAGCGCCTCGGCCGCACTCATGCTTTGACGAATCTGCGCCAGCTCCACGGCAATGGCGGCAAAGCTGGCCAGTGCTCCGAGCACGGCCAGCAACAGCACGGCGCCGACGCCGTCCACCTGCGCCCGCGCCGTGCGTTCGAGATGAGCGGCGTCGGCCTTTAGCATCATGCGCAGGCACAGCGCCAGGTAAAGCCAGACGCCGACATTCCAGCCCAGCAGGCAGCGAGTCAGCGGCTTGATGTCGGCCGGCGGGATCAGGCCGACCAGCAGGCCGACCAGCAAGCCGACGGCAATCGCCGACAGCAGCCGTGGCCGCAAGCGCAACTGGCTCAGAACGTTCATGCTTCGATGGCGGTAAAGCGCGACACCATCTTCCCTTCGATCAACAGCGATTCAAAAAACATCGCGTGCGGCCGCACCCACAGACCCGTGGCGTTGTAAAGCGGGCGGTAGACCACCAGCGGCTCTAGCGTTTCACTGTGGCGCGCCACGCCGATGACTTCGTAGTCGGCGCCCTTGTAATGGCGGTAGCGGCCGAGCGGTGTGGCGGGTAAAGCGGCGAGATCGGATGTCATCTTGGGCAGGTTTATGACGCAATGTCACGGGGAAGGGATAATCGGCGGATGCATCCTAATGCCCTTATCGATATGAGCTGCGAGCTTTTGCGCGCCGTGCTCCAACTGGACACCCCCGCTGACAGCGTGGTGTCTGCCTTTTTCCGTAAACACAAGGGCCTCGGCCAGCGTGAACGCCATGCTTTGGCCGAGACCGCCTACACGGTGTTGAGGCAGCGCCCGCTGCTCCAACATCTGGGCCAGTCGGGCAGCGGCCCGACCGAACGGCGGCTGACCTTGCTGGCTTGGCAAGGCAATGCCGCATTTTTACGCGGCGCCCTGAACCAGACCGAGCTGGCGTGGCTGGAGCAAGTGCAAGCCTTGGACAAGTCCAGCTTGGCGCCAAAACTGCGTCACAACCTGCCGGAATGGCTGGCTGCGCCGCTGCTGGAGCGGCTCGGCGAGGAACAGTTCTGGCAATTGGCCGCCAGCATGAACGAGCAAGCGCCGCTTGATCTGCGCGTCAACGCTTTGAAAGCCAAGCGCGAGGAAGCGCAAGCCGTGTTGGCTGCTGCGGGTATCGTCGCCGAACCGACGCCGTTTTCTCCGCTGGGCCTGCGCATCCACGGCAAGCCGGCGCTGAGCAAGCTGGACTTGTTCAACAGCGGCGGCATTGAGGTGCAAGACGAAGGCAGCCAACTGCTGGCCCTGCTGCTCGACGCCAAGCGCGGCGAGATGGTGGTGGACTTTTGTGCCGGCGCCGGCGGCAAGACGCTGGCACTGGGTGCGGCGATGCGCAACACCGGGCGGCTCTATGCCTTTGACACCTCGGGCTACAGGCTTGCGGCGATGAAGCCGCGCCTCGCACGGAGCGGCTTGTCGAACGTCCACCCCGCACAGATTGCGCACGAGCGTGACGAGCGCATCAAGCGTTTGGCCGGCAAGATCGACCGCGTCTTGGTCGATGCGCCTTGCTCGGGCCTGGGTACCTTGCGCCGCAATCCCGATCTGAAATGGCGCCAATCGTTGTTCGGCATCAAGGAGTTGCAGGCCAAGCAGACCGCCATTCTGGCCGGCGCCGCGCGCTTGCTGAAGCCGGGAGGGCGGCTGGTCTATGCGACTTGCAGCCTGCTGAATGACGAGAACGAGGTGGTCGCCGAGGCCTTCGGCGCGGCCCATCCGCAGTTCAAGCCCTTGCCGGCCAATGAGGCCTTGGAGCGCGCCCATGTGGAGCAAGCGGATCGCTTGGTCGAGAATGGATATTTGCGACTTTGGCCCCATCTGCACCAGACTGATGGCTTTTTTGCCGCGGTGTGGGAGCGGCAATAGGGCGCTGCTGGCCAGCCAAGCCGGACTTAATGCCTGCGTCGATTAGAGCGGCTCGCCTACAATTGGGGAGCTAATGTCCATTTTGCTGCTCTCCTAGGGGCAGGGTTAGGAACTAATGAACTTCTTGATGACTATCCATGATGCGCTGGTGCAATGGCTGGCCCACGGTTTGCTGAATGCGTCCGCGTGGCAGATGGTTGCGTACACCTTGGTGATCACGCATTTCACTATTCTCGGCGTGACGATTTTTTTGCACCGCGCGCAGGCGCACCGGGCGCTGGATCTCGGGCCTATCCCCTCGCATTTTTTCCGCCTTTGCCTGTGGCTGACCACCGGCATGGTGACCAAAGAATTCGTCGCCGTGCACCGCAAACACCATGCCAAATGCGAGACCGAGGAAGACCCACACAGCCCGCAGACGCGCGGCCTGAAGGCCTTGCTGCTGACCGGGGTGGAGCTCTACCGGGCCGAGGCCTTGAATCCCGAGACAGTTGCCAAGTACGGCACGGGCACGCCGAATGACTGGATCGAGCGCAATCTCTACACCCGCTACAGTTGGCAAGGTGTGGGCCTGATGCTGATCATCAATCTGGCCTTGTTCGGCGCCATCGGCGCCACGATCTGGGCAATTCAGATGGTCTGGATTCCGGTCTGGGCAACCGGCGTGATCAATGGCCTGGGCCACTGGTGGGGTTATCGCAATTTCGAGGCGCCCGATGCGTCGACCAATGTCTCGCCCTGGGGCATCCTGATCGGCGGCGAGGAGCTGCACAACAACCACCACACCTACCCGACCTCGGCCAAGTTTTCGGTCAAGAAATACGAGTTCGATATCGGTTGGGCCTATATCCGCGCCTTCGAGATGCTGGGCTGGGCCAAGGTCCGCAAGACCGCGCCCAAGCTGCGCCTGGGTGAAATCAAGCCGGCCGACAAGGACACCCTGGAAGCGGTCATCACCAACCGGTACGAGGTGATGGCCAGCTACGGCCGTGGTCTGAAGGCCGCCTGTGCCGCAGAGTTGGCCAAGATGAAGGCGCAGGGCCAGGAGCGCAGCGCTCAGTGGGCGCAGTTCCAGTCGGCCAGCCGATGGCTGCACCGCGACGAAGCGCGTATTCCTGTCTCCATGCTGGACCAGATTGCCAGCCTGCGCGCCGCCAGCCCGGCGCTGGACAAGCTGCTGACCATGCGCGAGGAATTGCGCCAACTCTGGACCCGCACCAATGTGTCGGCTGAGCAGTTGGTCAGCGATTTGCAGGCTTGGTGCCGCCGCGCCGAAGAGAGCGGTATTGCCGAACTGCGCAGCTTCTCGATCGGCTTGCGCGCCGCCCGCGTGTAGTAGTTCCGACCACTTCGTCAAGAGATGCCCTTCGGGGCGTTTTTTTTGCCCTGACATTTGTGCTTGTGAAGTTGTGCTGGCGTAAAAAAACCCCGGCAGCTGGGCTGGCGGGGTTTGATCTCTGACCGTGAAGTCAGGGCTGATTTACCTCAGCTTGGTTTCTTTGTACAGAACATGCTTACGAGCCTTGGGGTCGAATTTCATGAATTCGAGCTTGCCGGTCGTGGTCTTCTTGTTCTTGTCGGTCGTGTAGAAGTGACCCGTACCTGCGGTCGACTCCAGCTTGATTTTTTCGCGTGCGCCTTTGGCCATGATTGTGCTCCTTGATACTCAGTGCTAGATCAGAGCTCGCCTTTGGCGCGCAGATCGGCGACGACTTGGTCGATGCCGACCTTGTCGATCAAACGCAAAGCAGCATTGCTGATGCGCAGACGAATCCAGCGATTCTCTGTTTCCAGGAAGAAGCGGCGGTACTGCAGATTCGGCAAGAACCGACGTTTGGTTTTATTGTTGGCATGGGAAACATTGTTCCCAACCATGGGCTTCTTGCCCGTGACTTGACAGACGCGTGCCATACGCTTCTCCGGTTTGAATTGTTGACCGGTCATCTCTGTATTTGCATGCAGTTTTGCGTTGCAAAAAAGAAATGACCTCATGACCGCTTTATGCTTTGCTAAACCTCTACGGTTTTTTCACAAGAAGTTTCTTGCGAATTCCCTTCAAGGCGCGGCCCATCCAGCAGGCAAGCCTTAGAGTATAGCCGAATTGTGGCGAATGCCCGCCGGTGCAGCGGGCTCTAGGTCTATCAGCCCTGCTCTTGCTCCAGGAAGCGCTGGGCGTCCAGCGCGGCCATGCAGCCGGTGCCGGCGCTGGTGATGGCCTGGCGGTAGATGTGATCCTGCACATCACCGGCCGCAAACACGCCGGGCACGCTGGTCATGGTGGCGAAGCCGTTAGCGCCGCTGCGGGTCAAAATATAGCCGTCCTTCATCTCCAACTGGTTCTTGAAGATGTCGGTGTTCGGTGAATGGCCGATCGCGATGAAACAGCCATGCAGGGTCAGGTCTTGCGTGCTGCCGTCCTGCGTGCTTTTGATGCGCACGCCGGTGACGCCGCTCTGGTCGCCCAGCACCTCGTCCAAAGTGTTCCACAAATGCAGCACGATATTGCCGCTGGCCGCCTTGGCCATCAGCTTGTCGATCAGGATGGGCTCGGCCTTGAACTTGTCGCGACGGTGGATTAGATGCACCTTGGTCGCAATATTGGACAGATACAGCGCCTCTTCAACGGCGGTGTTGCCGCCACCGACCACGCAAACTTCCTGGCCGCGGTAGAAGAAGCCGTCGCAGGTGGCGCAGCCGCTGACGCCGCGGCCCATGAATGCGGTCTCCGACGGCAGGCCCAGGTACTTGGCCGAGGCGCCGGTGGCGATGATCAGGGCATCGCAGCTGTAGCTGGCGCTGTCGCCCTTGAGTTTGAAGGGGCGGGTGGAGAAATCGACCTCGTTGATATGGTCGTACACCAACTGGGTCTCAAAACGCTCGGCATGTTTTTGAAAACGCTCCATCAACTCGGGGCCTTGCACGCCCAGCACATCGGCCGGCCAGTTGTCGACCTCGGTGGTGGTCATCAGCTGACCACCCTGTGCCATGCCGGTCAGCAGCGTGGGCTTCAAGTTGGCGCGGGCAGCGTAGATGGCGGCGGTGTAGCCGGCTGGGCCTGAGCCCAAAATCAGCAGCGAATGGTGTTGAGTGGCTTGGTTCATGACAGTTATATGAGGTTGCTATCGGTGCAGACAAGAAGACTGGGCCGTTTTATCCGGCTTTGACCTGATTTGAATGTTTGCGCGAGTGTGCACAATTTGCGCATTCTAGGCATGGCCATCCCTTCGAGCGGGTCAGCCGATTTCAAACCGTAGTCAATGGAGGCTGTTTATGGCGATGCTGTCAAATCTGGATCTGATCCGCAGGGTGCCCTTGTTTTCCCTGCTCACCACCGATCAGGCGCAGTCCATCGCGGACAGTGTGGTCAAGCGGCGCTTCAAGCGCGGCGAGCTGATCGTCGAACAAAACACCAAATCGAATGCGCTGTTCATCTTGTTGAATGGGCGGGCGCGGGTGCTCACCGCCGATACCCGCGGACGCGAGGTGATTCTGGCCGTCTTGCAGCCCGGTCACTATGTCGGCGAGATGAGCTTGATCGACCACGAGCCGCATTCGGCCACCGTGCGTGCCGAGGTGCAAACCGATATGTTGGTGCTGGGCCGCAATGAGTTCGCGCGCTGCCTGCCCGACAGCAGCAGCCTGTCTTACGCGATCCTGCGCGGCCTGGTCGCGCGCCTGCGCAATGCTGACCGGCAGATCGAGTCGCTGGCCCTGCTGGATGTCTATGGTCGCGTGGCGCGAACGCTGCTGGACATGTCCGAGGAAGAAAAGGGTTTGAAGATCATCCGCGGCAAGGTCTCGCGCCAGGACATGGCCAAGGTGGTCGGCGCCTCGCGCGAAATGGTCAGCCGGGTGATGAAGGACCTGGAAGAGCGCGGCGTGATCGAAACGCTGGAGAACGGCTCGGTCGTCATCAAGCAGCGCTTTCCTGACTGATCTCTTTTCGCCCAAATCCAGCGCTCTTCGGAGCGCCGGTGCCGATGTAGACCAAAACTCACGCCCGAGAGCGCCTTGCGCTTGAGTGACAATGCTGGCATGAGTTTTGGCGAAACTCATGCCCAAGAGCGCCTTGCGCTTGAGTGACAATGGCGGCATGAGTTTTCCCCTCGGTTCCCTGCTGCGCGGCGATGAAGCCGGCGCCAGCGATAAAGTTTATAAACGCCAAGGCAAAAAGGCCCCGCCAGCGGCGCCGGCCAAGCAAAACCCCTTGCGCGCGCCGGTCTGGCTCCTGCTGGGCGGTTTGCTGTGGTGTCTGGTCTTGATGGCCTTGCTGTCTTATGACCGCAGTGACGCGGCCTTCTCGATCTCCGGTGGCCGCGATCTTCACGCGAATCGTTTCGGCGCCCTGGGTGCCTGGATCGCCGATTTGCTCTATTTCAGCTTCGGTTTCTCGACCTGGTGGTTGTTGCTGGTTGGCCTGCGCACCTGGTTGAGCAGCCTGGCCGGCCTCTTGCGCGCCGCCGCCGAGCCTGAGCCGGCGCGGCTCAGGTCCAGCGGCCTCTGGTTGCTCGGCGTCGTGCTGCTGATGTGCGCAAGCTGCTGTCTGGAATGGACCCGGCTCTATCGGTGGGAGACGCACCTGCCCGGCCATGCCGGTGGCGTACTGGGTTATGCACTCGGGCCCTGGAGCATGCGGGCGCTGGGTTTTGCCGGCTCGGGTCTGGTCTGCATTGGCCTGCTTTTGATCGGCTCCGGCCTTGCCCTGCAATTCTCCTGGTTGCGTCTGGCCGAGCAGGCGGGCCGTCGGCTTGACGAGTTACGTGAGCGCTATTTGCAGCGCCGCGAGCAGGCCGAGGACCAGCGTGTGGGCGTACAAGCGGTGCAGGAGCGCGAGCATGAGCATGTGGTCGAGGTCGAGCGCCAGGTGGTGGCCGAGCATGTGCCCATCGTGATCGAGGCGCCGGTGTTCGAGGTGCCCAAATCCACCCGCGTCGCCAAAGAGCGCCAGACCGCTCTGTTCGTCGACGCCAGCGACACCAAGCTGCCCCAGGTCGATCTGCTCGACGCCGCCACGCTGCGGGTCGAGTCGGTGACGCCGGAGTCGCTGGAAATGACCTCGCGCATGATCGAGAAGAAGCTGCGCGACTTTGGCGTCGAGGTGCGGGTGGTGGCGGCCTCGCCCGGCCCGGTCATCACGCGCTACGAGATCGAGCCGGCCACCGGCGTCAAGGGCTCTCAAATCGTTGGCCTGGCGCGCGATTTGTCGCGCAGCCTGAGCCTGGTGTCGATCCGCGTCGTCGAGGTGATTCCGGGCAAGAACTATATGGCGCTGGAGCTGCCGAATGCACGACGCCAGACCATCCGCCTGTCCGAAATTCTCGGCTCGCAGGTCTATGCTGACGCGCCGTCTCAGCTGACCATGGGACTGGGCAAAGACATCGTCGGCCTGCCGGTGGTGGCCGACCTGGCCAAGATGCCGCATTGCCTGGTGGCGGGTACCACCGGCTCGGGCAAGTCGGTCGGCATCAACGCGATGATTTTGTCCCTGCTCTACAAGGCCGAGGCGCGCGATGTGCGCCTGATCCTGATCGACCCCAAGATGCTCGAAATGAGTGTCTACGAAGGCATTCCGCATCTGCTGGCGCCGGTGGTGACCGATATGAAGCAGGCGTCCAACGCGCTCAACTGGTGTGTCGGCGAGATGGAGCGCCGCTACAAGCTGATGAGCAAGATGGGCGTGCGCAATCTGGCCGGCTATAACAAGAAGATCGACGACGCGACCGAGCGCGGCGAGCATATCGGCAACCCCTTCAGCCTGACGCCGGACGCGCCCGAGCCGTTGGAGCGCCTGCCCTTCATCGTCGTTGTGATCGACGAATTGGCCGATCTGATGATGGTGGTCGGCAAGAAGATCGAGGAGTTGATCGCTCGGCTTGCGCAGAAGGCCCGCGCCGCCGGCATCCACTTGATCCTGGCCACCCAGCGCCCCAGCGTTGACGTGATCACCGGCCTGATCAAGGCGAATATCCCGACCCGTTTGTCCTTCCAGGTCAGCTCCAAGATCGACAGCCGCACCATTCTTGACCAGATGGGTGCCGAAGCGCTGCTGGGCATGGGCGACATGCTGTATATGCCCTCGGGCACCGGCCTGCCAATCCGCGTGCACGGCGCTTTTGTCAGCGACGACGAGGTGCACCGGGTGGTCGAATACCTGAAATCCAAGGGCGAGCCCAACTACATTGAGGGCATTCTCGAAGGCGGCGTGCTCGAGGGCGAAGGCGGCGAGAGCGGTGGCGCCGCTGCCGGCGACGGTGAGGCCGACGCGATGTACGACCAGGCCGTGGCCATCGTCTTGCAACATCGCCGCGCCTCGATCTCGCTGGTGCAGCGCCATCTGCGGATTGGCTATAACCGCGCCGCGCGGTTGTTGGAGCAAATGGAAAAGTCGGGCCTGGTGTCCAGTATGGGCAGCAATGGCAATCGTGATTTGTTATTGCCCAAGCGAGAAGAATGATGCAAAAAATAAAAGTCTTGTTAGCGTTGCTGGTGCTGAGCATGGGTGGCCAGGTTCGCGCCGACGCCGTCGGCGCCTTGAAGGACTTTGTGCGCGAGGTCAAAAGCGGCCGTGCGCAGTTCAGCCAGACGGTCACCTCGCCCGATGGCGCCCGCACCAAGACCACCCGCGGCAGCTTCGAGTTTCAGCGCCCCAACCAGTTTCGCTTCGCCTATCTGCCGCCGTCCGAGCAGCTGATCGTCGCCGACGGAAGCAAGGTTTGGATGTTCGACCCCGGCCTCAAGCAGGCCAGTTCACACCCGATGACGCAGGCCCTGGGCGCTACGCCCGCCGCCTTGCTGGCGGGTGGCAACCTTGAGCGTGACTTCACGCTCAAGGCTTTGCCGGGCAAGGGCGGTTTGGATTGGGTGCAGGCAGTTCCTAAGCAGGCCGACAGCGGTTTCCAGTCCCTCAAGGTCGGCTTCAAGGGGCGCGAGCTGGCGGCCTTGGAGATCGTCGACGGGTTCGGCCAAAGTTCGCGGCTGGATTTCACGGCCATGGTGTTGAACCCGATCCTGGCGATCGACAGATTCCGTTTCACGCTGCCGGCAGGCGCCGATTTGCTGGAGCAGTGAATAGAGGCCCGGCCATGACGACTGAATCCCTGTTCGCCGAGTCGCCCGGCACCGGTCCGCCGGTGCACTTGAATCAGCCCTTGGCCGAGCGCTTGCGTCCCACTCACCTGGACGAGGTGATAGGTCAGCGTCAGTTGCTCGGCCCCGGCATGCCGCTGCGCGTCGCCTTCGAGTCGGGGCGCCTGCATTCGATGATTTTGTGGGGCCCGCCCGGCGTCGGCAAAACCACCCTGGCGCGCTTGATGACGCAGGCTTTCGACGCCCAGTTCATCACCATCTCGGCCGTGCTCGGCGGCGTCAAGGAGATCCGCGAGGCGGTCGAGCGCGCGCAGGCCGTGGCGGCGCAGGGCCGGCGCACGGTCGTCTTCGTCGACGAGGTGCACCGCTTCAACAAGTCTCAGCAAGACGCCTTCTTGCCTCACGTCGAGTCGGGTCTGTTCACCTTCATTGGTGCGACCACGGAGAACCCGTCCTTCGAGGTCAACTCGGCGCTGTTGTCGCGCGCCAGCGTGCATGTGCTGAAGTCGCTGGATGAGGCCGAGCTACTGGCCTTGGTCGAGCGCGCCGTGCAGGTGCTTGCCAGCCCGCCGTTCACGCCGGCCGCGGCCAAGCGCCTGGCCGCCTATGCGGACGGCGATGCCCGGCGGCTGCTGAATGCCGTCGACGCGGCGGCGGCCTTGGCGCCACCGACTGCGAGCGAAATTGACGAGCCTATGCTGGAGCGCGCTTTAGGCGAGCAGTTGCGACGTTATGACAAGGGCGGCGAGCAGTTCTACGATGTGATCTCGGCCCTGCATAAATCGGTGCGCGGCTCCGACCCGGATGCCGCCCTGTATTGGTTTGCCCGCATGCTGGACGGCGGCGTCGACGTGCGCTATATCGCGCGCCGCTTGATCCGCATGGCCAGCGAGGACATTGGCCTGGCCGACCCGCGTGCGCTGCGCATTTGCTTGGACGCGGCCGAAACCTATGAGCGCCTGGGCTCGCCCGAGGGCGAATTGACGCTGGCCCAGGCGGTGGTGTTCCTGGCCGTGGCGCCGAAGTCGAACGCCGTCTACAGCGCCTACAAAGCGGTGCGCGCCCTGATCAAGACCGACGGCAGCCGGGCGGTGCCGCTGCATCTGCGCAACGCACCGACGCGTTTGATGACCGATTTGGGCTACGGCCGAGAGTATCGATATGCGCATGACGAGCCGGGCGGCTTTGCCGCTGGCGTCATCTATCTGCCCGAGGGGCTGGAGGCTCAGCGTTTTTACGAACCGGTTGCGCGGGGTTTGGAGCTGCGCATCGGCGAGCGCCTGAACGAGTTGCGGCGTTTGAACGCGGCCCATCAAACCGCGCCGGACTGACTGCGATTTTGGCGCTTGGCGATACGGGTAAACACCCTCGATTCGGGTGCTTCACGCACTCCTACAATCCCGCAAAGAGCCCGCCGCAGCCCACGGGCTTTCGCCGAGGGTCCCCAGGCCCGCCGACTTTGCGGCGGGTTTTTTTTTGAACTTCTTTCAGCCCAACCGGAGCCTTCAATGGAAACTTTTTTCCAGCAAATCATCAACGGTCTGGTGCTGGGCAGCATGTATGCCTTGGTGGCCTTGGGCTACACCATGGTCTACGGCATCATCAACTTGATCAACTTCGCCCACGGCGAGATCTTGATGGTGGGT
>NZ_JANNMI010000263.1:0-3389 GCF_031397715.1 Roseateles sp.
CTACGAGAGCATCGTCAAGGGTGAGCACACGATCGAAGCCGGCATGCCGGAGTCCTTCAATGTGCTGGTCAAGGAAATCCGGTCGCTCGGTATCGATATTGAGTTGGAACGCAACTAAGGACTTTGTGCGACAGGGCGCCGCTGCGGCGGATGCTCTGTCCCTCATTTGTTTTCTAGATTCGTTTCCAACCACAAATTAGGAGAAAGCCATGAAAGGCTTACTGGACCTGTTCAAGCAGTTCACCCCGGATGAACACTTCGACGCTATCAAGATCGGGCTCGCATCGCCCGAGAAGATTCGCTCGTGGTCATTTGGTGAGGTGAAGAAGCCTGAGACCATCAACTACCGCACCTTCAAGCCCGAACGCGACGGCTTGTTCTGCGCCAAGATTTTTGGTCCCATCAAGGACTACGAATGCCTGTGCGGCAAGTACAAGCGCCTTAAACATCGCGGCGTGATCTGCGAGAAGTGCGGCGTTGAAGTCACCCAGACCAAGGTTCGCCGTGACCGCATGGGTCACATCGATCAGGCCGCACCTTGCGCCCACATCTGGTTCCTGAAGTCCCTGCCATCGCGCTTGGGCCTGGTGCTGGACATGACGCTGCGCGACATCGAGCGTGTCTTGTACTTCGAAGCGTATGTGGTGGTTGACCCTGGCATGACCCCGTTGAAGAAATTCACGATCATGACCGAGGATGACTACGACGCGAAAGTGACCGAGTTTGGTGACGAGTTCGTTGCCTTGATGGGTGCCGAGGGCGTCAAGCGTCTGCTGGAGGACATGGATCTCGACGTCGAGATCGATCGCCTGCGCAACGACATGACTGGCTCCGAGCTGAAGGTGAAGAAGAATTCCAAGCGCCTCAAGGTGATGGAAGCCTTCAAGCGTTCGGGCATCAAGCCCAACTGGATGGTGCTGGAAGTGCTGCCGGTGTTGCCACCGGACTTGCGTCCGCTGGTGCCATTGGACGGCGGCCGCTTTGCGACCTCCGACTTGAACGACCTGTATCGCCGCGTCATCAACCGCAACAACCGCCTGGCGCGTTTGCTGGAGTTGAAGGCGCCCGAGATCATCGTGCGCAACGAAAAGCGTATGTTGCAGGAAGCGGTTGATTCGCTGTTGGACAATGGTCGTCGCGGCAAGGCCATGACGGGCGCCAACAAGCGCGCGTTGAAGTCGCTGGCCGACATGATCAAGGGCAAGGGCGGTCGTTTCCGTCAGAACTTGCTGGGTAAGCGCGTCGACTACTCTGGCCGTTCGGTCATTGTGGTGGGCCCAACGCTGAAGCTGCACCAGTGCGGTTTGCCCAAGTTGATGGCGCTTGAGTTGTTCAAGCCCTTCATCTTCTCGCGCCTCGAAGCCATGGGCATCGCGACGACGATCAAGGCCGCCAAGAAGGAAGTCGAATCCGGCTCGCCGGTCGTCTGGGACATCCTGGAGGAGGTCATCAAGGAGCACCCGGTGCTGCTGAACCGAGCGCCTACGCTGCACCGTTTGGGCATTCAGGCCTTTGAGCCGGTGTTGATCGAAGGCAAGGCGATCCAGCTGCATCCGCTGGTTTGCGCCGCCTTCAACGCCGACTTTGACGGTGACCAGATGGCCGTTCACGTGCCGCTGTCGATCGAAGCGCAGATGGAAGCCCGCACGCTGATGCTGGCCTCCAACAACGTGCTGTTCCCGGCTTCGGGCGAGCCGTCGATCGTGCCTTCGCAAGACGTGGTGCTGGGCTTGTATTACGCCACCCGCGAGCGCATCAACGGCAAGGGCGAGGGCATGATCTTCTCGGATATCTCCGAGCTGATCCGCGCCTTGGAAAACGGCGCGGTAGAAGTCACCGCCCGTATCAACGTGCGTATGGTGCAGTACACCAAGGGCGCCGTGGTCGAAGGCCAGGACATTGAGTGGATCCCCGAGACCAAGCTGGTGAGCACGACCGTTGGTCGCGCTTTGTTGAGCGAAATCTTGCCCAAGGGCCTGCCTTTCTCCAATATCGACAAGGCCTTGAAGAAGAAAGAAATCTCCAAGCTGATCAATATGTCATTCCGCAAGTGCGGTCTGAAGGAAACGGTCGTCTTGGCGGACAAGCTGCTGCAAGCCGGCTTCAAGCTGGCCACGCGCGCCGGTATTTCGATCGCCGTTGACGATATGTTGGTGCCGCCCGAGAAGCCCATGCTGATCGAGCGTGCCGAGAAGGAAGTCAAGGAGATTGAACAGCAGTACATCTCCGGTTTGGTGACTTCCGGCGAGCGTTACAACAAGGTGGTGGACATCTGGGGCAAAACCGGCGACGAAGTCGGCAAGGTCATGATGAGCCAGCTGTCCAAGCAGAAGACGACCGACCGTCACGGCAATCAAGTGGATCAGGAGTCCTTCAACTCCATCTACATGATGGCCGACTCAGGGGCGCGCGGCTCGGCCGCGCAAATTCGTCAGCTCGCCGGTATGCGCGGCCTGATGGCGAAGCCGGATGGTTCCATTATCGAAACGCCGATCACCGCGAACTTCCGCGAAGGTCTGAACGTTTTGCAGTACTTCATTTCGACCCACGGTGCGCGCAAGGGCCTGGCCGATACCGCGTTGAAGACTGCGAATTCCGGCTACCTCACACGCCGTCTGGTGGACGTTACGCAAGACCTGGTGGTGACCACTGACGACTGCGGCACGGAACTGGGTGTGGTGATGAAAGCGCTGGTTGAAGGTGGCGAAGTGGTCGAGTCGCTGCGCGAGCGCATTCTGGGCCGCGTCGCCGCGGCCGAGATTATCAATCCTGAATCCAGCGCCACGGCGTTTGAAGCCGGCGCTTTGCTCGACGAAGATGCGGTGGATGTGATTGAAGCGCTGGGCATCGATGAAGTCAAAGTGCGCACACCGCTGACTTGTGAAACGCGCCACGGCCTGTGCGTGAAATGTTACGGTCGTGACCTCGGCCGCGGTTCGGTGGTGAATGTAGGCGAAGCGGTCGGTGTGATCGCGGCGCAATCCATCGGTGAGCCGGGCACGCAGTTGACCATGCGCACCTTCCACATCGGCGGCGCCGCGTCGCGCCAAGCCGTGGTGAGCCAGATCGACAGCAAATCAGCAGGCGTGTTGCATTACGCCTCGGGTATACGTTACGTCACCAACTCGCGCAACGAGCTGGTGGTCATTTCGCGTAACGGTGAAGTGGTGATTCACGACGAGAGCAACCGGGAGCGCGAGCGTCACAAGGTGCCGTATGGCGCGATTCTGATGGTGCGCGAAGGCGAAACGCTCAAGGCGGGCCGCGTGCTTGCGACATGGGATCCGCATACGCGTCCGATCATTACCGAATACGCGGGCCGTGTGCGTTTTGAGAACGTTGAAGAGGGTGTCACGGTTGCGCGGCAGGTGGACGAGGTGACCGGGCTG
>NZ_JANNMI010000266.1:0-8371 GCF_031397715.1 Roseateles sp.
CTTTCGGCCGAGTTCAGGCCCACATAGACGCGCAAGGGCTCCTTGGCCTGGTCCGGCGCCGTGCCGGTCATGGCGGCGATCTTGGCGCGGTCCGGGCCGGCCGCGATCACCCGGCGGCCGGCCCGGCCCAAGCCCTCCCACTTCAGCAAGGAACCGGGGGCGCCGACCTTCAGCGGGTCAGTCGGGCGCGGGCTGCTGTCGTCCTCGATCAAGGCATCCAGGCGCTGGTAGGACGAATCAAACGCGTGCATGCCGGCGCGCACCAGCACGCCGTTGCCGATCAAAAAGAACAGCCAGGCGGTCAAGCCCAAGGCACTCAGCACGGCCACCGGCCCCGGCATCTGGCGCTGCAAGCGCGCGGCTATTCCCCGCTTGACCCAGTGAAAAACGCGCCCAATCAGCAACAGCAGGGCAAACATCAGCAGCGCCACACCGGCGATCGTGAACGGCCCGACGCTGTCCTGCGGCGCCAGCTGCATCAGCGCGCGCAGGCGGTTCTGCCATTCGTTGGCGCGCCACAGCGCATAACTGAGCGCCCCCAGGCACAGCAGCAGGGCCGGCAAGCGGCGCCAGATCAAGGTCTCGGGCCTCATCTCAGGCAGCTGCAGCAGGCGCCACAGCCATTGCAGCAAAGCCCCCAGCCCATAGCCGGCCGCAAAGCACAGGCCGCTGAGCAAACCCTGCACGGCGGGGTGGCGCGGCACCAGGCTGGGCGTCAGCGAGGCCGCAAAGAACAAGCTGCCGAGCAGCAGGCCCATCACGGTGAAGGAGCGCAGCAGCGCCGGCAAGGCCTGTTCCTGTTCCAGTGAGGTCTGCGCCATCGCCGACTCAGTAGTTAATGCGGAAACGTTGGCCCTTGAAGACCAGCACCGCGCTCTTCAGCTCGATCCGCTCCAGCAGCAGCTCCGGGGCAATCTTGTCGCCCTCATGCAGCAACTGGCCGTTGATGATCAGCATGCGGTTGGCCGGCGTGTCCGAATACATCGCCCCGCTGGTGGCGATGGCAGGCAAGGCCTTTCGGGTCGCCTCGGGCAGCTCGGCAAGCTTGAGGATGGCGGCCTCGGCGGCTTTTGCTGCCGGCGGCGCAGCAGCGCTGGGCTTGGGGTCCGGCAGCGCCTCAACGGCGGCCGGCGGCGGTGCCCGCAAGCTTGGCGTTAGCGGGGCCTGCCGCGCAGGCGCCATCACGAGCGCTTCATTCACCGGCGCCGCCGGTGGCGTCAGTGGCGTCAGCGGCGCCGGCTCAGGCCGCAGCCACGGCGCGACAAGAAAACCCACCACCACCAACAAGATCACCAGCGCCGCGATCAGGGCCGTGCGGCCCCAGGCCGGCCCGGCCTGCGCTCGCAGCCGCGCCTGCGCGCCCGGGTCGGCATGGGCCGCGTGGCTTTGCAGCGTCGGCACCGTGCCGCGTTCCCGCTCGGCATCGGCTTTTCGCAGCGCATCAAGAATATAGGACATGGTGTTTGCTCTTAGGGTGCGACGCCAACGGCCGCGGCGGGTGCGCTCTTGCCAACTTGCAGACGCGGCTCGGGCGTGCCGGCCAGGCCGTCCACGCCCGCCACCCGGCTCAAATGCATCAAGGTGATGGGGCCAAGCTGGCCATCGCTGCGCAGGCCTTGCGAGCGCTGAAACGCCGCCAGCCGGCCGCGCAGCGCAGCATCCAGCCGAAACGGGCCGGCACCGGGCGTGCCGCCGAAAACCTTGGCCAGCTGCGCGTCCACCCAGGCCAGCAACGGCCCGTTATTGCCCTTGGGCGGATAGCCGGGCGGCGCGCGCCAGAGGGTGGCGAACTCACCGCGCCATTGCGTGCTCAGCTGGGTCAGGCTGATGCGCTGGGTCTGCTCGCCCAGGCCGACGGTGGCGTATTGATCGTCAAGCTTGATCAAGATGACGTAAAAAATCTTGCCCACGTCATCACGCAAGCTCAGCATGGCCGGGCGGTCCAGCAGGCGCAACAGGCTCAAACCCCCTTCGCTGACGCCGGCGGCATTGCCGGGGCTGCTGCGGAAGCACTGCATCTGCTGCTGCGCCAGCGCCTGGCAGGGCTCGACTCCGGTATCCGGCACCTCAAGCCGCCAGCTGCGCGCCAACTCCTGCCAGGCCTGCGCCTCAGCTCGCAAACCCAGGCTGGCGGGCAAGGTCGTGGTCGCATCGGCTTGAACGGGCGGCAGGGGCTTGGCGGCCACAGGCACAGGCACAGTCGGCCTAACCTGGGTCAGCGCCGCCTTGCGCTGCTCGACGGCTTGCGGCGAGGGCAACGAGAAGAACTCCCGGCCCGACCAGGCCAGCACGGCGGCGCCGGCCAGCAGGCCCGCGCCGCCAAACGTCCAGGCACGGCGCGGCAACCAGGCGGGGCTCCAGGCCGTCCTCAGATCTTTTTGGTCGAACACTTCGGCCGCGGCCCGGTCGACCGTGGCGCGGTCCACACTGCGCTGATCTTGCGAGTAAGCGCCCAGCAGCGCGCGGTCACACAGCAGATTGATGCGCCGGGGCACGCCGCGCGACAGCTGGTAGATGCGCCGCAGCGCCTTGGGCTCGAACGGCAGCGCGGCGCTATAGCCGGCCACACTCAGGCGGTGGCGCACATACTGGCCGGTCTCGGCCTCGGACAGCGCCGGCAGATGAAAGCGCGCAATCACCCGCTGCGACAACTGCTCCAACTCAGGCCGGGCCAGCAGCTCGCGCAACTCCGGCTGACCGATCAAGATGATTTGCAAGAGCTTGCGCTCATTGGTCTCCAAGTTGGTCAGCAAGCGCAGCTGCTCCAGCACCTCGGCCGACAGGTTCTGCGCCTCGTCGATGATCAAGACATTGTTCTGCCCCACCGCATGGGTGCGCAGCAAAAACTCGTTGATCGCGTCGACAAAGGGTTTGACCGAATCGGCGCTGGACGCCTCCGGCTGCGGGCGCTGGATGCCGTATTCCTCGCAGACCGTGCCCAATAGTTCGGCCACCGTCAGCTTGGGGTTGAAGATATAGGCCACATTGCAGCGTTTGGGGATCTGACCCAGAAAGGCGCGGCAAACCGTGGTCTTGCCGGCGCCGATCTCGCCGGTCAACAGCACGAACCCGCCGCCGCCGCGCAGGCCGTACAGCAGATGCGCCAAGGCTTCACGATGCCGCTCGCTCATGAAGAGATAGCGCGGATCGGGGGCGATTGAGAAGGGCTCTTGTTTCAGGCCGAAGAAGTTGGCGTACATGGTTGGAGCGGATGGTAACGGCACATTCAGCCGGCTCAACGTTGCCGTAGCGCCCAGACCACCCCGGCCAGCAAGAACATCACGCCCAAAAGTGTCAACGGCGGCGGCATTTGGCCGCGCAAGGCGAAGGCATAGGCGAGTGCTGCCAGCGATTCGAACACGATCAGCTGGCCGACCAGGGCCGTCGGCAGGCGCTGGCTGGCCTCGTTCCAGCACAGCGTGCCCAGCCAGGACGAAAACAAGCCCACCGCCAGCATCAGACCGAGATAAGGCAGCGGCCGCGGCCCCAGCGGCAGCTCGAAGCCGGCCGGCAGCAAGGGCCAGTTCAGCCCCTGCGCGCCGTACAGCAATGCCACGCCGGCCAGCGCCACCGGCAGCGTCATCAGGCCCTGGGCGGTGGCCCAGGCGCGCGGGCTGGCTTGTGGGTGGGCCAGCAGCCACTCGGCATTGCGGATCGGGTACCAGGTCCAGCAGCCCACCGCCGCCACCGCCAGCAAGGCGCCAAGCAAGTAACGATTTAGGTCGCCGTCACCACTGTTGAGCATGGCGTCCAGCTCCGACTGATTGACGCAGGCGATGCCGGCGGCGATCAGCGCCAGCGACGGCGCCAGCTTGAGCCAGGGCAATGATTGATGGCTGCGCAGATTGGCGATGATGGCGATCACCACCGGCAGCGTGCCGATGATGACGGTGGGCAGCGGCCCGCCGGCCAGCTGTATCGCCGCCGACAGGCAGAGGTAGTAGACGAAATTGCCGATCAAGCTGAGCTTGAGTGCCTGCAGCCAATCAACGCCGCGCAGCTCGGCCAGCCGGCGCCGGTCCAGCAGGCCCAGTGGCAGCGCGATCAAGCCGAAGGCCAGATAGCGGCCTATGGTCAGCATCAAGGGCGGGTAGTCGGCCAGCATCAGCGGCGTGACAAAGACCAGCCCCCACATCAGGCCGGCGGCGAGCGCAAAAGCAATTCCTATCCACATCCGGGCAGTGTCTCAGAAGGATTTCATAAGCAGCATGGCGGCCAAGGCCAGCATGGTCAGGCCGATCAAGCCGTCGAGGATTTGCCAGGCGCGCGGCCGCGCAAACCAGGGCGCCAGCCAGCGCGCGCCATAGCCCAGCAGCGCAAACCACAAGAAGCTGCCGCTGGCTGCGCCGACCATGAAGGCCAGCCGCAGCGTTTGCTCCTGCTGCTGGGCACCCACCGCGCCGACCAGCAGCACCGTGTCCAGATAGACATGCGGATTCAGAAATGTGAAGCCGGCCAGCTGCAGTAAGGCCTGCCGCAAGCTCAGGCGGGGGCCAAGAGCTGCATGCAGATCGGCGCCGGGCCGGCGCGCCCGCCAGAGTGCGCGCAGGCCGTAGCCGCTCAAAAACAAGGCGCCGGCCCAGGTCAGCAGCCGCGTCAGCATCGGCTGGGCATTGATCAAGCTGGCCAGACCAAATACGCCGGCCGCCATCAGCAGCGCATCGGCCAAGCCGCAGGCCAGCACGATGGCCGTGACATGCTCGCGCCGCAGGCCTTGGCGCAATACAAAGGCGTTTTGCGCGCCGATGGCGATGATCAAGGAGGTGCCGAGCAGCAGGCCTTGGCTGTAACTGCTGAAATGTGTGGCGTCGAAGTTCATACCGCACAGCATCGCTCAAGTTCTGAGGGCTCGCACTTAGACCTGCCGATGCCGCATCGGCGCGGCTGAATCCAGCAGCTCTGCCCAAACCCTGCGGGTGGCGCCATCGACCTAAGGCCGGTTCTCTCTTTGCATCACCGCTCGGAAGTGCCGGCCCTGCAGCGTCGGCTCGTAGCGCCAGTCCTTGATCAGCTGCGGCGCCCAGTCCGGGTCAAACACCCAGGCCACCCAGCTGATCCCTTTGCCGCCCAGATAGTTGGTGATGCGCGGCCCGTAGCTGCCATCGTCGATGACGGGAATATGGGCACCCTTGTCGCTCGCCAACTGGTAGCCGATTTCGGTCGCGATCACCGGGTATTTGTCCGCGACAAAGCCCCAATCGCGTTGCCAGTTTTCTTCAAAGGGCGCCGCCACCTTCATCGGATAAGGGTGGCTGACATAGGCGACTTGGCTGCGCTCGATCGGCGCTGTGGCAACGGGGCTCAAGTCATAGGCCCAGTTAAAGCCGGCCACCAAGGCAATCGCCTCGGGGTTGTGCGCCTGAATGATGGTGATCGCCTCCTCGTTGATCGCCTTCCAGTCGGCCCAACTGGCAACCCCCAGCTGGCCGCCGAAGACGGTCGGCTCATTGAAGATTTCATACATGGCGACCGCATGAACGCCCTTGTAGCGGGCCGCCACGGTGCGGAAGAAATCAAAGGTTTCGCCCTTGCTGGTGGCGTAGCTGCTGTTTTGAAACAGCTCGGACTTGAGATTGCCGATCGAGTGCCAGTCCACGATCACATACATGCCCAGCTCGTTGATCCAACGAACGGCCTGATCCAAGAGCGCGAGATAGTCCTTTTTGCCGCGCCGCTGCCAAGCCGAGGGGTGGACGGGAATGCGCACCACATTGGCGCCCCAGGACTGGATGGCCTCAAAGTAGGCGCGGCTGAACTGGCCTTGCGCGGCGAGCTTGTCCGGGTCGGACATATTCACCCCGCGAAACACCACGACGGCGCCCTGCGCATTGACAAACCTATTGCCCAGCACCTTCACCAAGGGCAGCTGGCGCGTGCCTTCGTCCAACGCAAAGCCCGGCAAGTCCGCCGTGCCGCGCCACCAGCCCGGGCTGTTTTGCCAGGCCTGCGCGTGTTGTGAAGCGCCACCATCGGCGAAGGCTAAACCAGCAAAGCAGGCCAGCACAAGCTGAGCGAAGCGTTGTGCGAACTTCATCAGGCCAGCAAGCGCTGAGCGCAAAACACCAGCACCGCGAGCGACACCGCTGCGCTGATCCAGGTGGCGATCTTGGCGCCCTTCGCATTGCCCAAATAATGCCGTTCGCCTGCCGGCCCAGCCACCAGCGCGGCCTGGGCCGCGAGCGCAAAGGTCCGGCGGGCCAACAAGGCCTTGGGCAAGAGCAAGGCCACCAAGAGCAGCAGCTGCGTCAGCCCGCTGCCAGGTGCGCGCCCTTGCAACGAGCCCAGCACTGCGGCGTCGGCAATCAGAATCATCAAGATGCCCAGCATCGCGAACATCGAAGCGCGCCCAGCGATGGCCTGAACTTTTAGCTCCACGGCACTCAAGCGCGTCGGGTCGTCCACCGTCAGCTGCACGCCGCCGGCGCCCGCATCAAAGACCGCCCTGGCGTCTTCTTCCTGCTGCGGGAACGGTGCTCGCCAAGCCGCCAAGACCGAAGGCACCGAGGCCAACATCACCAGCAAAAAGAAGCTGGAGAACCCCAGCCATTCGGCCAGCGGGCCGGAGATCATCGCCGTCGGCACCAGCACCAGATTCATCAGCGCGGTGGCAAACGCGTAATGCGTCATCGCCCAACGCCCCGGCGCCAGCTGCTGCATCAAATAAATCATATTGCCGACCATGCCGAAGCCGTAGCCGAACTTCTCGATGCTGACCAAGGCCACGATGGCGCTGTAGTCCATCCCTTGGCCGGCGGCGGCGTAATGGCCCATCAGCAAAAAAGTGACATGTGGAATGTTCAGGCTCAAGCCGAGTATCCAGAGCGAACGCCGCAGCCCCAATTTGGCGGCAAACGCACCGCCCAGCAGCCCGCCGGCGATGCTGGCAAGCGTGCCGTAGACCGCGTCGATATCGCTGACTTGGCCCGCACTCAGGCCCAAGCCGCCTTGCGCGGTGCTGCTCTGCAAGAACAGCTGGCCTTCCATCAAGATCAAGCCTTCGCCGAGGCGGTAAAGGAAGACGAAAGCGATCATGCCCCAGAAGGCGCGCTTATGAAAAAAGGCCGTCGCCGTACCGCTGAAGTCACGCCATACCTCAGCGGCGCCGCTGGGGCGGCTTGATCGGCTGCCGGTTGGCAGAACGAACAAGTGGTACAGCGCCAGCAGGCCCATCGCGGCGGCGCAGCTCAACATCACGTGGCGCCACATCGTCTGCTCGGACCAGCCATAACTGGACTGCAGCTTGAACAGTACCGAGATCAGCAAGCCGGTTGCCAAGACCTTGCCGAGCACCCAAAACGCGCCCTGCAGGCCAGCGAAGCGCGCCTGCGCCGGTTTATCCAGCGCGGTCAGGTAGATGCCGTCGGCGCAGATGTCCTGGGTCGAGGACGCGAAGGCCGCCACCCACAGCAAGGCAATCGCGATCTGGAAGAAGCCGGGCTCGCTGACCGCCATCGCGATGGCGGCGAACAGACAGCCGCACAGCAGCTCCATCGTCAGCACAAAGAATCGCTTGGTGCGATACATGTCCAGAAAGGCCGCCCAGAGCGGCTTCAGCGACCAGGCAATGCCAATGCTGCCGACCGCCACCGTGATCTGGCTGTCGGCAAAGCCCAAGGACTTGAACATCCGCACCGAGGTGCCGTTGATCACGTTGTAGGGAATGCCCATGGCCAAATAGAGCGAGGCGACCCAGAACACATGGCGCGGGGTGAACGTAGCTGGGCAGTTAGGCTTGCTTGTCATTGGATGGTTTTTCAGCCAATGGTTGAGGCGAGCTTGCGACTGCCGCACCGACACGCTGCTCCCGCTTGAAGTTCTCAATCAGCGCTCGGTACCAATGCGCACTGTCTTTGGCCAGCCGCTGCTGACTGGCATAGTCCACATGGAAAATCCCGAAACGCTTGGTGTAGCCCGAGTTCCACTCAAAATTGTCGAGCAAACTCCAGTAGAAGTAACCCCGTACATCGACGCCCAGGTTCACCGCTGCCGCCAGCGCCAGCAAATGGCTGCGTAAATAGGCGATCCGTTCAACATCGGCAATCCGCCCGTCCACCACGGTGTCGGCATTGGCCATGCCGTTCTCGGTGATGAAGATCGGCGGCGGCGAATATTCACGGGTGATGCGCACCAGATGCTGGGTCAAGGCCTTGGGGTAGATCTCCCAGCCCATATCGGTGAAGCCCTGCTTGCCCGGCGCCGGCACGGCCGGGGTCTGCGTGCTGATGAAGCTGCGGGTGTAGAAGTTAACGCCCAGAAAATCCAGCGGCTGCTGGATCAGGCTCAGGTCTTGCGCCTCCACCAGGGGCGCGTCGTCGCCCAGATGCTCGATCACGTCGGCCGGATAGCTGCCACGAAAGATCGGGTCCATATA
>NZ_JANNMI010000124.1:0-10101 GCF_031397715.1 Roseateles sp.
AGTCAACGTGGCCAGGCGTATCAATGATGTTGATACGGTGCTCTGGGAAAGTCTTGCCCATACCCGACCAGAAGCAAGTGGTAGCAGCAGACGTAATCGTGATGCCGCGCTCTTGCTCTTGCTCCATCCAGTCCATGGTGGCCGCGCCATCGTGCACTTCACCGATTTTGTGGTTCACGCCCGTGTAAAACAGGATGCGCTCTGTCGTCGTCGTCTTGCCGGCGTCGATGTGCGCCGAGATACCGATATTGCGGTAGCGCTCGATGGGGGTCTTACGTGCCATGATGTCACTCCAAAAAGGCAGGAGCCGCCAGCGGGTTAGTATTAACCCGAGGCGGCCGGAACTTGGTAGTTTAGAAGCGGAAGTGCGAGAACGCCTTGTTGGCTTCAGCCATGCGGTGAACTTCGTCACGCTTTTTCATGGCGCCGCCGCGGCCTTCTGCGGCCTCCAGCAACTCATTGGCCAAACGCTGGAACATCGACTTCTCACCGCGCTTGCGGGCCGACTCCTTCAACCAACGCATGGCCAAAGCCATCCGGCGAACGGGGCGAACTTCCACGGGAACTTGGTAGTTTGCTCCGCCGACACGGCGTGACTTCACCTCAACCATTGGCTTGACGTTGTTCAGGGCGACCATGAACACTTCCAGCGGATCTTTGCCGGCCTTCTTTTCGATCTGCTCCAAAGCGCCATAAATGATGCGCTCTGCGACGGCCTTCTTGCCCGATTCCATGATCACGTTCATGAATTTGGACAGGTCAACATTACCGAATTTTGGATCAGGCAGGATGTCCCGCTTGGGTACTTCGCGACGACGTGGCATGGGATTCTTCCTCTTGCTTCAGTTGGTACGGGCATATGCCCTGCACCGTTGGATGGCCACCGACTTCTGGGGCATCCACTTACTCGATCTGCTGTCAACCCGAGGGCGACACGAATCGAAAAATATCGAGCGCCAGCATGGTGCCGGGCCGATAGGGCTTGTCTTACTTGTTCTTCGGACGCTTCGCGCCGTACTTCGAACGCGACTGCTTGCGGTCTTTCACGCCCTGCAAGTCGAGTGAGCCACGCACGATGTGGTAACGCACACCCGGCAAGTCTTTAACCCGGCCGCCGCGCACCAGCACAACGCTGTGCTCTTGCAAGTTGTGGCCTTCACCGCCGATGTACGAGATAACCTCGAAACCGTTGGTCAGACGCACCTTGGCGACTTTACGCAAAGCCGAGTTAGGCTTCTTAGGAGTCGTGGTGTACACGCGAGTGCACACACCGCGGCGCTGGGGGCAACCCTGCATCGCTGGCGACTTGGATTTCGTGACCTCGGTCTCTCGACCGTGGCGCACGAGTTGATTGATTGTTGGCATAAGTAACTTGTTCCCGTTTGAAGTCACACGCTTCGGCTTAAACGCACTCAGGATGAGTACAAGCCCTGTGTAGCCCCTGCAAACTCAGCCAACCCGAAGGGATTCGCTGAATTTTCAGAGTGCACCGCGTGAAGCGGAACACTTGATGATGCTTCGGCCGCGCGAACTGCGCAGCAAGGCCCGCCGAAGAGCCTGTGATTGTAGTTCAGAAAAGCCCTAAGACACAAGTCTTCGCCTTGCCCAATGAGACATGAGCCTGAACTGCCACTGCATTTCCACCCAGGAATGAGCCTGAACCGAGGTTTTGGCTGAGTGGGCGCCAGCTGATCATCACAAACAGGGTGACCCGGACCAGTTTTCGAGCACCTTGCTGTTTTAGTAGCCATGGAGGGCGCGGCACATTGATCTTCTCGGTCACATGGGCCAGCCGGTTGAGGTCGCACAGCGAGTACTAGATCAGGCGGCCGCCGGTCAAGCGCGCATCGGCGGCGACGAGCAAGCTCGACTGGGCAGCAATACGGGCTAGCCCCTGCCCGGACGCGATCTCGTAGCGCTGGCAGGCGACGGATGTCTGCTGCGCCAGACACAGCGCTCGGTTTTTCAGAGACGGCGGCAGGGACAACATCATGTTGATAGATGGGCTCATCGGCTGGAGTTTCCAACTTGATGCCAGCCGGCGCTCGAAAAAAAGTGCACCGTCCGCCTCAAAGATTTGAAGCCCGCGGCAGGATGCGGATCCAACCGGGCAGGCGGCGGCGCTGTCGGCCAGCGGGAAGCTGCCGGCCAAGCGCAGTGTGGCCGGCTCGGGTGCGCAATCCAGGCGGCCCGGGTAGTAGGGCGAGAACTCGTCCAAGAACTCGTCCAGGCGCAAGTCCTCAGCCACCAGCCAGCCGCGCCGCCAGGCTTCGCGCAGCCGGCACAAC
This sequence comes from Roseateles sp., assembly GCF_031397715.1. Classification (GTDB taxonomy): domain Bacteria; phylum Pseudomonadota; class Gammaproteobacteria; order Burkholderiales; family Burkholderiaceae_C; genus Paucibacter_A. Next base: position 2,289 of record NZ_JANNMI010000124.1, read on the forward strand.
GGGCCCGAGACAGCATTGCGGCCGACGCCGCAGCGCAGGCTGCGGCTGGCGCCTGAATGCGCAGGCCTTGATGAATCTCGACCCAGCCCTCGAACACACTCAGAGCACGGCGCCACCGCCGTCCAGCAGCCGCATAGACAAGCAGCTGCCGGCGTATTCCTGCAAGCCACCCTGGAAGGGTGTATGGCGCCCAGTTGTTTGCGCGGGCGTGCAGCAGCAGTTCGCCCCGGCTCAAGCGGATATGGTGTTGCTGAGCCCCCCAACAGGCCGACGGAGCCCAGGCCCAGGGCAGAAGTCGCGCTGCACTTGAGCAGGCGGCGCCGGCGCTGGGCCAGACCGCCTCCACTCGGCTCAGACCCAGCCATACTCGGGCGCGTGCGCCAGCAAAAACGCCAACAGTGGCAGCTCGGCCAGGCCCTGCAGCCTGCGGTCGAACGCCAGCGGCAGCTTCAATGTAGCCGCACGCTTTTCGACTGAAGGATGAAAAGCGTGCGGCTGAACGGCCAGCGCCTCCAGATGGACGGCCTCCAAATCGCGGCCCTGCCGGTGGTTGACCAGGGAGCCTTGGGCGATGGTGCTGAGCTGCGGGGGCATGAACGCGTCTTGCGCCAGATCGGCCGCCGGCTCGGGCTGACCCAGGCGGCGCCGCAACCAGCCAAGCAGCCAAGCCTAGTGCTGTCGATACAGCTGGGTCAAAGGATCAAGCGCGGCGCGGGGGGGCACGGGGCAAGGAGCAAGGACAGCCGGCGCGGCACTCATCGAGAATATTGCTCAATATCGCATTGCTGGCTCGCATTGCCTTGGAGGGGTGTCAGCATGTCTTCTCAAACAGGCCTCAGAATAGTCGTCAAGTGCCGCCAACCAGCCCAGCCATGCCGCAAGATTTTGACTCCCGCGATTCAGCCCTACCCTTCGGCTTCGGCCACTGTTCTTGCCACGCTGATGGCGGCCGCGTCCAGCGTTCGCGCCGCCTGTTCACCGGCCTGCTCGGCGTCTCGGCCCTGCTGCCGGCTTGGGCGCGCGAGGGTGTCGAGGTCGGAAAGACCAGCCCCTTGGCGAAATTGGTGCCGGCCGAGCAGGTCGAGGCGGCTGGCGCCCAGCAATACCAGCAAATGATAGGCCAGGCCAATCAGCAGCGCGCGCTGGCGCCGGCCAATCACCCGCAGCTGCAGCGCCTGCGCGCAATTGCCAAACGCCTCATCCCCGAGGCGCAGGCCTGGAATCCGCGCGCCAAGGACTGGCGCTGGGAGGTCAACCTGATCGACAGCCCGCAGCTGAATGCCTTCGCGATGCCGGGCGGCAAGATCGCGTTCTATTACGGCATCCTGGAGAAACTCAAGCTCAATGATGACGAGGTCGCCGCCATCATGGGCCACGAGATCGCCCACGCCTTGCGCGAACATGCGCGCGAGCGCATGGCCAAGACGCAGGCGACGCGCGTCGGCGCCTCGGTGCTGTCCAGCTTGCTGGGCCTGGGCAATGTCGGCGATGCGGTGCTGGGCATGGGCGGGCAGTTGCTGACGCTGACCTTCAGCCGCGAGGACGAGAGCGAGGCCGATCTGGTGGGCATGGAGCTGGCCGCGCGGGCCGGCTACGACCCAACTGCGGGCATCACGCTGTGGCAAAAAATGGGCGCAACGACAAAGGGTGCGCCGCCGCAATGGCTGTCCACCCACCCGGCTGGGCCGACCCGCATCCGCGACATCGAGGCCAATCTTCCCAAGGTCAAGGGGCTTTATGAAAAAGCCGACAAGCCAACACAGCGCTTCGATGTGGCGCCGCCCTTGCAGAGGCGGGCCACCCAAGGTTGAGCGTTTGCAGTCGCAACAGAAAAAAGCCCCCAAGGCGTAAGACCTTGGGGGCTTTTTTGTAATCAGCAGGCGTCAACTACTCTTGCACGCCCATTTGCTTGTTAATCATCCACTGCTGGGCGATCGACAAGATGTTGTTGGTCAGCCAATACAGCACCAGGCCGGCCGGGAAGACGAAGAACATGAAGCTGAAGGCCAGCGGCATGAACCACATCATCTTGGCTTGCATTGGATCTGGTGGTTTCGGGTTCAACCAGACCTGGAACAGGCTGGACGCCGTCATCAGCAGCGGCAAGATGAAATAGGGGTCCTTGACCGAAAGGTCAACAATCCAGCCAATCCAGGGCGCGCCGCGCATCTCGACCGAGGACAGCAGCACCCAGTACAGCCCCATGAAGAACGGCATTTGCAACAGAATCGGCAGGCAGCCGCCGACCGGGTTGACCTTTTCTTCGCGGTAGATGCGCATCATCTCTTGCTGCATCTCGGCCGGCTTGTCCTTCAGGCGCTCGCGCATCGCTTGCACCTTGGGTCCGACGGCCTTCATATTGGCCATGCTCTTGTAAGCACTGGCGTTGAGCCAGTAAAAAGCGATCTTCAGCAGCACCACCAGGGCAATGATGGCCCAGCCCCAGTTACCCAGCACGCCGTATAGCTTCTCAAGCAACCAAAACAGCGGTTTGGCCAGGATGGCGAAGATGCCGTAGTCCTTGATCAGCTCGAAGCCAGGCGCCAGTTCGGCCAGCTTGACTTCTTCTTGCGGGCCGACGAAGAGCTTGTCGGCGTGGGTTGCGGTGGCGCCCGATGCCAGCGCAGGCAAGGTGAACACCATGCCGACCGCATATTGATCGGGCACCGCACCCTTGACCTTGGTGACGAAGAACTCGCGCGGCGCGCTGTCGTTGTGCAGCCAGGCGCTGGCGAAGTAATGCTGGACCATCGCGACCCAGCCGTCGTTGGCGTTCTTCTGCACATCGACCTTGCCCTTGTCGATGTCGCTGAACTCGACTTTCTGGAACTTGGCCTGGTCGGTGTACAGCGCCGGGCCGGTGAAGGTCGGGGCAAAAGCCATGCCGCCGGGGCCGGCGACGTTGTTGCGCACCAGCTGCACATAGACCTGCGGCGTCACGGCGGCAGCGCCCACGTTGACGATCTCGTGCTTGACGGCGATCACATGCTCGCCGCGCTTGAAGGTGAAGGTCTTGATGTATTTGACGCCGCCCTGCTCGGGCGACTCCATGCGCACGACCAACTCATTGGCGCCGTCTTTCAGCACCCGCTCGCCGGGCGCCACCGTCATCAGGGTGTTGTGCGTAGGCAGCGGTTCGCCCTGGCCGCCGATCAGGCCGGTCTGGGCCTTGTAGCTCTGGCCCACGCTGTCGAGCAGCACGATGGGCGTTTGCGGCGCGGTTGGCTTGGCCTTGATGCCCACCGCCTGCAGGATGGGGTCAAACAAGCCCGGCTCGGGGCCGGTCAGATAGGTCGGCAACTCCACCCGGGTGACGTCGCCGCCCAGGGTGTCTAGCGTCACATCCAGCACATCGGTCTTGATGTGGACCTTTTCACTGGTCGCAGCCAGCGGCGCGCTGACGGCCGGCAAGCCGGCCTGGCCCGCGGCGACCGCGCCCGGGCTCGCGCTGGGTACGCCGGTCGCACCGTTAGCGCCAGCCGGCACAGTCGCAACCACCTTGGGCGCGGAAGGGCTGAACATGGACGGATGTCCATTGTGTTTTTGCCAACCGTCCCACAGTAGGACGAGAGACATGGTGAACACCACCCACAGCACGGTGCGGCGTATATCAGTCATGAGGAGGCTTCTGAATTGGAGTTTCGAGGAGGGGACGCCGACGCACACCCAAGTCGGGTGAACAGGCCGGGCGCATTGTCAGGCACGCCATCATGGCCGCCCGCGCAAAACGGATTGCAGCGCAAGATACGGTGGACGGTCAGGTAACTACCCACACAAGCGCCGTGGCGTTGCAACGCTTCGATCGAATAGACCGAACAGCTGGGCTCAAAGCGGCACGAGGCGCCCAGCCATGGGCTCAGCAGCAGCCGATAGCCGCGCACCAATGCAATCAATACCCGTTGGGGGATCGCAGCCAGGTGGGTGAGCATGGTGTGAGCTGCCTTGGCGCTCAGGAATTCGCGCGCGCCAGCACGCGGCCGACCAGCTGCACAAGCTCGGCATGCACGGCCGCCCGCAACGCATCCGACGCCGCGCTGGGGAACAGCTTGCGGTCGAAAGGCGTGCGCAGACGCACCACCCACAAGCCAGGCGGCAGGGCGGGTTGCTGAGCAAAGGCGGCGCGAATTTGGCGCTTCATCAGCGAGCGAGTCACCGACCGCTTGGCATGGCGCTTGGGCACGATCGCGCCCAACCAACAGGCATCCGGCGGCATTTCATCCACAGGGCTGTGGGTGACTTGTGCGTTAGCTGTTGATAACTTGGCTGCGGCGGTGGATAAGACCTTGGCAGGCTTAGCTGCAACGCTGGGCATCGCGGCAAGGTGATGCACCGCGAAATGACTGCTGCGCACGCGGCTGACGCTGGCCAGCACGCGCTCAAAGTCGGCCGATCGCACGATGCGGCCGATCATGACTTCAGCGCCCTGAACTTAGACAGCCAGGCGTTTGCGGCCCTTGGCGCGGCGCGCGGCGATGACGGCGCGGCCGCCGCGTGTCTTCATGCGAACCAGGAAGCCGTGAGTACGGGCGCGGCGGGTCTTGGAGGCTTGGTAAGTGCGTTTCATGATGGGGCCCCTTTAGGCAATATCTAGGCAGTAATCTAGGCGGAACTAGCGAAGGTCTAAGGACGTCGGGTGACGCTTTAGCGTTGGTTGGCGATCAGTCGCCGGCTTGCAAAACGATTGGCGACGTTTGCGCGATTTGCGCGATTTGCGCGATTTGCGCATTTTTTGCGCGGTTCACGGTCCGCACCTCGGTCGTCGGGCAGTTCCCGGCTCGATTTCAATCAAAGCCAAAAACCACGTTGCGACGGCCACTGATGTGTACCGAGCCGGCGCGCCGCTTATGCGTTCGCACGCACTCGCCTGCTTCAGCTTGTGCGTTCGCATCCACTCGCCTGCTTCAGCGTACGTCGCCTGCGCAAAAATCCTTGACGTGACGTCGTGGATCCTTCGCTAACGGTGAGGTACTGCCCAAGCCTGCCAGCGCTGCGTAGATAGATGCCCGAGCAAACCGCACAAATTCTTGCGCGCCGTGACCAGACATTCCTACCCCGCCATACCCAGCGTCCGGGAAACCCGCGATTACACCAAAGAATTGAGGCTCGGTCAACACTTCAGTCATTTTTAGGCAAGTTCACGCAGCCTTCTGCACGCCAAAAAACTGTGGATAACTTTCTGAATTTGGCTTTAGACCCGTACAATCCAGCCGCTCCAGAACAAGTTTTCCACAATGAGCGCAGACATGCTTGATGTAATGGGCGCAGACAATTTTGGTGCGGATGATCCGATGGCGGACAACACAATTTCGGCAAGTTCCAGCGCCGACCTCAGCGCCAGCGGCGACGCGAACAGTCACACAAATAGTCATACAAACAGCCACGCGAGCCTCTGGCAGCTCGGCTGCGAGAGACTGATTGCAGAGCTGCCCGAGCAGCAATTCAACACCTGGATTCGGCCCTTGCCACCCGCTGTCGTGATCGACAACGGCGCAGCGGGCGGCTTAGTCGTGTGCCTGCGCGCACCCAATCGCTTCAAGCTCGTCTGGATCCGCAATCAATACGCGGGTCGCATCGAATCGATTCTGTCTGAATTGGCCGATCGGCCGGTTCGCCTGGACTTGGCGCTGGCAACACGCGACGCAGCGCCCGGCACTGCCGCTTCAGCGACCTCATCGGCAACAGCCGCCACTCGTCCGCAGGCAATGGCTGCCGGCCAGGTGTTGCACAACGGCCTGCGCCCAGTCTCGATCAACCCCACGCCAGCCGGCACCGCCGCCCAAGCCGAGGGCGGCATGACCCAGCCAGGGCAGCAACGGCCAACGGCCAGCCCCAAGCCGCAGAACCTTGCCCCCAGCGCCAGTCGCCACCGCATCAACAGCGCGCTCACCTTCGACAACCTGGTGCCCGGCCGCGCCAACCAAATGGCCCGCACCGCCGCCCTGCATGTGGCCGGCGCGCCGGGCGCCATGTACAACCCGCTGTTCATTTACGGCGGCGTCGGCCTGGGCAAGACCCATTTAATCCACGCCGTCGGCAATGCCTTGCTGAAGGACAAGCCCGACGCCCGTGTGCTTTACTTGCACGCCGAGCAGTTCATCTCCGACGTGGTGAAGAACTACCAACGCAAGACCTTTGATGAGCTGAAGGCCAAGTACCACTCGCTCGACCTGCTGCTGATCGATGATGTGCAGTTCTTCGCCGGCAAGGAGCGCACGCAAGAAGAGTTCTTCAACGCGTTTGAGGCGCTGTTGGCCAAGCGCGCCCACATCATCATGACCAGCGACACCTACCCCAAGGGCCTGGCCGATATCGATGAGCGCCTGACCAGCCGCTTTGACGCCGGCCTGACGGTGGCGATCGAGCCGCCCGAGCTGGAAATGCGGGTGGCGATTCTGATCAAGAAGGCCGAGGCGGAACAAACGCCGATGCCCGAGGACGTCGCCTTCTTCATCGCCAAGAACGTGCGCGCCAATGTGCGCGAGCTCGAAGGCGCCTTGCGCAAGGTCTTGGCCTACAGCCGCTTCAGCCACAAGGAAATCAATATCCAGCTGGCACGCGAGGCGCTGAAGGATTTGTTGTCGATCCAGAACCGGCAGATTTCGGTCGAGAACATCCAGAAGACCGTGGCCGACTTCTACAAGATCAAGATCGCCGATATGTACAGCAAGAAGCGGCCGGCCAGCATTGCCCGGCCGCGCCAGATCGCCATGTACATCGCCAAGGAGCTGACGCAGAAAAGCCTGCCCGAGATCGGTGAGCTGTTCGGCGGGCGCGACCACACGACGGTGCTGCACGCGGTGCGCAAGATCGGCGGTGAGCGCCAGAAGAATACCGAGCTGAATCAGCAGCTGCATGTGCTGGAGCAAACGCTAAAGGGTTGATCCGCACTTCAATTTACGCCGCGCGGGTCAAGAATCAGACTCGGAGTAGGTCAAAATGCGGGGCGCTGCCGTAGCACGGTAGGCCCGGTTAGAACAAGCCAAATTGGGACTGACGCAAAATTGTTCCAGCTAGGCATGACGCCGCAGACAGTACGCCCTGTACGGCAAGGCGTCATAACGACACTGGGGCGATTTTGCGTAAGTCCTAAAGATAAGTGGAAAGAGGTTGACATGATTGTGTTGAAAGCCCCCCAAGACAAGGTGCTCGGCGCCCTACAGGCGGTTGCAGGCATCGTGGAGAGGCGCCACACCCTGCCCGTGCTGGCCAATGTGCTGATCCGCAAGCATGGCGGCAGCCTGGAGCTGACCACCAGCGATTTGGAAATCCAGGTCCGCACCACCGCCGAGTTGGGCGGTGACGAGGGCGACTTCAGCACCACCGTCGGCGCGCGCAAGCTGATCGACATCCTGCGTTCGATGCCGGCCGACCAGACCGTCTCGCTGACCGCCAACGCCTCCAAGCTGACCCTGCAAGGCGGCAAGAGCCGCTTCACGCTGCAGACGCTGCCGGCGGACGACTTCCCGCTGGTACAAGAAGCGGCCGACTTCGGCCCCGCCTTCGCCGTGCCGCAAAAGACGCTGAAGCAGCTGATCAACCAAGTGCACTTCTCGATGGCGGTGCATGACATACGCTATTACCTGAACGGCATCTTGTTCGTCGCCGAAGGCAAGAGCCTGACGCTGGTCGCCACCGACGGCCACCGCCTGGCGCTGGCCCAGGCCGAGCTGGCAACCGAGATCCCCAAGCAAGAAGTCATCCTGCCACGCAAGACCGTGCTGGAGCTGATGCGTTTGCTGAAGGACGGCGGCAAGGACGCTGCGGATGAGCAGCCCATCGAGATGCGCTTTGCCGGCAACCAGGCCAAGTTCAG
>NZ_JANNMI010000276.1:0-5050 GCF_031397715.1 Roseateles sp.
GGCGCGCGCCGATGTTCTCGGTACGCTCGTTGACTTCAAAGGCGATCTCGGCCAAGCGGCGGATGCCGTCCTGGCTGAGCTCCAGCGTCACGTTCTCGGTCGCCAACAGCGCCTGGTATTGCCTGACCAGGCTGGCATGGGTGCTGCACAAAATCGCCTCGAAGTCATCCACCGACAGCGAACTCAGCTCGACCCGGATCGGGAAGCGGCCCTGCAACTCGGGGATCAAATCACTCGGCTTGGCCAAGTGGAACGCGCCCGAGGCGATGAAGAGCATATGGTCGGTCTTGACCATGCCGTATTTGGTGTTGACGGTAGTGCCCTCGACCAGCGGCAGCAGGTCGCGCTGCACGCCCTGACGCGAAACCTCAGCGGAGCCGGAGTCGGAGCGCGAGCAGACCTTGTCGATCTCGTCGATGAAGACGATGCCCATCTCCTGCGCGCTGTGCAGGGCGGCGGCCTTGATCTCGTCCTCGTTCAGCAGCTTGGCGGCTTCTTCCTCGACCAAATGTTTGATCGCGTCGGCAATTTTGAGCTTGCGGGTCTTTTTCTTGCTTGCCCCCATTTGCGAGAACATGCCCTTCAGCTGCTCGGCCATTTCTTCCATGCCGGGCTGACCCATGGTCCCGAGGATTTCCATCGTCGGCTTGGCATCCAACAGGTCGATCTCGATTTCCTTGTCGGCCATCGCGCCTTCGCGCAGGCGCTTGCGCATCACCTGGCGCGTCGTGTTGTCAGCCTCGCTGCCGGGCACCAGGATGTCGAGCACGCGGTCTTCGGCCGCATCCTCGGCGCGCAGGCGCGAGCGCTTCATCTGCAGCTCGCGCTCCTGCTTGACCGCCATGTCGATCAGGTCACGGATGATGGAGTCCACGTCCTTGCCGACATAGCCGACCTCGGTGAACTTGGTTGCCTCGACCTTGATGAAAGGTGCGCCGGCCAGCTTGGCCAGGCGGCGCGCGATCTCGGTCTTGCCGACGCCGGTGGGGCCGATCATCAAGATGTTCTTGGGCGTGATCTCGGCGCGCAGCTTTTCATCCACCTGCTGACGCCGCCAGCGGTTGCGCATGGCGATTGCCACCGCGCGTTTGGCTGCGTTCTGGCCGACGATGTGCTGATCGAGTTCGGAAACGATCTCTTGGGGCGTCATTGAGCTCATTCGAGAATTTCAATCGTATGGTTCTGGTTCGTATAGATACACAGGTCGCCGGCGATCTCCAGCGACTGCTTGACGATTTCCGCAGCCGTCAGCTCGCTGTGTTTGAGCAGCGCGCGGGCGGCGGCCTGCGCATAGGCGCCGCCCGAGCCGATCGCGGCAATGCCCAGCTCCGGTTCCAGCACATCGCCATTGCCGGTGATGATCAAGGAAGCCGTGCGGTCGGCGACCACCAACATCGCCTCCAAGCGGCGCAACACGCGGTCGGTGCGCCAGTCCTTGGTCAGCTCAACCGCCGCGCGGGTCAGGTGGCCTTGGTGCTTCTCCAACTTGGCCTCGAAGCGTTCGAACAGCGTGAAGGCGTCCGCGGTGGCACCGGCAAAACCGGCCAGCACCTGATCGCGGTGCAGCTTGCGCACCTTGCGGGCACTCGCCTTGACGACGATGGTGCCCAGGGTCACTTGGCCATCGCCGCCGATGGCGACCTGCATGCCGGTCGGCGTGGCGCGGCGCACGCTGATGATGGTGGTGCCGTGGAAGAGGGGTGATTGTTGGTCCATAGCGGCTGCAGATGAGGCCATTGAGCGCAGCTTCAAGCCAAAACTTCTACAGCTGACGCACCTTGATCTTGGCATGCTCGTTGATGCCCATGGCGACAAAGAACAGGGCCACCAAACGGTGCGCGTCGGTGAAGCTGACGCTGCGATTCTCGGCGCGGCGGCTCAACACCCAGTTGAGCAAATCACCTGCGGCCATGAAGTCAAGCCGTATCAATTTCGGGCAATTGACGTTGATCACCGTGGCCGCACCGATCTCAGTCGTCATGGTTGCCAAGGTCGCCGAGATGTCGCCGCTCAACTGACCGCTGAGCTCCAGTTGAACGCTGGCCGGTAAATGCGCCTGTTCGTTGATTTGCGACTCCATGAAGCTGGTCGACTGCTCGGTCGGCATGATGTTGGTGGCCGGGCCGGTGGTGGACATGCCGGCTGCGCTGATCCTAACGCGGCAATTGCTGGGCTCCCAACTCGGCGGCGAGACCTCGTAAGTCACGCAGTAGTCGATCGCGGTCTCATCGAACTGATCGGGTCGATTGACCAGGCGCAGCGCCTCCAGTCGCAACATCCAGAGCGCCGGGTCGGCATCGCGCACGCCGACCGGCGCCATTTCGCTGAGCAGGTGCAAGAAGGCATCGCCGGCCAGCCAGCGCATATCGACCTGCTGCTGCGCCCAGCTGCGGAACAGCTCGCGCAGCAGACCGCAGGCTTCGATGTCGAGCTGGCGCAGCGGTGCCCAGTCCAGCACCCAGGGCATGGGCAGGTTCTGGCAGCGGGCTTTCAGTTGTTGAACCGATTCGGAGACAAGATACTCGGGCGCGGACCAGCTGACGCCGCTCGAAGCGCCCATTGGCGCGCGCACCGAACGCGCCGCGTCGGCGACCAATTTGGGCAGCGAATACCACTGCGGCGCGGACAGACCGAACAGCTGGGCATAGTCCAAGGCCAGCGCTTCGAACTTGGCTTGTTGGCCGGTGGCGCGGAAATGGTCAAACAGCACCAGCCAGGTCTCGCCCTGCAAATTGCGCTGTCCGCCCGGCCGTATCAAGGCGTTGATGGCGGCTTCACAGCTCTCAAAGTCGGCATTGGCGAAGGCGATCACCGCCTCGTCGAGCTCGGGGTCGTGCATGACCTCACGCAACTCGGGGTTTGCCTGCTGTGCAACCCTGAAACTCAAGGGCGGTGCAGAGGTGGCCGCACCAGTCGCCACATGCGACGTCTCAAGCGGCGGCAGGTCTTTGATCGCCGGCAGCCGGCTTGCTTTCGCATCCGACAGGGGCGACAAGCCGGCCCCCATCACCACAGCGGCTGCCGGCGGGACGGCTTCCAGCCGCTGCGTCTCGGCGGTGGAGGCAAACTCGCTCACGGTTGGGGGCGAGACATCAACCGTCGAGGTGGGCGCGAAATGGGCCGGTGTCGTGCTGGTTTCGTAAAATCGCTGGGTATGCGGGGCTTGGGCCTGCGAAGTGACATAGCCCTCGCCGGCCATCTGAAGTTCAATCTCGTCGATCTTCGCCTTGACGCCGAGATCAATTTTTGAATTCAGCTCGCTGATGCGCTCAACTTCATCCAGTCGAGAATTCGACGAGCCCAGGATCGCTAGCTGCTCGGGCGTCAGCCCCTCGCGGCGAATCCGCCGCAGCATATCGAGCTCGCGCTTGCGGACAAAATCATTGCGGCGCTTGCGCTCGACCATGGCGCGCAGCTCGGCCTTGGCCAAGTCGCCTTCGGGGTCATCTTGACGGGAGTTGATCTCGGCCCAGTCGGTGGTCGGGTTGGCCACAAAGCGCGCGACTTTGCGGAAGAAGCTCTCGCCGTCTTTCGGTTCTGTCATGCGCGCTGGACCTTGGTTGGAATCGAACTGTGACCCATTTAGCGACCATTCAAGGCTGGCAGCCCGAGCCCAGCTTAGTCGCCGAACATCTTTTGCTTCATCTCGCGGCGCTGCTGCGCTTCAAGCGACAGCGAGGCGGTCGGGCGAGCAATCAAACGGCCCAGGCCGATCGGCTCACCGGTCTCGTCGCAATAGCCGTACTCGCCGTTGTCGAGGCGGCCCAGTGATTGCATGATCTTCTTCAGCAACTTGCGTTCGCGGTCGCGCGTGCGCAGCTCCAGCGCATGCTCTTCCTCAATGGTGGCGCGGTCGGCCGGGTCGGGCACGATCGAGGTGTCTTCACGCAGATGCTCGGTGGTCTCGCCGGCATTCGACAGCACGCCGTTCTTCAGCTCGGTCAGCTTGGCGCGGAAGAACTCGATCTGCTTGGCGCCCATGTATTCGGTTTCGGGCATGGCCAGCACTTCGGCGTCGGTCAACTCAGTCCCGGTCTTGGTTTTCCAGGCGTTGACCAATTTAGGGTCGGCCTTGGCGGCGGTGCGGGGGCTTTCAATCACGGGCGTGTGCATTTGTCTGGTGGGCGGCTTCGGAGGAGCGAATCGGTCAGCGAAGCGGCTGTTTCCGGTCGGTGGAGGACTGGCCTCGATGGTGGCAAGGTGGGGCAGGTCGGCAGCCTCAGATTTGGCCTTTGAGCTTGTCTTGCCTGCTTTGACGGCGGGACGGGACTCAACCACGGCTTGGGTTTGCTCGGGCTGGGTCGCTGTGGCGGATTTTGGGGCCTGGGTCTTGCTCACGTTTCTCTCCTCGCACTTACATCCCTAGTCGTCGACTCCTTCGAGCCTACTGATCTAGCTATCAATCGGGACCAGCTTATTTCGCATTTTGAGCGCCGCGGATTGTAGCCACGATATGGGTGCGCCCATCAAGTCGATTTGCAAAGCTGGGTGGCAATTTTCAGGCCAAGCAACCTTCCATGCCTTGCAAAAGAATTTCCTTAGGCAAATCGATGCCGATGAAAACCATTTTGCTCGACTTTTTCTCTCCGGGCATCCATTTCGGGCCCAGATCCGAGCCCATCAACTGATGGACGCCTTGAAAGATCACGCGCTTGTCGGTGCCCTTCATATACAAAACGCCTTTATAGCGCAGCATCTTGGGGCCGTAGACCTGCACGATGGCGCCCAGAAAGTCTTCCAGCTTGGCGGGGTTGAAGGGCTTGTCCGACTTGAAGACAAAGGACTTCACATCGTCGTCATGCACATGGTGGTGTGGGTGATCGCAATGCTCGCCTGCTTCGTGTGCGTGGTCATGGGGCGCTTCGATGGTCAAGAAATCGGGGTCAATTTCCAGCTTGGCGTTCACTCGAGGGCGTGATCCCGCGCGCCCCGACGTATCCCGTGAAAGGCCAGATGCTGCTGCTGCAAGCATCGCCGGGCTTGATCAAACGCACGCTGCACAGCGAAGGGATCTACCTCGTGCCACGCCTGGACGGACGCGTGATCGTCG
>NZ_JANNMI010000290.1:0-6142 GCF_031397715.1 Roseateles sp.
GTCAGCAGCGCGTGGATCTCCTCGGCGCTCAGCCACAGGCCGGGTAATTCGTATTGCGTGCCAACAGCCTGCTGCGCCTTGTCGAGCCGCCAGCCCTTTTGCGTGTGGTCGAAGATGATGGGCGCGTTCATGCGGTCACGCAAAAAAGCGAAGTCTCGCTTCAGCGCCGAGGATGAAACCCCCAACTCAGCCAGCAAAAACTGCCTCGTCAAGCAGCGCCCGGCGTCAAGCCAAGCTTTCAGCTTGTAATGCCGTTCGGTTTGTGACACCGCTCCCCCTGCAAATTATGTTTGCGAGGATGGTAGCGTCAAAAATTCGTGGACCTTACTGTGTGCTTGTGCGGAGCCTGACATGAATGGCGGGTCAACTCAAATCGGCCGCCGCATCTTCAGGCTCAGGCCGCAGGCGAACCAACTTCCCATCACGAACCACAATCAGACAAGTGCCGGTTTGCCGGGCAAGTTCTGCGGCCTTGAGCGCTGCGCGTTTGAGGGCCTGGAGTGAGCCTGCGATGGCAATGTCCGCTGGGCTGGGCTGAGCTGGATACTTGGCTTCCGGTTCTTCAACGGCAATGTTCGTCATGGCTTTGTCTCCAAATGAGCCGTGATCGAGCACGACAGGTAGAACGCCTGAATTGTCATAGAGAACCCATTGATCAACGCGTTCCCGGTACAAACTTTCAAACAACCGCCGCCCGGCTATGAAGCGACGCCTGATGGTAGCTACTGGGATGTTGTGTCCACCTTGGGCCACTCGTTCAGCCACGCGTTGAACCGCAATCTCGGCCGTCGGTAGACTCAAAAAATAAAGCTCCACCCTGAACCCCAAGCTGCGCCAAACAGGGATCTGCTCTGCATAGGACCGACCCGACAAGGTGGTTTCCAATGCAAAGCTGCTGCTCCGCGCTAGATGTTGGGCAATCTCCGTCAGCATCATTCGGCCGGCCTTGATGGCGGCCTTTTCGGGCTCAAACGGTGACAGGCCTGCGGCGATCAGATCGGCGTTGATGAAAGTAAGGCAGGCAGCCTCTTTGGGCAAAAACTCACGTGCAAAGCTCGTCTTCCCCGCGCCGTTCGGGCCCGCAATGATGATGATCTTGGCTTGGTTCATGCCGAGGCGTGATTGCGCTGTTTGGCCTTGATTCTGGCAGCTGTTGATGTTGGGCCCTAGTCCCCCAACACCCTCAATATCTCCGCCCCATAGGCTTCCAGCTTCTTCGCCCCGACGCCGCTGATCTGCGCCAATTCATCGAGCGTTTGCGGCAGCTGCTTGGCCATCTCGGCCAGCGTGACGTTCTGGAAGATCACATAGGCGGGCAGGCTGTGCTCCTTGGCAACTTCGGCACGCCAGGCCTTGAGTTGATCGAAGCGTGCTTGCGCTTCCTCGTCCAGCTCGATCGGCGCAGCACTGCGGCCCGTGCCGGCAGCACCGCCAGGCTTGACGGCGACGCGCGATTGCTTGCCTTTCTTTGGTGCCACCGTCGGCACCCGCAGGCGCAATTGCACCTCGCCCTTCAGCACCGCGCGGGCGCTGTCGGCCAGGGCCAGCGTCGAATATTCACCTTCGGTCACCACATGCCCTAAGGCGATCAACTGACGCAGCACGGCGCGCCATTGCTGCTCCGGCAGGTCGGCACCGACCGCCCAGGTACTCAGCGTCTGATGGCCGTATTGCGTGACCTTGTCGGTCACCTTGCCGCGCAGCACGTCGATCAGATGGCCAGCCCCAAAGCGCTGGCCGCCGTTCTGGTGGAAGCGGTAGATGCAACTGAGCAACTTGCGCGAGGCGTCGGTGCCGTCCCAGGTGGCCGGTGGAAACAGACAGTTATCGCAATTGCCACAAAAGTAGCGGACCCCCACGTCGCTGCGCTCTTGCCCCCCGAGGGGGCTCTGCCCGCCTTGGGACGGCCCGGCGGTGGGCAGGCTGGCTTCGCCGAAGTAACCGAGTAAACGAGCGCGTCGGCAATCGGTCGCCTCGGCCAGCGCCAGCAGCGCATCAAGCTTGCCGCGCTGGCCTTTTTTGAATTCTTCACCGGCCGGGCTTTCGTCGATCATGCGGCGCTGGTTGACCACATCGGCCAGGCCGTACGCCATCCAGGCGTCGGCCGGCGCACCGTCGCGGCCCGCACGGCCGGTCTCCTGGTAATAGCTCTCGATGTTTTTGGGTAGATCCAGATGCGCGACAAAGCGCACATCGGGCTTGTCGATGCCCATGCCGAAAGCGATCGTCGCCACCATCACGACGCTGTCTTCGCGCAAAAAGCGGTCCTGGTGGCGCAGACGAACGCTCGCATCCAGGCCGGCGTGATAGGGCAGGGCCTTGAGCCCCTCACTTTCCAGCCAGGCCGCAGTTTCCTCGACTTTTTTGCGGCTCTGGCAGTAGACGATGCCAGCGTCATCCTCATGCTCGTCGCGGATGAAGCGCAAGAGTTGTTCGCGCGGCTTGTCCTTTTCAACGATGGCGTAGCGGATATTGGGCCGGTCGAACGAGGAGATGAAGATCTGCGCGTCTTCCAGCTTGAGGCGCTCGATGATGTCGGCGCGGGTCAGATCGTCTGCGGTCGCGGTCAGCGCGATGCGGGGAACCTCGGGGTAACGTTCGTGCAGCAGGCTGAGGGCCAGGTATTCGCTGCGGAAGTCATGGCCCCATTGGCTGACGCAATGGGCCTCGTCGATGGCGAACAGGCTCAAGAGGCCGCGCTCGTAGAGCGAGTCCAGCTGGGCCAGGAAGCGTGGGTTGGTGATGCGCTCGGGCGCCGCGTACAGCATCACCAAGCGCCCGCTCATCATCTCGCGCTCGACATGGGCGGCTTGCTCGCCGCTCAAGGTCGAGTTGAGGAAGGCGGCATGCACGCCGGCCTCTTCGAGCGCGCCGACTTGGTCGTGCATCAGCGCGATCAAGGGGCTGACGACGACGCTGACGCCTTGGCCCGCGCGGTGGCGGGCGATCGCGGGGATTTGGTAGCACAGGCTCTTGCCGCCGCCGGTCGGCATCAGGACCAGGGCGTCACCGCTGGCTGTGAGGTGATCGACGATTTGGGCTTGCGCGCCCCGGAACACGGGGTAGCCAAAAACCTCTTGCAAGATGGCGAGAGGGGCGTTGGCGGACGGGGGAGTTTGGGGGGCTGGAGTGCTCATTTTCGAGCGCAATGGTACGCGCCTTGTTCCCCCGCCCCTGGGCAGCGCCCGCCAACCCCCGATATGGGGGTTGCTGTGGCTGATTGTGGAGTTTCATGAGCCGTTCGGACTATGGCTGTCACGCCGGTGTCGCCGGCCTTGGGCACATTCCATCCTTGCGGCCGTGATACGGCCTCCAGTCCTGTCCATTCGTCCACCCAATAGTTAGCATCCAGGAGCCAGCCATGAAGGGCATCAAACACCCCCGCAATGACGTGACGATCAATCCGTCCGGCAACGCATCGATTTACGACGTGATCGACGGCATCGACGCCAGCCGCCGCACCTTCATCAAGGGCTCGGTCGGCACCACCGCCCTGGCTGCAGCCGGTGGCTTGACGCTGTCGGGTTTGGTCAGCACCGTGCAAGCCGGCCCCGTGCCTGCGGGCCTGGGTTTCCCCGGCATCGGCTTCGAGAGCGTGCCGGCCAGCGTGTCCATCACCTCGGCGCCTGCCGCTGCGGCCGTGGCCGACAAGATCACCGTGCCCGTGGGCTACAAGGCCGAGCTGTTTGTCGCTTGGGGTGATGCGATCATGCCCGGCGGCGTGGCTTTCGCGGCCGACGCCAGCAACACCGCCGCCGAGCAAGCCAAGCAGTTTGGCGCGCACAACGACGGCATGGCTTTCTTCCCCTTCACCGGTGCCGATGGCCAGCCGACCTCGGATCGCGGCATCTTGGCGGTCAATAACGAGTACACGCACGAAGAAATTCTGACGCCTGCCGGTATCGCCGGCGCCAGCATCGCAGCGGTGCGCAAGTCACAGGCCGCTCACGGTGTGTCCATCCTCGAAGCGCGCCGTCGCAATGGCAAGTGGGCCGTGGCCAAGACCTCGCCTTATGGCCGCCGCCTGACCGCCAACACCAAGACGCGTATCTCCGGCCCTGCCGCAGGCCACGCCTTGATGAAGGCCAACGAGTACATGATCAACGACAACGGCAGCTTCCCCACCGGCAAGCTGACCGACGGCTTCAGCGCCTGCGGCACGATCAATAACTGCGCCAACGGTGTGACGCCTTGGGGCACCTACCTGACTTGCGAAGAGAACTTCAACGGCAATTTCGGCTCCAACGCCGCGTTGCCGACGGCTGGGTCGGGCGAAGTGGGCAAGCTCTACAACCGCTATGGTGTGACTTCGGTTGGTTTTGAGTACTTCTGGCACAAGCATGACCCCCGGTTCGACCTGTCCGTCAATCCGAATGAGTCGAACTTGTTCGGCTGGGTGGTGGAAGTGGATCCTTACGATCCCAAGAGTGTGCCGGTCAAGCGCACCGCTTTAGGTCGCATCAAGCACGAGAGCGCTCAGTACGTGGTTGACGCCGCCGGCCATCTGGCCGTCTACATGGGCGACGACGAGCGCAACGAATACATCTACAAATTCGTCAGCGCCGGCAAGTTCAACCCGACCAACCGCGCTGCCAACCGCGATCTGCTGGATGCTGGCACGCTGTATGTCGCGAAGTTTGCGTCTGACATGACCGGTCAGTGGCTGGCTTTGCAGCCGGGCACCATCGGTGCTGGTGGTGTTGCCTTGCGTGATAACGCCAACTTCAGCGGTGCCAATGACGCCGAGGTGCTGGCCAAGATCTTGATCAAGACCCGCATGGCCGCCGACGCTGTGGGCGCCACCATGATGGACCGCCCCGAGTGGACCGGCGCGCGTCCACGCATCGGCGGCTTCAACAAGATTGAGGTCTATTGCACGCTGACCAATAACAACCGCCGTGGCACCAACACCGCCTCCAACAACAAGGTCGATGGTTCCACCACAGCAGGCTCGGCCCGCCCACCTGTCGACGCCGCCAACCCGCGTGAAGACAATATTTACGGCCACATCATCCGTTGGCAAGAAAACGGCGACACGGTCTTGGCCACGGCTTTCAGCTGGAACTTGTTCCTGCAAGCCGGCGACACCAAGACCACCCGCGCACCGAAGCCGACCAATAACTACAAGGGCAATATCGTCGCTGACCCCTTCGGCAGCGCCGACTTCGGCGCACCGGACGGCTTGTGGTTTGACCATTTCGGCCGCCTCTGGGTGCAGACCGACCAGATCGGTGATGCTTCCGGCGTTTGGAACAATATCGGTGCCAACTGCATGGTCTGCGCCGACCCGAACACCGGCATGGCCCGCCGCTTCTTGACCGGCCCGAATGGTTGCGAAGTCACCGGCATGGCCCTGAGCCCAGACGGCAAGACCATGTGGGTGGGTGTGCAGCACCCGGGCGAAGCTGGCACGGCGGCCAGCCCTGAGCTGACCTCGCGCTGGCCCGCTGTGCAGTGGGGTGTGCAGTCCGACGGCGTGACGCCGTTGCCTTTCGGTCGGCCACGTTCGAGCTTGGTGGTCATCACCAAGGACGACGGCGGCATCATCGGCAGCTAAAGCCTTGCCTGCCTATCCAACCCGAAATTACAGGACATAAATTCTCATGAACAACAAGCAAATTCTTGCAGCCCTGGGCTTGGCTGCTGCCGCCTTGGCGCCTGCCCACGCGGCACTGGTGACCGACTCTGCAGCCTTGGCCAATCCCTACATTGCCCTGGTGGACTTCGAGGCCTTTGACGGCATGTTGACGACTGGCCCGGTGGCAGTTGCGCCAGGCGTGACCTTCACCGGCGATGCGGGCTCCGAGTTGGGCGCCAACAACCGTGAGCTGGGCGAGAACGGCCTGTGGGGTGCCAACGGCTACTTTGTGGCCGGTGCGGGCATCGGCGAGCTGCGCTTCAGCTTCGCTGAGCTGACCGCCGGCGCGGGCGCCTTCGTCAATCACTTCGCCATTGCGAACTTTCCGCTGAACATGGTGGTGTCGGTCTACGGTGACAACAACCAAATCATCGAGACCCATAACTACACCGTTGCGACCGATCCGTTCGGCTACAACGAAGGCCAGTTCTTGGGCATCACGCGCGCCAGCGCCGACATCCGTTCGATCTCCTTCAAGGGCTTGGGCGTGGTGGTCGACGACCT
>NZ_JANNMI010000293.1:0-8073 GCF_031397715.1 Roseateles sp.
GGTGTGGCTGGTCGGCGCATCCAGCGGCATCGGCCAGGCCTTGGCGCACAGCCTTCATGTGGCCGGCGCGCGGGTGGTCGTGTCGGCGCGCCAAGCCGAGTTGCTGCAGGTGTTTGCCAGCGAACACCCGGGCAGCGTGGCCATGCCGCTTGATGTGCTGGACGCGCCGGCCCTGCAGCAGGCCTGTCGCTCCATCGTGCAGAGCCACGGGCGCATCGACCTGACGATTTATTGCGCCGGCTACTACCAGGCGATGCGGGCGCAACAGTTTTCGCTGGTCGAGGCCAAGCGGCATATCGATGTCAACTATGGGGGGGCACTGAACCTGCTTGATGCCTTGCTGCCCCAGCTCTTGCTGCAGACGCACCAAGGCTGCGCAGGCCACATCAGCTTGGTGTCCAGCGTGGCCGGCTTTCGCGGCCTGCCCAAGTCACTCGCTTACGGCCCGTCGAAAGCGGCCTTGAGCCATTTGGCCGAGGCGCTTTATTTGGACTTGTCCGGCGAGGGCATCGGCGTCTCGGTGATCCACCCTGGCTTTGTCGAAACGCCCTTGACGGCGCAAAACGACTTCAAAATGCCGGCCTTGATCAGCCCCGAGGCGGCCGCCGCGGCCATCATCAAGGGCTGGCAACAAGGCAAGTTCGAAATCCATTTTCCCAAACGATTCACGCTGTGGCTGAAGGCTTTGAGCCTGCTCGGCCATGGCCCCTACTTTGCCCTGATCAAGAAGTTGACGAATTCATGACGAGCACACATGCCGACCCGCGCGCTGGGGCAGCGATCCATTTCTTCGAACACCTAGCGGCAAGCGATGTGGAATGGATGGGCAGGCGCTACACCGAACAGGCCTTCTTCAAAGACCCCTTCAACGAAGTGCGCGACTTGATCGGCGTGCAGCGCATCTTTGCCCATATGTTCGCGTCACTCGATGAGCCGCGTTTTGTGGTGCTGGACGCCTTGGTGCAGGGCGAACAGTGTTTTCTGACCTGGGACTTCAATTTCCGCTTGAAGGGTCAGCCGCAAGCCCGCCACATTCACGGCAGCAGCCATCTGCGCTTTGGGCCTGACGGGCGCATCACTTATCACCGCGACTACTGGGACGCGGCCGAAGAGTTCTACGAAAAACTGCCCTTGCTGGGCGGCCTGCTGCGTTTGATCAAACGCCGGCTCAGGGTCTGAAGCCCCGGCAAGTGGCTATCAACGCAACCAGCCCTTGCGGCGGAAGTAGATAAACGGCGCCGCCACCGAGGCGGCCATCAGGCCGAGCGCGAACGGGTAGCCCCAGCTGTAGTCCAGCTCGGGCATGTAATTGAAATTCATGCCGTAGACGCTGGCGATCAGCGTCTGCGGCAGCAGCGCGACGCTGGCCACCGAGAAGATCTTGATGATCTTGTTCTGGGTGATATTGATGAAACCGACCGTCGCGTCCATCAAGAAGTTGATCTTGTCGAACAAGAAGGCGGTGTGCGAGTCGAGCGAATCGATGTCGCGCAGAATCTGCCGCGACTCCTCGAACTGCTCGGCATTCAGCATCCGGCTGCGCATCATGAAGCTCAAGGCACGCCGCGTGTCCATCACATTGCGGCGGATGCGGCCGTTCATGTCTTCTTCGCGCGCGATCGCCGACAACACCTCGCCGGCCTCGGCGTCATTGACGTCTTTCTTCAGCACTCTGGCGCTGACGGTTTCCAGCTTGTCGTAGATGCCTTCCAGAATGTCGGCCGAATACTCGGCATCGGCGTCATAGAGCTTGAGCAGCACATCCTTGGCGTCCTCGATCAAGGCCGGGATGCGCCGTGCGCGCAGGCGCAACAGGCGGAACACCGGCAGGTCTTCGTTATGGATCGAGAACAGCACATTGTTGTAGAGGATGAAGGCGACGCGCACATTGCGGGTGTTGGCGTCGTCGTCGATCAAGAAGTCGGAGCGGATATGCAGCTCGCCGTTGTCTTCTTCGTAAAAACGCGCCGACTCCTCCAAGTCGTCGTCGACGATGTCCTCGGGGATGGTCAAACCGAAGCGGTCCTTGATCCAACCCTTTTCTTCGGCGCTGGGCAGCTCCAAGTCAACCCAAACCGGGCGCGATTGCGCTAAATCCTCGGCGGATTCAATTTCTTCTTGGAACAACCCCCCCTTCAGGCGGCCGTTGTCGAGCGTGAAAACATTCAGCATGCAGATCTCCAGCGCCATTGCGCCGCATTGAGTCTGGACGGGCTCGCCGTCCGGGAGTGGCAATTGGGTGCAACCGTCTCACTCCGGACCATCGACGCAGGGGCCGATCGGCGATGGGGCGGACGGTCACCTAGGGTGGTCGCTGTCCAAGAACTGGCTCCGAGGCTATGGGGTTTCAATTATCACTGACCGGCCGATCCCCAAGAGACGCGCCGCACGCATTTAAGTGTGCAAAAAGTCAAGTAGCGAGG
This sequence comes from Roseateles sp., assembly GCF_031397715.1. Classification (GTDB taxonomy): domain Bacteria; phylum Pseudomonadota; class Gammaproteobacteria; order Burkholderiales; family Burkholderiaceae_C; genus Paucibacter_A. Next base: position 2,424 of record NZ_JANNMI010000293.1, read on the forward strand.
AATCTGGATGGACTATGACCCTTCCAAAAACTGTAAAGCTCTTGTCACGAACGTCTATCCGGTGCAAACTGGATTTGCCGATTCACTACCAAAACCAGCCAAAGCGACCCAGCAATATCTCCACTCGTTCTTTGTATTTTTCTTCTCTCTGTCTTCTCGACTCCCCTTGTGAAAGGAGGCTTTATGAACCTGACAATCAGTGGCCACCATTTGGAAGTAACACCGTCTCTGCGTGAGTATGTACTCACAAAGCTTGACCGAGTGACCCGCCATTTTGACCAAGTCGTTGACATCAACGTCTTGCTCACGGTGGAGAAGCAAAAGGAAAAAGAACGTCGGCAAAAGGCCGAAGTCACCGTACATGTGAAGGGACGCGACATCTTCGTTGAACAATCCGCCGAAGATCTGTATGCCGCCATTGATCAATTGATGGACAAGTTGGATAGGCAGGTCTGCCGCCACAAGGACAAGCTGCAAGATCACCACCACGTTTCCGCTAAGCGTCTGGCAACTTCAGCCCCCGGGGCTGATTCCTAAATCCAGGCGCCTTGGCCAAGCGATTTGTTTGGCTCTCAGCAAGGCGATCCGCGGGTCGCCTTTTTGCTGCCTGCAAGCGGCGGACCTTGTGAACTTTCGCTATTTACAAAAATATGTTGCTGTGCAGCAGCGATCTGTGCGATTGTTCACCCGAGCTTGCCGACCAAGGCCCCATCGCTCTGCTAGTTTTCTATAATTCAGCGCTTAGATATTGAATAAGCGCCCAGCCTAAGGCATCTGCCCGAATCAGCGCTTGACACCATGAACCGTCTCGCAGCCATCCTCCCGTCCAGCAATGTGCTGGTAAATGTGGACGCTTCCAGCAAGAAGCGTGTTTTTGAACAAGCCGGCTTGCTGTTCGAGAACCATCATGCGATCTCGCGTGCCTTGGTTACCGACAACCTGTTTGCGCGTGAGCGGCTAGGTTCGACCGGCCTCGGCCACGGCGTGGCTATTCCTCACGGTCGCATCAAAGGGCTGAAAAATCCACTCGCGGCGGTGCTGCGTATACAGCAGGCGATCGGTTTCGACGCGCCCGACGACGAGCCAGTCAACCTGTTGATCTTCTTGCTGGTGCCCGAAGCGGCAACCCAGCGACACCTGGAAATTTTGTCGGAAATCGCAGAAATGCTGTCCGACAGAGAGTTGCGAGAACGTCTCAAAGTCGATACCGACGCGGCCACATTGCACGGTTTGATCGCCGCATGGGAACCCCTAAAATCGGTGGCCTGATCAAGCCAAAAACCGGCAAATTCCTCAGTGAAACCTACCTCCATCAGTGCCGATCGACTTTTTGAAGAACATCGGGGGGCGCTGCGGTGGGAATGGATTGCCGGCCATGCGCACCCCGAACGCCGCTTCGATGAAGCCGCGGTGCGAGACGCCCAATCGGCTGCCGATCTGGTCGGTTACCTCAATTACATCCACCCCTACCGGGTGCAGATCGTCGGACGCCGCGAGGTCGCCTATTTAAGCGAGGCCACCGGCGAGGTGCTGGATCGGCGGATTTCCCGCATCGTCACGCTGGAGCCGCCCGTCATCATCGTCGCTGATGACCAGGTGCCGCCGGATCGCTTGGTGGCGATGTGCGACCGAGCCGAGATCCCGATGTTCGTCACCGCCGAGCCAGCCGGCCATGTGATCGACGTGGTGCGTGCCTATTTGGCCCATTTATTTGCCAACCGCACCACCCGCCACGGCGTCTTCATGGACATTCTGGGCCTGGGCGTACTGCTGACCGGCGAATCCGGCCTAGGCAAAAGCGAGCTCGGCCTGGAGCTGATTTCGCGCGGCCATGGCCTGGTGGCGGATGACGCGGTCGATCTGTTCCGCATCTCGCAGACCGCCATCGAGGGCCGCTGCCCTGAACTGCTCTTGAATCTGTTGGAGGTACGCGGCATCGGCCTGCTCGACATCAAGGCCATCTTTGGTGAAACCGCGGTGCGCCGCAAGATGCGCCTGAAGCTGATCGTCCACCTGGTGCGCAAGGAAACGATGGAGCGCGACTTTGAGCGCCTGCCCTACGAGCCGCTGTACGAAGATGTGATGAGCACGCCGGTGCGCAAGGTCATCATCGCCGTCGACGCGGGGCGCAATCTGGCCGTGCTGGTCGAGGCGGCAGTGCGCAACACGGTGTTACAGCTGCGCGGCATCGACACCTACCGGGAGTTCGTCGAACGCCATCAGCGCGCGATTGAACAGGGCCAACTCGACGAGAGCTGACATTTCACGGTTCCCCGCAAAAGGCCAGCACGCGCCGGCGTGAAGCCAACCGGCCTGACCGTCCTAGCCAAAACTAGCTGCTGCGGTGCGGGCAGTCCGTCTTGACGCAGGCGGCGTACAGCGCCAGCGAATGCTCTTGCAGCTCAAAACCGCGCGAACGCGCAATCGAATGCTGGCGCTCCTCGATTTCCGCGTCGAAGAACTCCTCCACGCGCCCGCAGGTCAGGCAGACCAAATGGTCGTGGTGATGGCCCTGGTTAAGCTCGAACACCGACTTGCCCGACTCGAAATGATTGCGTGACAGCAGGCCGGCCTGCTCAAACTGCGTCAGCACGCGGTAGACGGTGGCCAAGCCGATATCGGCGTCCTCGGTCAGCAAGGCCTTGTAAACATCTTCGGCCGTCATGTGGCGCTGTGCGGTCTTCTGAAAGATTTCGAGAATCTTGATGCGCGGCAACGTCGCCTTGAGGCCGCTGTTCTTGATTTCTTCGCTGCGATTCATGACTGGATGGGGTGGGCGTCGCCCCCCATGGGCCTGCCGCTAGAATGTGCCGATCATAGCCAGCTCCGGCTTCCTTGAGCAGACCCAGCCTTTACAGAATCTCCTCATGCGCCCGAATTTTAGAAATGCCTCGTCAATTCATCTGGGTCTGCCCGCGCTGACCCTTGCCCTGACCGGCTTACTGAGCGCTTGCTCCTACATGCCCTCGGTGTCGGGTGACAAGGTGCTGGGCTTGGTGCGGCCCTACCGGGTCGACGTCGTACAAGGCAATGTCTTGACCACCGAGCAGGTCGCCAAGGTCAAGCCGGGCATGAGCCGGGCGCAGGTGCGGGACCTGCTGGGCACGCCGCTCTTGACCGACATCTTCCATGAGGATCGCTGGGACTATATGTTCACGATCCGGCGTCAAGGGATAACGTCGCAACAGCGCCAAGTGGTGGCCTGGTTTGACGGCGACGTCTTGAAGCAACTCGACCTGCCCCCGGATCTGCCGTCGGAGAACGAGTTCGTGACCGCCATCAACACCCGCGAGCTGCGTGGCGAGACGCCCAAATTGGCGCTGACCGAGGTGGAGCGCAAGGCCCTGCCGGTGCCGCCCAAACCGCCCGCGCCGGCGGCCGAAACCATTGGTGCGCAGCGCAGCTTTCCGCCGCTGGAAGCACCGAAATGAGTTTGCGCATCGCCATCGCCGGTTGTTCCGGCCGCATGGGCCGGATGCTGATTGAAGCGGTGGTGGGCAGCGCCGACTGCCATTTGCACGGCGCCTTGGTCAGGGCGGACAGCCCCATGATTGGGCAGGACGCCGGTGCCTTTGTGGGCAAGGCCAGTGACGTGCTGGTGACGGCCGATCTGCAGCAAGCGCTGCGCGGCGCTGATGTGCTGATCGACTTCACCCGCCCCGAGGCCAGCATGGCGCATTTGGCAGTCTGCCGCGAGTTGGGCGTCAAGGTCGTCATCGGCACCACCGGCTTTGATGCCGCGCAGAAAGCCTTGATCGGCGAGCATGCCCGCCATATCGCCATCATGATGGCGCCCAATATGAGCGTCGGCGTCAACGTCGTGTTGCGTTTGCTGGACTTGGCGGCCCGCTCGCTCAACGAAGGCTATGACATCGAGATCATCGAGGCCCATCACCGCCACAAGGTCGATGCGCCCAGCGGCACCGCGCTGCAAATGGGCGAAGTCGTCGCCAACGCCTTGGGCCGTGACCTGAAAGCCTGCGCCATCTATGGCCGCGAAGGTGTCACGGGCGCACGCGACCCGTCAACGATAGGCTTTGCCACCATCCGCGGCGGCGATATCGTCGGCGACCACACCGTCCTGTTTGCCGGCACCGGCGAGCGCATCGAGATCAGCCACAAATCCAGCAGCCGCGTCACCTATGCCCAGGGAAGTTTGCGCGCCGCACGCTTCCTGGCCGACCGGCCGGCCGGGCTCTACGACATGGGCGATGTGCTGGGGTTGCCAGCATGACCGGCATGGGCGGCTTCAGCGAGTTCTGGAGCCAGAGCGACGGCGTCGGCCGCGCGGTGGCGCTGATCTTGCTGTTGATGTCGGTCAGCGCCTGGGTGGTGATTTTCTGGAAGAGCTGGACCTTGCGCCGAACGCGCCAAGGCATGGCCCAGGCGGTGCCGGCCTTTTGGGCAGCCACCGACTTGGCCAGCGGCCGGGCCGCCTTGGAAGCATTTGATGAGGAAGCCGTCTTGCTGCCTTTGCTGGACGCCGCCACGGCCGCCGCCCAGACCGGCACGCTGGAAGGCGCCGGAAAACGCGAGTCGCGCTTGACCCGCCGCCTGCGCGACGCCTTGCACCGCGTGCTGGCGCGGCTGCAGTTCGGCCAGGTGCTGCTGGCCTCGATCGGCAGCGTCTCGCCCTTTGTCGGCCTGTTTGGCACCGTCTGGGGCATCTATCACGCCCTGGTCAGCATCTCGGCCGGCGGCAACATCACGATCGAGAAAATCTCCGGCCCGGTCGGCGAGGCCTTGATCATGACCGCGGCCGGTTTGGCGGTGGCGATTCCGGCCGTCTTGGCCTACAACATCTTCGGCAAGCAGGTTGGTGACTGCGAGGCCGAGCTGGAAGGCTTTGCGCACGACCTGCGCGAGATGTTGGATCAGGACCGGCCCGCGGAGTAAGCGATGGCATTCGGCCGACTTGAGCGCACCGAGCGCCCCAAACCGATGGGCGAGATCAATATGACGCCGCTGATCGACGTCATGCTGGTGCTGTTGGTGATCTTCATGATCGCCGCACCGCTGATGAGCTCCTCGCTACGGCTGGATCTGCCTCAGAGCGAGGCGGCGACGCCCTCCGATGCGCCGAAATTCATCGCTGTGTCCTTGGCGCCGGACGGCGGACTCTATCTGGGCGAAGAAAAGCTGTCGACGCCGCAGTTCCAGCAACGGATCACCGAGCTGGGCCGTGCTAACGCCGAACTTGAGGTGCAGTTGCGTGCCGATAAGCTCGTGCCCTACGGCCAAGTCGCCGAGTTGATAGGCTGGGTGCAGTCGGCCGGCCTGAGCCGGATTGCCTTCGTCACCGAAGCACCGCAGTAGCTGTTGGCGGGCGCTGACAAGCCTGCACCTACAATTTGCGTATGAACGAAAAGTACGCACCTAACGAGATCGAAGCCGCTGCCCGGCAATACTGGAATTCCCGTGACGCCTACCGCGTCAGCGAGGATCAAACCAAGCCCAAGTTCTACGCCTGCTCGATGCTGCCCTACCCCAGCGGCAAGCTGCATATGGGCCATGTGCGCAACTACACGATCAACGACATGCTGGCCCGCCAGCTGCGCATGAAGGGCTTCAATGTCCTGATGCCGATGGGCTGGGATGCATTCGGTCTGCCGGCCGAGAACGCAGCGATGAAGAACGGCGTGCCGCCGGC
>NZ_JANNMI010000353.1:0-4532 GCF_031397715.1 Roseateles sp.
GCCGGCGCTGGTGTGGGCGCTGGAGCGCGGCTCGCGCTCGGGCCGGGTGGCTTACCAGTTCGCCCGCGATCTGGCGGGACGTGAGGGCTTCAATCATGTCTGAGCGGGAACCTGTCGACGTTGCCGACCGGGCGGCTGGTCAACAAAAATCGCCCCTCACGGCCCTGCGCGTCACGTTCGACCAGCACGCCGACAGCAACGTCGACAGGTTCCCGCTCAGACATGATTGAAGCCCTCACGTCCCGCCAGATCGCGGGCGAACTGGTAAGCCACCCGGCCCGAGCGCGAGCCGCGCTCCAGCGCCCACACCAGCGCCGGCTGGCGCGCGGCCGCAATCAGCTCCTCGGGCACGCTGAAGTAACGCAGCCATTGAGCGGCAATCGCCAGATACTCGTCCTGGCTGAAGGAGTAGAAGCTCAGCCACAGGCCGAAGCGCTCGGACAGCGAAATCTTCTCCTCGACCGCCTCGCCCGGATGGACCTCGCCGTCGGGCTGGTGGGTGTAGCTGAGGTTATCCTTCAGCTGCTCGGGCAGCAGATGGCGGCGGTTGCTGGTGGCATAGATCAAGACGTTGTCGCTGGCCGCCGCGACCGAGCCGTCCAGCATCGACTTCAAGGCCTTGTAGCCCAGCTCGCCCGCATCGAAGCTGAGGTCGTCGCAGAAGATCACAAAGCGCTCTGGCCGCTCGGCCACCAGGTCGACCAGATCGGGCAGGTCGACCAGATCGGCCTTGTCGACCTCAATCAGGCGCAGGCCGCGCGGCGCAAACTCATTCAGGCAGGCCTTGATCAGCGAGCTTTTGCCGGTGCCGCGGGCGCCGGTCAGCAGCACATTATTGGCCAGCCGGCCGGACACGAATTGCTCGGTGTTTTGCAGCAGGCGCTGCTTTTGCGTCTCGACCTCAAGCAACTCGCTCAAGCGGATGGTGGCCGCATGCCGCACCGGCTCCAGCACCGGCACGCCGCGCCGGCGCCGGTAGCGGAACGCCGCCGCAGCCTGCCAGTCGGGCGCGCTCAGAACCGGCGGCAACAGGGTCTCGACCCGCGCCAACAAGGCCTCGGCGCGTTGCAAAAAGGCCTGCAGGGATGGTTGGACTGGATCGGTCATGGTCGGCGCGCTGAGGAAGGCCGGCCAGTGTAGCGGCCAGCTTCAGCCCAGCAACATGCGCAGCGCCGACTCCAGCTGCTCGATCGGGCTGCGCTTGAAGCCGCTGCGCGCATAGCGCTGCAGGCGGCCGATGATGAAGCTGACCAGCACCGAAGCCTGCGCATTGGCGTCCACCGTCGGCGTGCTGGAGCCGTTGGCTTCCGCTGCATTGCGCAAGGCCACGCGCAGCGAGGACTCGACACGGTCAAAGAACTGATTCATGCGCAGCACCAGGCGCTCGTTTTCATGTACCAGCGCGTCACCGACCATCACCCGCGTCATGCCGGGGTTGCGTTCGCCAAACTGCAGCAGCATCGAAACAATTTTTTGCGCCTGCAGCAGGCCGGAGCCGTCGCGCTCGCTGATCTGATTCAAGAGCGTGAAGATACTGCCCTCGATGAACTCGATCAGGCCCTCGAACATCTGCGCCTTGCTGGCGAAGTGCCGGTACAGCGCCGCCTCGCTGACCTCCAATTTGGCGGCCAGCGCAGCGGTGGTGATGCGGTCCGCACCGGGCTGCTCCAGCATGCTGGCCAGGGTCTGCAAAATCTGCACCCGGCGCTCGCCCGGGCGCGGGCGCTTGCGGGCGGGTGCCATGGGCTCGACCCTTGACGCAGCGACAAGATTCAATTTTGGCTCAGGTGCGGACATGGGCGTGGCGGCTTGGGGGTTGATCGCGCGGTATCCAGGTATTGCGATATCGCGACAGCATGCGGCCCATGACGGCGGCCGGCGGCCGATTCTGGCACAGCCGCGTGGCGCTCAGAGGCTGAGAAATTTTGTAGCGAGCGGCCGTCAGGCTAGGCGGACGGAGCGCAGAAACCGGAACGTACTCCCCGTACGTGAGGATTTCGACAACGAAGTTGCGGCGAGACTCATATTTGCGAAGCAAATGTGATGTCGGAGCCAACATTCGGCCAACGACGCATGGCGGTCGCGCAGCAAAAAGTTCTCAGCCTCTCAGTCACGCAGCCAACCGAGCCGGCGCGCCTCATAGATCGCCTCCACCTTGGAGCGCACATGAAGCTTGCGGTAGACCCGTTTCACATAGGTCATCACGGTATGCGGAGAGACCTTCATGAAACCGGCAATCTCGTCGAAGGTGAAGCCCTTGGCCGCCAGATGGAGCACCCGCGACTCCTGCTCCGACAATGCCACCGCATCCTCGTCCAGCGCTTGCGCGTACCCCGCGCTCAATCCCGCGGCGACCGCATGCGAATGGCTGGCCGGCGCCAAGCGGCTGAGTAGGCGGCGGGCAATGATGGGGCTGATCGGGCTGCCGCCGCTGCGCAGCGTGCGCAGCTGCTCGGGCAGGTCCAGCGCCAGGCTGTCCTTGAGCAGATAGCCGCTGGCGCCGGCCGCGATGCTGGCCAGCACATGCTGTTCGTCACCGAACACCGAAATCACCATCACCTCGCAGGCCGGCTGGGTCAGCGCCGCGTGGCGTATCAGGTCGATACCGCTGCCGCCGGGCAGGTCCAGATCGACCAGCAAGACATCCGGCGAGCTGGCGTCAAACATCAAGCGCCCCTGCGGAAAATCAGCCGCCAGCCCCAGCAACCGGATGTCGGGCACGCACGCCAAGGAGCGGGCAAAGGCGTCGCGAAAGCGGGCCTGATCCTCAACAATCAACACAGAGAAAATAGGGGCCATGACGAGCAATGACGTGACGATGAAGCGACAAGCGAAGTCATCACACGGTAACGCAGAACCGGCACCGCTCGCACCCCAACCACGGCCTCAAACAGGGGATGGCGGAGCTGGGCTCTCAAGTCGTTCGCCGGGCCGCCCCCAAGAACGACTTGGCCCCCGCCGGGGGCTGACCGAGTATGTCTCGGGCGGGGGGCTCGCTAACCCTGCAGCAGGGTTGACAGCCGATTGATGCGCCGGTCCACATAGACCGGCCGGCGCCGCAACCGAGCGGCGGCTGCGGGGCCATGCAACTGTGAGCCGTGCAGCCAGCGTTGCATCCAGACCGTCTGCATGCCGACCCGCCGTGCGGCTTTTTGATGAACCAGGGTGTCTTCGACCAGCACGCAATCGCTGGCGTGCAACTTCAAGCCGGCCAATAAATGGCGAAACATGCGCGCGTCGGGTTTGGGCCGTAACTGGCCAAACATACGCATCTGCTCGAAGGCGATCACCGCCTCAAAACAAGGCGCAATCCCCAGCGCTGCCAACACCCGTTCGGCATAGGCTCTGGGCGCATTGGTCAACAAGAACTTGCGCCCCGGCAGGCGCCTGAGCGCGGCCAAGTCATGCGCATGGCAATGCAGCAGCGGCTCAACGCCGCTCAGGCGATGGGTGTGGTGCAAAAAATGCGCGGGCGCCACGCCGTGGTGGCGCACCAGGCCCAACAGCGTGGCGCCGTAGCGCTGCCAGTAAAGCACTCGCAGGCGATTGGCTTCTTCGCGCGGCACACCGATATGGGTGGCGATGTAATCGGTCATCGCCAGACTGAGGGCGCCGAACACATGGGTCGAGGCGTTATGCAGGGTGTCGTCGAGGTCGAAGAACCAGACAAGCCTGGACGGCCGGGCCATGATCCGGTCCCACCGGGCGACCGGATCATCGCAAGTCCTCGCTGCGCTCAGACGCGGAACCATGATCCGGTCTCAGTGAGACCGGATCATGGTTCCGTAGGCCTGGTCGCTGAGAATTTCCAGCAACATCGCATGCGGCACCCGGCCATCGATGATGTGCACCGCATTGACGCCGCTCTTGGCCGCCTCCAACGCCGAGGCGATCTTGGGCAGCATGCCGCCCGACAGCGTGCCGTCGGCAAACAACTCGTCAATTTCGCGCGCGCTCAAGTCGGTCAGCAGATTGCCGGCCTTGTCCAGCACACCGGGCGTGTTGGTCAGCAGCACCAGCTTCTCGGCCTTCAAGATCTCGGCCAGCTTGCCGGCCACCACATCGGCATTGATGTTGTAGCTCTCGTTGTGCTCACCGAAACCAATCGGGCTGATCACCGGGATGAACTGGTCGTCTTGCAGCGCCTTCACCACGCTGGGGTCGATGCTGACGATGTCGCCGACCTGGCCGATATCGTGCTCCTTGGCGGGGTCGTCCTTGTCCAGCATCTTCAGCTTCTTGGCCCGGATCATGCCGCCGTCACGCCCCGTCAGGCCCACCGCCTTGCCGCCGGCCACATTGATCAGGCCGACGATATCCTGCTGCACTTGGCCAGCCAGCACCCACTCGACCACCTCCATGGTCTCCTCGTCGGTGACGCGCATGCCCTGAATGAATTGACCCTTCTTGCCCAGGCGACTCAGGGCGCCCTCGATCTGCGGGCCGCCGCCGTGCACCACCACCGGGTTCATGCCGACCAGTTTCAAGAGCACCACATCCTCGGCAAAGTCTTGCTGCAAAGCCGGGTCGGT
>NZ_JANNMI010000366.1:0-4239 GCF_031397715.1 Roseateles sp.
CGAGCCGGCCGACACCTTCACGCGTGACCAGTTTCCGGATTTGCGCGCCGACTTCATCCTCGCCAATCCGCCGTTCAACATCAGCGACTGGTGGCACGCCAGCCTGACGGGCGACGCACGCTGGCACTACGGCGACCCGCCCGCCGGCAATGCCAACTACGCCTGGCTGCAGCACATGCTGCACCACTTGAAGCCCAGTGGCCGCGCCGGCATCGTGCTGGCCAATGGCAGCATGAGTTCGAGCCAGAACAACGAAGGCGTGATCCGCGCCGCCATGGTCGAGGCCGATGTGGTGGAGGTGATGATTGCCCTGCCGGGCCAGTTGTTTTTCAACACGCAAATCCCTGCCTGCCTGTGGTTTCTGGTCAAACGCAAGCCCAAGGAGCGCAAGGGTCAGGTCTTGTTCATTGACGCCCGCAAGTCCAGCCGCATGATCTCGCGGGTGCAGTGCGAGTTTGCTGACGAAGAGATTGAGCGGATCGCAGCGGTGGTGGCGGCCTGGCGTGGCGAGGCGGCTGCCGTGGGTGAGATTGTTGGCGAGTACGCCGATGTGCCGGGCTTTTGCCGCAGCGTGCCGCTTGCCGAGATCGCGCAACACGGCCATGTGCTCACGCCTGGGCGCTATGTGGGTGCCGAAGAAGTCGAGGACGACGACGAGGCCTTTGGCGAGAAGATGAGCAAGCTGACCGAGAAGTTGGGCGAGCAGATGACCAAGGGTGCGGAGCTGGATGCCTTGATTCGGGCCAAACTGGGGGAGCTCGGGTATGAGTTCTGAGTGGACTCCCTTCACGGACTTGCTTGAGGCAATAGTCGATAACCGTGGCAAGACTTGTCCTGTGGGAGAGTCGGGTCGGCCACTTATTGCGACGAACTGCATTGACGGTGAGTCCCTATACCCGCGTTACGAAACGATTCGTTTCGTTGACGAAGCGACTTACACATCGTGGTTTCGAGGCCATCCGCTACCCGGCGACATTTTGTTCGTGTGCAAAGGTAGCCCTGGACGCACGGCGCTAGCACCCGACCCGGTTGACTTCTGCATCGCGCAAGACATGGTCGCAGTGCGAGCTGATCCGAAAAAGGTGAGCGCTCGTTACCTTTTTGCCGCGTTGAGGTCTAAGACCGTTCAGGACCAAATAGCCAACATGCACGTCGGCTCCTTGATTCCTCACTTCAAGAAGGGCGACTTCGGCAAACTTCTTATCCCGAGATTCGATGGCGCTCAAGAGGAGGCGATTGGCGACCTCTACTTCGAGTTGTCTCTACGGATTCGCAACCTCCTCGAAGCCAACGCCACGCTGGAAGCCATCGCCCAAGCGTTGTTCAAATCCTGGTTTGTGGATTTCGACCCTGTGCGCGCCAAGTGCCAAGGCCTTCTGCCCGAAGGCATGGACGAGGCCACCGCCGCGCTGTTCCCTGACAGCTTCGAGGAATCGGAGTTGGGCTTGGTGCCGAAGGGGTGGAAGGTCAAGAAGCTAGAAGACCTCTTAGTCCTTCAACGGGGTTTTGATTTGCCTACCCAAGACCGTGTTCCTGGTGCATTTCCTATCATCGCGGCCAGCGGCCCCAGTGGCACTCACCAGCTTGCGATGGCGAAGGGGCCTGGGGTCGTGACCGGCCGATCCGGTGTTCTAGGCCGCGTGTTCTTGGAGTTAGGTGACTATTGGCCCTTAAACACGGCACTGTGGATCAAAGAGTTCCGAGGGGCGACAGCCTGCTTTGCTTACGAGACGCTTCGGCTCTTAGACCTCAAGTCTTTCAATGCAGGGTCCGCAGTGCCGACCTTAAACCGAAATCACATTCATGGATTGCCGTATGTCATTCCAAGCCGCAGATGCGTTGAAGCCTATGAAGAAGTCGCGTTACGGGTGCACCAACGAGTTAGAGCCAATACGGAGCAGGCTGAATCCCTATCAGCCCTCCGCGACACCTTGCTGCCCCGCCTGATCTCCGGTCAGCTACGGCTGCCTGAGACCTTGACTGACAATGAGGCAATCGTCGCCCACCCATTCGCTCGCGACGGCACGGAGCCCCTGCATGCAAATTGAATCCATAGAGATCAAGAACTACCGACTGTTTCGCCATACCAAGCTGGCGAATATTTCCCGCTTGTGTGTGCTGGTGGGCGCCAATGGCACGGGCAAGTCCACGCTGTTCGATGTGTTCTCGTTTCTCAAAGACGCCTTGGCCATGAATGTGGGCAAGGCAGTGAGCAAGCGCGGCGGCTTCAAGGAGCTGGCCAGTCGGGGCTTTGCCAATGAGCCCATCGAGCTGACTCTGCAATTCAGATTGGAGCTGACCGGCAAGGAACGTCTGGTGACCTATCTGCTGCGGGTGGAGCCCGACAAGACCGGCCGGGCCGTGGTGGCGCGGGAGATCTTGCGCTACAAGCGTGGGGCGAATGGCAAGCCATTTCACTTTTTGGACTTCACCTTGGGCGAGGGCTATGCCATTACCAATGAGGAAGATTTCTCCAAACCAGATGAAGAACTGGCGCGCGAAGTGCAAAAACTGGATGCCCCCGACATCTTGGCCGTCAAGGGTTTGGGGCAGTTTGACCGTTTCAAGGCTGCCAGTGCGCTGCGGCTGATGATTGAAAACTGGCATATTTCGGACTTTCATGTGTCGGAAGCCAGACCCAGCCAGGAAGACGGTTTTGCCGAGCATCTGTCCACCCGAGGGGACAATTTACCGCTGGTGGCCAACTTCTTGTTCGAACATCACCGGGCTTCGTTTGACCGGATTCTGGACGCGATGAAAGCCCGGGTGCCAGGGGTGACCGTGGTGGAGCCCAAGCAGACCGAAGACGGGCGCTTGGTGCTGCGTTTTCAGGACGGAAGCTTCAAGGACCCCTTCATCGCTCGCCATGTGTCGGACGGCACGATCAAGATGTTCGCCTACCTGGTATTACTGAACGACCCGCAGCCCTATCCCTTGCTGGCAATTGAGGAGCCAGAGAACCAGCTGTACCCTGAATTGCTTCCCGAGTTGGCCGAAGAGTTCAGGTCCTATGCACGGCGTGGTGGGCAGGTGTTTATTTCATCCCATTCGCCGGATTTTTTGAATGCATTGAGCCTGGATGAGATTTACTGCTTGCGCAAAGAGCAAGGCTTTACTCGGATCAGCCGTGCGAGTGATTCCGCCAATTTGCGAGCGTTAGTGGAGGCCGGGGATCTGCCAGGCTGGCTCTGGAAGCAGGGTCTGCTGGAGGGTTTGAATTGATGGCCGGTCGATTGGTGTTTTTGTTGGAGGAACCCTCCATGAGACACCTGTTGGAAGGGCTGATTCCGCGCTTGTTTCCTTCTTGGCAGCTTGGCCAGCATTTTTTATGCGTGCCGCACGAAGGCAAGAGCGACTTGGATCGCAGCATCAAGACCAAGCTCAGTGCTTGGCAAATTCCGGGCGACCGCTTTGTGATTGTGAGAGACAACGATGCAGCGGATTGTGTTGCGGTGCTGGAGAAGATCAAGGCCTTGTGCGAAGCCGCTAAACGACCAGATACGCTGATTCGGCTGGCCTGCCAAGAGCTAGAGGCTTGGTACTTGGGCGATTTGGAGGCCGTTGCGGCCGCTTTCGATTATGCAAAGGCGAATTCACCAGCATTGCGCAAGAAATTTCTTGACCCCGATGGATGGCAAAAGCCCTCAGTCGAGCTTCAGCGCTTGGTGCCCAATTTTCAAAAAGGTACGGGTGCACGCGCTATGGGTAGGCATTTGCGTGAGCCGGAACACAACCGTTCGAAAAGCTATGGGAAGTTTGTAGTGGGCGTAAGGCGCGTCGCTGAGGAGATGGGGTTTGAAGCCGGCGCCTTTGATTAATCAGTGACGGTGGGGTTTACGAGAGGTCAGTGCGTAGGTGCGCAATGAAAGAGCATTTTCATCCTGCGCGCCATCATTAAAGAATGCTTTAATAGGCCGGTTTTCAATTCAAGTCCGCTTTCATACCCACGATGCGCAGCACGGGCCTTTACCTAAACTCAAGCACCCTGGGCGAAGTCGTCCAGGCCTTTGTGCCGCACCCCTTGCCGCCCCGCAGCCCCGACCTGGCGGCTGAATCATTCGCTGCGCTGAACCACGCCGCCGAGCTGGCGCTGGCGCGGCTGTCTGGGGTGTCAGGCCTGGTGCCTTCGGTGGCAGTTCGGCGCCCAGACGCCCATGTCGGACGCAAAAACCCCGGTGAAAATCTCGCGCACGAACGACGCGCCGACAACCGAACCGATGGCCACCGACGCCGTTGGGT
>NZ_JANNMI010000367.1:0-8948 GCF_031397715.1 Roseateles sp.
CCTCGGGCAGCTTGGTCGAGCTGTTGTGCGGGCAGCCGGAGCAAAAGTACGGCTGGCGGCGCACGCCGTCGGCCGCGTTGGAGAGCAGGCAAGGCGTCAAAAAATCAACCACCAGATGGCGGCGGTCTAATGCCGGATTTAGGCGGGCCAGCCAGTCGGCGACGGTGGCCATGATGCGCGAGGGGCGGAGCTCACCCAAAGCGCTCAGCACCGCCGCGCCATGCTCGTCGGTTTTGCCGATGACATGCGGGCGCTGCGCGTCGGGCAGGTGGTAAAGCAGCTCCTTGATCTGGCGCTCGACGACGGGTGCTTTTTCCTCGATCACCAGCATATCGGTCAAGCCACGGGCGAACTCGCTCATGCGCGTGGCCTCCAGTGGGAACACCAGGCCGACCTTGTAGACCCGCACGCCGGCGGCGGCCAGCGCGTTCGGGTCCAGGTCCAAGCGGCGCAAGACCTCCATGAAGTCGTAATGCGCCTTGCCGACGGTGACGATGCCCAAGGTCGCGCTGGGGCTGCTGACGATGTGCTTGTCAATGCTGTTGAGCTTGGCGAAGGCCTTGACAGCGTTCAGCTTGTGCTCAAGCCGCGTTTCCAGCTCCAGCGAAGGCAGGTCGACCGCGCGGATATGCAGGTCCACCGGCGGTACATGGTCAACCGGCAACTCGAAGTCCAGCGGCACGCTGTCCAGATCGACCGTCATGCCGCTTTCCACCACCTCCGAGATCGCCTTGAAGCCGACCCAGGTCGAGGAGAAGCGGCTCAAGGCCCAGCCATAGAGCCCGAACTCCAGATACTCGGCCACATTGCCCGGATGGACGATGGGCAATGCCCAAGCTTGCAAGGCCAGATCGCTCTGGTGCGGGGTGCTGGAGGACACGCAGCCATGGTCATCGCCGCAGACCACCAGCACGCCGCCTAACTTCGAGGTGCCGTAGACATTGCCATGCTTGAGCGCGTCGCCGCTGCGGTCCACGCCGGGGCCCTTGCCGTACCACATTGCGAATACGCCGTCTGCAGTGCGCTTGGGGTCGAGGGCGACGCGCTGCACGCCCAGGCAGGCGGTGGCGGCCAGGTCTTCGTTGATGGCGGGCAGGAAGTTGACCTTGGCCGCTTCGAGGAATTTCTTGGCCTTCCACAACTGCTGATCGACCATACCCAGCGGGCTGCCGCGGTAGCCGGACACGAAGCCGGCGGTGTGCAGGCCGGCACGCTCGTCTTGCGCTTTTTGCGCCAAGAGCAGGCGCACCAAGGCTTGGGTGCCGGTCAGAAAGACGGCGCCGCTGCGGGCGGCAAGGTTGTCTGAGAGCTTGTAGTCGCGCAGGCTGGGCGAGCCATCCGTGGCTGGCATTTTGATATCGGGCATGGTCTCTCCTGGCGGAACTTGGGCTGGCGAGATTTTTCATCAAGAGCGCAAGTGTTTGTTGCTCTCATTGCTTGCGATAGCGAATCAAGTGAGAGAATTTGACTCAAAGAGGTGACTTATGGAGATTGAGCGTTTCGATAGAGCGAGCCGGCAGATTCTTGCCGCCTTGCAGGATGATTGCCGGCAAAGCACGCAGGCCTTGGCCGACAAGGTCGGCCTGTCGGCCACGCCGGTCTGGCGGCGCATCAAGGAGTTGGAGGACAGCGGCGTGATCCGCCGCCACGTGGCCCTGGTCGACCGCGAAAAACTCGGGCTCAATATCTGCGTGCTGGCTAACGTCAGCTTGGTGCGGCATAGCGAGGGGGCGGTCGAGCAGTTTGAGCGCCTGGTGCTGGCCAGCCGCGAGATCATTGAATGCCACGGCATCACCGGCGAGGCCGACTATGTGATCAAGGTGGTGGTGGCCGATATGAAGGCCTATGACCAGTTTTTGCAGTCGCAAATCTTCAAGGTGCCCGGCGTGGCCAGCGTGCGCAGCAATGTGGTCTTGCGTGAGGTCAAGTATGAGACGGCGCTGCCGGTGAGCGGCTGAGTTCAGGGCGGCGGCGCGCCAAGCCGCAGTGTCAGTAACATGGCCTCAGCGGCCTTCGGCGTGGTCGGGTCCGTGCCATGGGCCAGCAGCGTTAGGTGTAGTGGACCTGCGCTCGACATATGAATCTGTGCCAGATGCAGGCCGACGAAGTAGCGCCTCGGCGCGGGCTGATCAAGCCGCCAATGCACCAGGCGCGCCGGCCGGCCGTCCACGATCACGGCCCGTTCAAGTCGAGCGCTGATGCCTTCGCGCGCCAGCAAGGGGTCGGCATACAGCCCGAGATCGTAGTCAAGCTGTAGCCCGTCGCCGACCCAGCGGCCGCTGTGTGAGTCGATGCCGCCGCGAGCTTGCAGCGCCAGGGCGGCAGGCAGTTCGATCGAAAAGCCACCGAGATCGCGGCGCGTCTGGGCCATGGCGCTGGTGCCCAGGCAGAGCAACAGCGCCAGCAGCGGCGCCGCGCCTATGGACGCCATCAGACGCTGCGCTGGCGCCGGCGCACGGCGCCCAGCAGCAAGGCGCCGCCCAGCATCAGCGTCCATGCCGCCGGTTCGGGCACCAGCACCGCAATCGGCTGGACGCTGATGTATTTACCCTTGGCGTCGGTCTGCACCAGGGCGCTGGCCAGGATGGTGGTGATCTGGCCGGCAGTCAGCGCAAAGCTGGCCGAGATGGTCTCGTTCATCAGATTGGTGGCGTTGTCCGGCATCAAATGGGGCAAATTCAGGTTGTGACCCAACTCATGGCCGGCCAGGTTGCCGCCAAAGGTGGCGTCGGCCGCCCAGGCGGAGTCGAGCGCCAGTACATTGCCCGGTTGTTGGGCGCAGCCTATGGCGGTCAGTGAGGCCACACCGCACCAGAGGATTTTGTCGACGAAGTACATATTGACGGTCGGCGCGGCGAGGTTGCCGCCCAAGCCGGTGAGCGTCGCCCATTCGGCGCCGTTGTCGATGACCGTCAGTGCGGCATTGATGATGCTGGTGGCGGTGTTGAAACGGATGTCGATCGGGTTGGCGCCAAAGCCGGCCTGCGAATAGATTGTGTCAAGCTTGGCTTCATTGGTGGTGACATAGCCGCTGGCGGCCAGGGCGGTGGCCGGCAATGTGCTCAGCGCCGCTGCGGCGAGCCAGGTCCGGACGGTTGGATAGGGGGCTGGTTTCATGCTGTGCTCCTGTGCTGTTCAAGTGTGCGCTGCCCAAGCGGCAAGCGACCCTGTCACAGTAGGTTTGAGCCGAGCTTGATTCAAGCTTTGACCTAGGGGCAGGCCGCGAGACCCTGATGGTCTACCGCCCCTGCAGGGCGGGAGATTCAGTCCAGCTGCTGCATGATCCGCGGATCCGGCAGCAACCACATGCCGGCGACGGCCAAGTCAAGCGTCAGCGCCGGAGCCACATGGACAAAGGCCAACGCAACTGCCAGCAAATAGGCGGCGATCGACGCTATGGCGAGAAAGGCCTCAAGCCGGCCTCAGCCATCAATGCTCGATCGATTTGCCCAGCTTTTTGCTCAAGGCGATGGCTCCTCCGCCGTTGTGAACATTGGTGTAGCCCAGCCGCTGCAGCAGGCCCAACGCTTGCTCGGCGCGCCCGCCGGAGGAGCAATACAGCACGATGGGCGCGGCATGATCGGGCGCCAGTTGCCCGACCAAATGGCTCATTTGCGGCAGCGGCAGGCAATGCGCATCCGGCAAATGACCGGCCATGTACTCGGCGTAGGAGCGCACATCAATCAACAAGGCACCGTCCGGCAGGCCGGCGGCCTGCTGCGGGTGTAGATGTTGAGGCGTTTCATAGGGCGCCATCTGCGCGTCAACGGGAAGGTAAATCGATGCCCAAGTCATGATGCTCTCCTCTCGCACGGGTCTCAAAAGGCGGTCAGCCTCTCTGTACAGAGATTGAAAACACCCAGAGCACCGAACCGTGAATGAGTTTTACATCAAGTCATAGCGCTTGGCGAGCGAAAAAACAGCCGGCGTCGGCTTGGGCTCCACGCAGCTAACTCAAGCTTTCGGCGTGCTGCTGCGTTCGGGGCGCACCCGCACGTCCACCCGCAACAAGCGCATGCCGTTGAACACCACCAGCAGGCTGGCGCCCATATCGGCAAACACCGCCATCCACATCGAGGCGTTGTCGAACAAGGCCAGCAGCAGGAACACCAGCTTGATCCCCAGGGCCAGAGCTATGTTTTGCCACAGCACCGCGTAGCAGCGCTGCGACAGGCGGATGGTCTCGGGCACGCGGCGCAGGTCGTCGTTCATGATCAGCACATCGGCGGCCTCCATCGCGGTGTCACTGCCGGCGCCGCCCATGCCGAAGCCCAGATTGGCGGCGCTGAGGGCCGGGCCATCATTGACGCCGTCGCCCACCATGGCCACCACGTGGTCCACTCGCAGCGCCTCGATCGCCTCCAGCTTGTCCTGCGGCAGCAGGCCGGCACGCACATCGGCAATGCCCAGCGGCGCGGCAATTGCGCGCGCGGTGGCGGCGTTGTCGCCGGTCAGCATCACCGGCCTGATGCCCATGGCCAGCAGTTCCGCGACGGCCTGCTGGCTGCTCGGCTTGACCGTGTCGGCCACCGCGAACAGGGCCAGCACGCCGCCGGCGCCGGCCAACACGGTGACCGTGCGGCCTTGCTGTTCATGCTCGGCCATCATTGCTTCCAAGGCGGGCGAACATTGCCCGCGCTCTTCGATCCAGCGATGGTTGCCGAGCAGATAGTCCTGCCCGGCTATGCGGCCCTGCACGCCCCGGCCCGGCTTGGCGGCAAAGTCGCTGACGTCGTCAAACTTGGCCAGCTCGGCCCGCGTGCCGGCAGCAATCGCCTTGGACACCGGGTGGTCCGAGCGGGTCGCCAGGCTGTGGGCAATGCCCAGCAAGCGGTCCTCGGGCAGCTCGGTGCTCAGCATTTTGTGCGCCACCAATTGGGGCTTGCCGGCGGTCAGCGTGCCGGTCTTGTCCAGCGCCACGACCTTGATCTTGCGCGCCTCTTCCAGGTAGACACCGCCCTTGATCAAGATGCCGCGCCGCGCCGCCGCCGCCAAGCCGCTGACCACCGTGACCGGGGTCGAGATCACCAGCGCGCAAGGGCAGGCAATCACCAGCAAGACCAGCGCCTTGTAGATCGCGCTGGCCCAGGTCCAGCCCAGCAGCAGCGGGGCACCGAGTGCGACGCCAAGCGCCAGCACGAAGACGGCCGGGGTGTAGACGGCGGCAAAGCGATCGACAAAGCGCTGCGTCGGCGCCCGCTTGGCCTGGGCTTGCTCAACCGCCTCGATGATGCGCGCCAACACCGTGTTGCTGGCCAAGGCCGTGACTTCGAATTCAAGCGCAGCGTGCTGGTTGATGGTGCCGGCAAAGACCTGGTCGCCGGGGCTCTTGTCGACCGGTACGCTTTCGCCGGTCACCGCGGCTTGGTCGATGGCGCCTTGGCCGGCGGTGACCCGTCCATCCAGCGCCAGTCGCTCACCCGGGCGTACCCGCACGGTGGCGCCGACGGCCACGCTTTGTGCCGCCACCAGCAACCAGCTGCCATCGAGCTGGCGTACTTCGGCCTGCTGAGGCGACAGCGCGAGCAGGCCGCTGATGGCATGGCGGGCGCGCTCCACGGCGCGCGCCTCGATCAGCTCGGCCAAGGCGTACAGCGCCATCACCATGGCGGCTTCCGGCCATTGGCCGATCAAGAAGGCGCCGCTCACCGCCACCGTCATCAAGGCATTGATATTGAGTTGGCCATGCGCCAGCGCGCTCAGCCCCTTGCGGAACACCGAGCCGCCCGCCAGCGCAATGGCCAGGCCCGCCAAGGCCATGCCGCCGATCTGCCAGGCGCTGCTGGCAGGCGCCAGGTAGTTCAGCAACTCGGCCAGCAGCGCCACGCCCAGCGCGGCGGCCAGGCGCAGCAGTTCAAGTCTTTGTGTGTGCGTACTTTGCGCCGCGCTGACCGGCGCCTGCAGGGTTTCGGTCTTGAAGCCGGCCGCTTCGATTGCGGCGGTGATGGCGGCCCGGCTGGCTTCGGGTGCGTCGATGGAAAGGGCGCGGCCACTCAAGTCAAAGCTCAGGCGGCGAATCTCGCTGAAGCGCTCCAGCGCGGCACGAATCTGGCCTTCCTCGGTCGGGCAATCCATGGCCGGAATGCGCAGATGCAAGGCGCCGTCTGCGGGCACCACCGCCGACTTGGCTGGCGTGGGCGTTGGCGTTGCGGCACAACACGCGGTGGCCTCATGGGCATGCTGATGAGCATGCGGCGGGTGCTCGGAGGGGTGCTTTGAAATGCTGGGCATGGGCGCTCTTTGAAGTCTTGGCCCCAGTTTGGTGTCTGTAGCGACTCCAGAGTCAAGCCTTGATCTGATCTTTTGTTTGCTCCAGCATGGCGGCCATTTTTTGCTGCAGCAGATGGATGGCCTTGAGCGGCCGCACCATCACCTTGAAGTCGCAGATGCGGCCGGCCTCGTCCCAGCGGATGATGTCCACACCATTGATCTCGATGCCGTCCACCTCGGCGACGAATTCCAGCATGGCATCCTGAGGCCCGACGATCTCGCGCAGATAACGGAATTTGCCCGGCTTCAGCA
Source organism: Roseateles sp. (assembly GCF_031397715.1). GTDB lineage: Bacteria > Pseudomonadota > Gammaproteobacteria > Burkholderiales > Burkholderiaceae_C > Paucibacter_A. Next base: position 6,523 of record NZ_JANNMI010000367.1, read on the forward strand.
GCACCTGCAGCGCACCTGCCAGGTACATGCTCGTCAAGGCTTTGCCTCGCTGGGCCGTGTGCACCACCGGCGAATGGAAAACCACGTCGTCGGCCAGCAGCGCGTCGAGCGCCTGCGCGTCGGCGTTGTCGACGATGTGATGCCAAAGTTTCAAGGTATCCACGATGCGAGCTCCGGGTGTTTGCGTTGACCGATGCTAAACCGCTGCCGGACTTTGGCTGGGCGTTTGGCGCCACAAGCTGAAAGTAGCAGGCGCCCACAGCGCTCGTGGGCGCGCGGCCCTGCTATTTGCGCAGCTTGACCGCCGGGAAGTCCACCGGCACGGCGAAGGCGATATTCACATAGTTGGTGAACAGATTCAGCGCCACATGGGCCAGGATCTCGATGATCTCCGCCTCACCGTAGCCCACGGTGCGCAGCGCTTGCACGTCGGCGTCGCTGACCTGGCCGCGCTCGTTGACAAGCTTGAGCGCGAAGCGCAGGGCCGCCTGCGTCTTCGGGTCGGCCGACTCTCCCGCTTGGGCATGCAGCAGCTCCTCGGCGCTGGCGCCGGCCTTGCGGCCCAGGGCGGTGTGTGCGGCCAGGCAGTACTCGCAGGCATTGCGGTCGGCCACCGCCACCGCGATGAGCTCGCCGAGCTTGGGCGGAATCACGCCGCCGCCGAGGGCGCCAAATGCGCCCCACATGCTGCTCAAGGCGGCCGGCGAATTCGCCGCCGCGCGGAACATATTGGGCACCATGCCAAAGGCGCCGTGGACGGCGTCGAGCAAGGCCTTGCGGTCGGTAGTGGTGTTGGCGCGGTCAATCAGGGGGATGCGGTTCATGGGTAGTCCTTGAGGTGGGTGGTTTGGGTTTGTGCTTTGAAGCACATGAGCAGTGTCAGCGGGGCCGAAGTCCGAATTGCTGCTTAAAATCCAAACAACATACCAATTCGTCCCGCTCATGCGCCTCAAAGTAGCCCCATGGCCTCAAACCCCGCCCCGCCTCTCGATCGCCTGTCGGCGCTGCTCGACCGCTTCCGGGTGCGCGCGCACTTATTCCACGCCGGTGCCTTGTGCGGCCTGACCCATTTCGACGCCCAGCCGGGCCGCGCCTTTATGCATGTGCTGCGCCGGGGTGAGATGGTCTTGACGCACCCGCCGGGCAGCGGCGCGCCGCTCGAAATAGCGGTCAGTGAACCCACGCTACTTTTTTACCCGCGGCCGCTGGCCCATCGCTTCAGCAATGCGCCCAGCGAAGGCGCGGATTTCGTCTGCGCCACCTTGGACTTTGAAGGGGGCGAGCGCCATCCGCTGGTAGCCGCGCTGCCGCCGGTCCTGGTGCTGCCCTTGCGCGCTGTGGAAGGGCTGGCGCCGACGCTGGCCCTGCTGTTCGCCGAAACCGAACGACTGCGCTGCGGCCAACGCCTCTTGGCCGACCGTTTGTTTGAGGTCTTGTTGCTGCAGCTGCTGCGCTGGCTGCTGGACCATCCCGAGCAGGCCGGCATGCAGGCGGGCCTGATCCATGGGCTGGCGCATCCTAAGCTGGCGCGCGCGTTGGTGGCCATGCATGAGGCTCCGGGCGCGGCTTGGTCGCTTGAAAGCATGGCGCTGGCGGCAGGCATGTCGCGCAGTGCGTTTGCGGCCGAGTTCAAACAGCAGCTTGGCAGCACGCCGGCCGACTACCTACTGCAGTGGCGAGTGTCGGTCGCCCGATCGATGCTGCTTGGAGGAGCGTCCATCAAGAGTGCCGGTGAGGCACTGGGTTATGCCAGCGCCGCCTCGTTTTCACGTGCCTTTGCCCAAGCAAGTGGGCAGGCACCCCGAGCCTGGTTGGAGCAACAGCGCCAAGCCTAGGCAGGGCTCACATACTGCGCCGATACTGCCCGCCCACCTCGAACAGTGCGTTAGTGATCTGGCCGAGCGAGCAGACCCGCACCGCGTCCATCAACACCTCGAAGACGTTCTTGTTGGCGATGACGGCCTCTTGCAATCGCTGCAACTGGGCGGCGCTGTCGGCGGCGTGCAGGGCATGGAAGTCGCGCAGGCGGTGCAGCTGTGACTGCTTTTCTTCGTCGGTCGAGCGGGCCAGCTCGATGCCTTCCATCACCTGGTCGCCATGCGGGTTGCGGAAGGTGTTGACGCCGATGATGGGGTATTCGCCTGTGTGCTTGAGCATTTCGTAATGCATGCTCTCTTCCTGGATCTTGCTGCGCTGGTAGCCGGTTTCCATCGCGCCCAGCACGCCGCCGCGTTCGGCGATTTTCTCGAACTCGCTCAGCACCGCTTCTTCCAGCAGCTCGGTCAGCTCCTCGATGATGAAGGCGCCTTGTGAGGGGTTCTCGTTCTTGGCCAGGCCCCACTCGCGGTTGATGATCAGCTGGATCGCCATCGCGCGGCGCACGCTGTCCTCGGTCGGCGTGGTGATGGCCTCGTCGAAGGCGTTGG
>NZ_JANNMI010000395.1:0-17610 GCF_031397715.1 Roseateles sp.
TGATGGTCTCCAGCGACGAGCCCTCGAAGCTCTTGCAAACTCGACGCGCTGCTGCTGTATGAGACCGATGAGGTGCGGCGCTTTGCCGAGGCCATTGTCGACACCCAGGTCACGCACCAGCGGCTTTACAGCCTGACGCAGGCACCGACCGACCGCTTCAACGGCCAGCTGAAGTCACTGACCGATGCCATCGCGCATTGGGAGCGGGCCTGGCGCACGGCGGACGAGGCCAAGGATGAGCGAGCCATGGCTCACGCGGACGCCCAGCGCGCTGAGCTGAGCACCGCGCGAGACAAGCTATTGGTCTTCCGTGAGGGCTTGGGCAAGTTCGTGCGGACCTATGAATACGTGGCGCAGTTGGTGGACTTTGGCGACCCGGTGCTGGAGGGCTTTGCCAAGTTCGCGCGCCTGCTGGGCAAGCGGCTGGAGGGCCTGAGCAGCGAGGAAGTGGATCTGGGCGACCTGCTGCTGACGCATTACAGGATCCAGCGGGACGGCGGGTTAGCGGGTGTCGCCCCAGATGGCGGCGCGCCCCTTCTTTACCCTATCACCGACAACGGCCTGCGCGAGGCCCGCGACCGCGAGAAGGCCTATTTGTCCGAGCTGATCGCCAAGCTGAATCAGGTTTTTGGCAAGCAGGTCAGCGATAGCGATCAGGTGGCCTTGGCCGTGCATGTGTCGGAGAAGCTGCGCGGTGATGCCGGCGTGATGGCGCAGGTGCAGAACAACCCGAAGAGTGAGGCGATGAAGGCCAAACTGCCAGGGGCGGCGGTACAGGCGATCGTGGGCGCGATGAACTCGCATCAGCAGTTGGCGACGCGCTTGCTCAGTGACGAGGCGACGCGTCAGGTGTTTTTGGACGTGGTGTACGAGTTGCTGGTGAGCGAGAAGGCGGCGTCTTTGGCGCAGGCGGGCAGGGGCAATCGGCTGGGCTAAACGCTGCGGAGCGCTGTAAAAAAGCCCCGAAATCGGCAAATGTAATGCCGTCGCTCGGCACGTCGTTGTGCCAAAGTTGATGTTGCGGGCGCAACGGCAACGGCAATGGCAGCTCAAGGCTGGCCGCTTATGCTGGGCTTGGGCGGTCCATTGACCGCCGCCTTCGATGCCGGCCATTGGGTATTTCGTTGAACGGAGGTCAGCTGTACCTTCCGAAGCTGCCACGCAACGAATGCCGAGCGCTAACCCCGCTGAGTGCCAGGCGCTGACTGATCCAACGACAGCTTTCACAAGCTGCGAAATAGCATCAGGGCAGCGCCGACGCAAACAACGAACGTGCTCGCGTTGGGCAGCTCAGTGCCCAGCCGACCTGATCCCGGGGCTTGCTGGAGATGCCAAACATGGATGGGAAACAACCGTTGAGTGGCTGAGCGACTCCCGCACCCAATCGCACTGCTGCCCGCGAGGGCTAGATCTCGTGCGGTTTGGAATCCACGTACAGCGGCAGCTGCAACTCGAAACGGCAGCCAAAGCCGGGTTTGCTGCTGACCTCAATGCTGCCGCCCAAGACGCCGGTGACAAGGTTGTAGACGATGTAGAGGCCCAGGCCGCTGCCGCCTTGACCAAATCTTGTCGTGTAAAAAGGCTCGAAAAGATGGCGCAGCGCCGCCGCCGCAATGCCGCATCCATTGTCGGCATAACTGATCAAGACGGCGGAGCCCTGTATTTGCGCCTGGATGGTGATGCGCCCCTCGCCCCGAGCTTCAAAGCCATGCTTGATCGAGTTCGATAACAAATGAGTGAGGATTTGCTCCAGCGGCCCAGGAAAACTATAGAGCCGGATGCTGGGGTCAATGTCGACCTCAATCTGCGCTCTGTCCAATAGATGGCTGGCGCGCATCATCGACAGACTGTCGTGGACCAGGCTTTGCAAGCAAAACTCTCGTCTGTGCGTGCTGCTTTGATCGACCGCGATTTGCTTGAAGTCGGCCACCAGTTTGGCGGCGCGCTCGGCGTTGCGCTCGATCAGCAGGCTGGCATCACGCAGTTGATCCACGCGAGTCTGCACCTCGGCCCGGCGCAGGCGCCCGCCCAGCAGCTCTTCGCCAAAGGTCTTGCTGGTTTGTGAAATTGTCGAGGCGACGGTCAGCAAATTGCCAACCGGCGTGTTCAGTTCATGCGCTACACCTGCCACCAAGCTGCCCAGGGCCGCCATCTTGTCGGCCTGTAACAGTTGCGCCATTGCCAATTCAAGTTCCTGGCTGCGGGTTTGCACACGGGCTTCCAACTCTTGGTTCAGTGCGAGCAGGCTTTCTTGCGAATGCTTGAGCGCCGTCACATCGATCACGGTTTCAATCGCGCCGACCACCAGCCCCTGCTCGTCGCGCAAGGGTGCCGCGCAAAAGCGCAGCCAAAGTTTGCCGCGTTCGCCCTGCGCGGGCACGCAGGACTCTCCTTCCCATGCGCCAGGCACTTCATCGCTGCTGCGCAGTTGATCGCCATACAGCTGCCGCAAGGCCTCGACGTCCAGGCCGTCCACCACCGCATCCACCAGGCAGGGCCTGGCCGTGGGATACATGCCGCGCCAGGCCTCATGGCTGCCGATGATGTCCTTCGCCGCCACCCCGGTCAGCCGGGTCATTTGTTCGTTCCAAAAGGTCACCTGGTGCTGCGCGTCGATGACGAAGACCGCCACCGGTAGGTTTTGGTAGATCTGCGTGACCCGGTGCTGAAAGGCTTGGGCCTGCGTCTCCAGTTGCTTACGGTCGGAAACATCGCGCACCGTGGAAATGATGCGTTCGCCCGTCGGCAATGTGAACGCGGTCAAGGACACATCGGCCCAAAAGTGGCTGCCGTCTTTGCGGCGCGAGCGCCATTCAAAGAACTGCGGCCCCTCGTTTTTGGCCTTGGCGATGCGCTCGGCCACCATGGTCCCGGTGTAGTGATTCGCCTCGTCACTGAGTTGGCCCGGACTCAGCAAGAGCGCCTCGGCCCGGGTATAGCCGTAAAGGCTGCAAAAACGCGGATTGACATCAACGATGGCCAAGCTATTGCCGTCGCGCACCAAGATGGCATCGCTGCTGCCGTTGAACAAGGCCAGATAATTCTGCGTGCTGTTCCGCAAGGCCTGTTCCGAGCGTTGCCGCAGCCTGATCCCGTTGATCAAGAGCGCAATGATGACCACCAGGCTGCCAAATAGGCTGATCAACCAGCCCAGATAGGGGCGCAGGTCGGCCCACCAGTCGGCCGGGCGCTGCAACACCACCGCCTTCGCCGGCAGGGCGGCCTCGTCAATGCCCCAGCGGAGCAATTGTTGATGCTCGAAAGTCGGCGCACCCAGACCGGCCGTCATCGGCAGCTCATCCGCGCGCTGGCCCCGCAAGACCTGCAGCGCAAGGCGGCCCAGATACTCTCCTTGCTGCCGGCCGGTGACCAAATAGCCCCCCAGCACGCCCGCTTGCATGCTGACGTCCCGTGTGACGGTCAAGGGGGCCGTGGCCGCTTGCGCCCAGAGTTTGCTGGCCTCCTCATGGCTGAGCACGCGCCCATGGGCGTCGAGGTTGAAGGGCAGGGCAAGCACCAGATCGCTGGCGCTCAAGGCCCGCAGGCGGGCCTGCACCTCTTGCACCGACAGCCGCGTCAGATGTTCGACCTGCAGGCTCGGCCGCTGGGCCAAGATCGGCGCCAAGCTGGCCACCTGGGCCAGGCTGGTGCGGCTTTGGTCATGGATGATCACGACCCGCTGGGTTTGCGGCAGCAGTTGCAACATCAGCGCAAGGTTTTGGCCCTCATCGCTGTCGTCGAATACGCCGCTGATATTGCCCTCCTGCTGCAAGCTTGCCCGGCGGCTGCCCGAGACGCCGGAGAACAAGATGGGCACGCCCGGGAAGTGGTGAGCCCGCATGCGCAGCGCAAGGTCCAAGGCATCGTCATCGGTGGCCAACAACAGCCGGGGCGGCGTGGCTCCGTACTTGCTCAGCAACAGGGCTTCAATTTGCTGCTGATAGGCGGGCAGCGGCCGCACATTCTTGGTGTCCAGAAAGTCCAGACTCAGCTTGATGGGCCGCTCGTAGCGGGCCAGCTCGCTGCGCAAGCCGGCGATCTGCTCGTCACTCCAGGCCATGCCGGCGTGGTAGGACACCAGCAGCATCACGCGTGCGGCGGGCTCTGTACTCGGTTCAGCGCCCCGCGGCTCAGCACCCTGCGGCGCAGGGCTGCCGGCCTGTGCCTGCGTCGTTTGATTGGTTTGCGCACCCGCCAAACCGCTGCAGATTAGCCAGCAGGCCAGCAACAAAGCCTTCAGCGAGGCCGCCCCAGAAGTCTTGAAAAAAGCCTCAGAAACTTGAGCGAACCAGGTCATGGGCGGGCGCCTGGCGAGTTTTGGCACGGGGCTGCGCCATGCTCAGCGGTGAGTGCGTTTATCCGCCAATTTGAAGAACGCCATCACCTGCACCAAGGCCTGAGCCTGGGTGCGCAAGCTGCTGGCCGCGGCCGCCATTTCTTCGACCAGGGCGGAGTTCTGCTGGGTCACTTGATCCATCTGCTGCACCGCGCCGCCAATCTGCGCAACGCCCGAGCTTTGCTCGCTGCTGGCGGCGCTGATCTCGCCCATGATGTGGGTGACTTTTTGAATCGAGGCCACCACCTCGGTCATGGTGACGCCGGCCCGGTCGACCAAGCTGCTGCCCAATTCAACCCGCTCCACGCTGGTGCTGATCAAGGACTTGATTTCCTTGGCCGCCTCGGCCGAACGCCCGGCCAAGCTGCGCACCTCGGAAGCCACCACCGCAAAGCCGCGCCCTTGCTCGCCGGCCCGGGCCGCTTCGACGGCCGCATTGAGCGCCAGGATATTGGTCTGGAAGGCGATGCCGTCGATGACGGTGATGATGTCGGCAATCCGCTTGGAGCTGTCGTTGATGCCCTTCATCGTCTCGACCACCTCATTGACGACATCGCCCGCCTTGACAGCCACTTGGGACGCTGTCATCGCCATCTGGTTGGCTTGCCTGGCGTTCTCGGCGTTTTGCTTGACGGTGGCGCTCAACTCTTCCATTGAGGCTGCGGTTTGCTGGATGGCGCTGGCCTGCATCTCCGTGCGGGCGCTTAAATCGTGGTTGCCCTGGGCAATTTCGGCGCTGGCGGTGGAGACGCCCTCGGCGTTCTCCCTGACCTCGCCGACGATATGGGCCAATTTGTCACGCATCGCCAGCAGAGCTTGCAGCATCTGCGCGGATTCGTCCGAGCCTTGGGCGGCAATGCTGGCGGACAAATCGCCGTCGCTGATCGCTTGGGCCGAACTGACCGCTTGGTTGATCGGGCGCGTGATGGCTCTTGTCGCTACGAGGGCAAAGCCCAAGCCCAAAGCCAGCGACAAGAGGGCACCCAGACCCAACATCCATTGGCCGGCTTGCGCCACGCCATTGGTTGCGGCCTGGCTCTTGCTCAGCATGTCGTCCATATGCTGATCCAACTTGGCGAGCGTCGCCAGATAGGTGGTGGCCAGGGGCTGCAGCGTCGACTTGACCGCTTCGGCGACATCTTCACCCGCCAGTTTCTTCTTCATCAGCTCGCTGCGTGGCCCACGGTAGAGCTCGCGGGCCCGGCCGATATCGGCCAGCAACTCTTTGCCTTTGGCATCGCTGACCAAGGGTTCCAGCTGCTTCTGGGTCTCGCCAATGATTTTGGAGGTGGCTTCCATATCGGCCTGCAAGGCCTTGATAAAAGCGGCGTCACTGGCGAACAAGGCGGCCGAGGTGCGGACCCAGTTCAAGTTGATATTGGCCGACCAGTGCGCCGCCAAGCTGCTGCGCTCCATCTCGACGGTGGCCAAATTATGGGCCGCCGCCCGCAGCGTGCCGAGCCGCCACACGCCAATCCCCGCAATCAGGGCCGTGATGAAAAGCACGGCGCCAAACGCCAAGCCTAAGCGGGTCCCGATTCTGATATTGCTGCCAGATTTCATACCTGTCCCCTTTCTCATCGCCGCTTGTGGCAGCATTTTTGAGTCCGTCAATTCTGCTGCGCCAGCATCTGTCTGCGCAAGGCTGAAGCTTGTTGAGTCAGCTCAGTTGAGCTGAACTGACAGTGTGGGGCACTGGCGCTTGCAAAGGGGTGGAAAAAGCATGAGAAAAGCCACTCATTAGCGACGTTGGTCCGCGGCGGGGTCAGGTGATGCCCCACCCACAAAATTTCTGGCAGGCTCATGCTGACCGGCCTCAGCCTTGCGCTTTAAGCAGCGCGATGCGTTCCTGATCGGCCTTGCGGTCGGCCGCCACCTTCAATGCCGCCGGGCGTTCGCCGATCAGCTTGGCATAGGGTTTCCAGTCGACGCCGCCGGCCGCCAGCAGGTCCTCGCCCAACACCGCCTTGCTGGCCATCGCCACCAGCGGCAGGCTGACCCAGGCCGCGCAGTCGGCCATGCCAAAGCTGTCACCGCCGACATAGGGGCCAAAGCGGGCCAGCCGTTTGAAGCCGGCGATATTGCTGACCAACAGCTTGTGCACGCGCGCCTTGGTGCCCTCGCTGACCGTGCCGCCGAAAAAGGCCTGGCCGTACAGTTCGCGGGCGACCAGTTCCAGATGCAGCTCGATGAAGGTGATCAGCTCGCGCTGCTTGGCCGCCTCAAAAGGGTCGGCCGGCAGCAGCGCCGGGCTAGGGTGGGCGGCTTCCAGGTAGTCAAGGATGACCTGGCTTTCACACAAAGCGCCCATCGGTGTGCGGATGAAAGGCACCTTGCCGAGTGGGCTGCAGCTCAGCACCGACTCTTCGGGCGAGTGCGTCATCACCTGCACTTCCTCAAAGGCAATGCCCTTCTCGAGCATGAAGAACTTGACCTTGTTGTAATAGTTGGAGAGTGAAAAACCGCAAAGCTGAATCATCGCCGGCCTCCTGAGCAGGGGTAAATAATCAAATAGGAGCCCCAGTCTACGGCGCGCGAGCGTGCCAATTTGCCACCATGGCGACAGTGCTTCATGGCCCAGAGCAGGGCCGCAGCCATCCGGCTGAATCACCGAGCTTTTTTGCCTGCCGCTGCCCTGCGGCGCTGTAAGCACAGCAAACCAAGCGCACTGAATGCCCCGGCCAGCGCGCCGGTCAAATGCGAGAACGGCACCACCGCGATGTCCCACTCGGCCAAATGGCGCAGCGGCGCGCCCAGCGGCTGCTCCTGCCAGAGCTTGATGAGCAGGCCCAGCGTGACACAGGCACCGATCCAGCGTTCGCGGCCGGCGCGCGATAGCAACTCGACCAGCACCACCGCCACACCGGCATGCAGCACGCCCGAGAGCCCACCGAAATGCAGCAATGTTGGCTGCAGCAGCAGCGCGATTTGCGTCAGCGGCCAGGCGATGACCCAGGCCAAGGCGCAGCGCGGTGGGACCCGCGCGCCCCAGCCGAACAAGCTGACGACGGCGCAGGCCAGCAGATTGGCCCACAAGTGCTGGCGGCTCCAATGCACAAAAGCGCTGCTCCAGGCCCGCCAGGGCTCGCCGGCGGCCAGTTGCGGCTGCCAGTCCAACGCCGCGCTCGGCGCCAGCCAGGCCAGCAGCGCGCTCAGGCCGAGGAAGTTGCCGAAGCCTCTCCAGGCTTGGAGAAGCGTCTTCAGACGAACACCGACTGCCACAAGGCCAGCACCGGGTCGCGGTGGTGGTCAAGGCCCAGCGTGGCCAGGTCGGCCGCGTCAACCGCCGTCGGTTGCTCATCCAGGCGGGCCCGGTGCTGAGCGCGGCGCAGTTCGCGGTAGGCATTGGCGGCTTGGCTGCCAACGCCGTCCGGCAGCAGGCCGGCCGCTTCAGCGCGCTGCAGCAGGGCGATGGCGCCGGCATTGGCGATCAAGGTCGGGTGCGCGCCGGCATGGGCCAGCACCAGAAACTGCAGCGCGAACTCGGCGTCCATCATGCCGCCGGGGCTGTGTTTGACGTCGAACTTGCCGGCCCTGATGGGATGCGCGGCGCGCACCTTGTCGCGCATGGCCTGAATCTCCTGGCGCAGCGCCGCCTGGTCGCGCGGCGCGGTCAGCACATGGCGGCGCACCGCCTCGAAACGCTCGGCCAGGCTCGCGTCGCCGGCACAAAAGCGCGCCCTTGTGATCGCCTGATGCTCCCAGGTCCAGGCGGTATTGCTGCCGCGCCCGGTCTGGTACTTTTCGAACGACGCGAGCGAGGTCACCAACATGCCGGAATTGCCGTTTGGACGCAGCGCGGTGTCGATGTCGAACAGCTCACCGGCCGAGGTGCGCACGGTCAGCCAGGTGATCAGCTTGCGCACAAAGGCACCGTAGATTTCGGGCACCAGATCCTTGGCGGCCTCATCGCCTTCGTCTGAATCATCGAACAAGAACACAACGTCGAGGTCGCCGCCATAGCCCAGCTCCTTGCCGCCGAGCTTGCCATAGGCAATCACCGCAAAGCGCGGCGAGGGGCGATGCGCCTGTTTGAGCCGCGCCCAGGTCCAGTCAATCGTGCATTGCAGAATCGCGTCGGCCAGCGCCGACAGCTCGTCGCCGGCCTCCTCGACGCTGATTTGCCCTTCGATATCGCGCACCAGCGTGCGGAACACCTCCGCGTGATGCGCGCGCCTGAGCGTGTCGAGCAAGGCCTCGTCATGCGCCTCGCCGCTGCGCTCCCAGCCGGCGTGGCGTCCTTGCAAGTCCTGCAAGAACACCGCGCCGTCAAAGCGGTCATGCTGCAGGCGGCTGTCGGCCAGCTCGTCGATGACGCCCGGGTGCAGCATCAAATAGCGCATAGGCCAGCGCGCCAGGCCGAGCAAGCGCAACAGCCTTGCCTGCACCGCCGGCCGCTCGACCAAGAGGGCCAGATAGCTTTCACGCCGCAGCAGCGGTTCGATCCAATCGACGAAGCGCAGCGCGGCGGCCATGCTGCAGCCCTCGTCGCGCACGGCGATGGCGGCCCGGGCTATCAGCTTGGCCAAGCGCAGGCGCGACTCCTCACGCAGGCTTTGCACCCGTGGCTGGCCGGCCCAGCGCCGCACGGCCGTGGCCAGCTCGGTCGGCAGCTTGGCCAAAAACTCCTCCGCATCGACCGGCAGCGCCGGCCCATTGCAGCTGCGGCAGCCATTCGCCTTGTTGCTGGGTGCCTGGCCGTCGTGCAACAAGGCATCGAACTCGGTGGCGACGATTTCGCGCACCTCACCCAGGCGGTCCAGCAATTGACAAGACTCCAGCTGGCAGGTCATCCCCATGCTGCGTGCGATCCACTTCAGGTCCGCATCATTGCTTGGCAGGCAATGGGTTTGCTGATCGTCGAGGAATTGAATGCGGTGTTCGACCTGGCGCAAGAAGACATAGGCGGCGCTGAGCTTTTCGGCCGCCTCGGCCGTCATCAGGCCGCGCTCGGCCAGCTTGGCCAAGGCCTTGACGGTTGAGCGGGTGCGGATCTCGGGGAACTGGCCGCCGCGCACCACCTGCAGCAATTGCGCGGTGAACTCGATCTCGCGGATGCCGCCGCGCGAGAGCTTGACGTCATTGGCGCGCTCGGGCCGGCCGACCGCACGCGAACGCGCCTCGTCGCGGATCTTGCGGTGCAATTGCCGCAGGCCTTCGAACACGCCGTAGTCCAGATAGCGGCGGTAGACAAAGGGCGCCACCAGCGAACGCAGGCCCAGGGCGCTGCCACTCTGTACGCTTTCAAGTGGTGCGACAACCCGGCTCTTCAGCCAGGCAAAGCGCTCCCATTCACGACCCTGCACCAGGAAATACTCTTCCAGCATCGCCATGCTGACGGCGGCCGGGCCGGAATTGCCGTTTGGCCGCAGCGCCAAGTCGACCCGGAACACTTGGCCGTCGTCGGTGACCTCGCCGATCAGGGCGTAGAGGCGTTTGGCGACCAGGGCGAAGTATTCATGCGCCGAGATGGATCCTTTGCCGTGTTGGTTCCCATCTGTTTGGCCGTCATCGTCATAGACGTAGATGAGATCAATGTCAGACGACACATTCAGCTCGCGTGCGCCCAGCTTGCCCATGCCCAGTACCCAGAATTCGATCACCTCGCCGGCGGCGTTGCGGGCCGCGCCGCTGAGGGCATCTTGCTCGGCGCGCGCCTGCTGCAAGGCCAGGCAGAGCGTCACTTCGGCCAGGCTGGTCATCACCTCGGTGATCTCATGCATAGCCGCGCCGGCTTCGATGTCCAACACCGCCAAGCGCTCCAGGATCAGGTGGCGTGCCACCCGCAGCGCGCCGGCCAAGGGTCGGCCACCGGCTTGCAGGGCGGCAATCAATTGCTCAATCGCGGCTCTATCCGGCTGGCCGGCCGGCAGCAAATTCAGCTCAGGCGCGTAGCGGCGCCTGATGCGTTGCACAAATCGGCTGTGTTCGGCCAAAGCCGCCGGCGCAGTCTCGGGGACAATGGCGGGATCAAGTGTTGTCATGGCTCGCTAGGGTGGCATTGCTTGGGGTCGCGACGGCCAGCGTCAACACATTCGAACTCGGTCTCACGGGCTGCTCCCCTTTTAATGTCAGTATCTGTTTCCTCACCTGCCACGCGGCTGCTCTGGCTCAAACGACCCGGCCGGCTGATGCGTCGCCTGCTCGCCTGGGCCTTGGGCCTGATCTTGCTGGCCTGGGGCTTGTTGGTGCTGGCTTGGGCGGTTTTGCACTGGGCGATTCTGCCGCACATCGATGAATGGCGTCCGGCCCTGGAGCGCCACGCCTCACAAGCGCTGGGGGCGCCGGTGCGCATAGGCAGCATCAGCGTCACCTCGGGCGGCTGGATTCCCGCCATCGAGATGCGAGAGGTGCGCTTGCTGGACCCCAGCGGTCGCGAAGCGCTGCGCCTGCCGCGGGTGGCGGCGGCGCTGTCGGCGCGCTCACTGCTGAGCCTGAATTTGCGCTTTGAGCAATTGCTGATTGATGCGCCCCAAATCGAGGTGCGCCGCGACGCCAAGGGCCGCTTCTTTGTGGCGGGCCTGAGCGTTGACGAGGCGGTGGCTCAGCCTGAGTCCACCGGCCTGGCCGAGGAATGGGCCGACTGGCTGCTGTCGCAACATGAGTTCGTGATCCTGAACGGCCGCGTGCGCTGGGTCGATGAGCGCCGTAGCGCGCAAGCGCTGGAGCTGTCGGACCTGAACCTGGTCATGCGCAATGGGGTGCGCCGCCATGAAATTCGGCTCGACGCCACGCCGCCGCCCGAGTGGGGCCAGCGTTTTGGCCTGCGCGGCCGCTTCACACAGGCGCTGCTGCTGCGCCGGCCCAGCGATTTTCAGGGGTGGAGCGGCCAGCTCTATGCCGATTTGCCCCGTGCCGATCTGCGCGAGCTGCGCCGCCATGTCGATCTGCCCTTTGAGTTGAGCGAGGGCGACGGCGCGCTGCGGGCCTGGATTGATTTCAAGAGCGGCAGCCCGAGTGGGGTGACGACGGATATGGCGCTGCGCACCGTCAAACTGCGCCTGGTGCCGCAGGCCGACCCGCTCGACCTGGCGCAAATCGAGGGCCGCCTGCAGTTCCTGCATGCCCCACAAGCGCTCAGCCTGCAGGCGACCCGGCTCGGTTTTATCAGCGGCGACGGCGTGGTGTGGCCGCGCTCCGACTGGAAGCTGGCCCTGCGTTTGCCCAAGCCGGTGGCGGGCGCGGCCGCAGCCGGGTTGCCGATCGGCGGCGAGCTGTCGGCCGAACGGCTGGACCTGGCCCTGATGAGTCAGCTGACGCAGCGCCTGCCCTTTGATGCGCAGACCCATGCCTGGTTGGCCGAGATGGCGCCGCAAGGGGTGATTAGCCGGCTCAACGCGAGCTGGGACGGCGCGCTGATCGAACCGCGCCGCTACCAGGTCAAGGGCCGGCTCGAAGGCTTGCAGCTCGGTGGCGCCAAGGCTGGGGTGGAGCGCCTGGGCCTGCGCGGGCTGACGGTGCAGCTCGACGCCAACGAACGCGGCGGGCAGGCGCAGCTGAGCATGGCCGATGGCGCGCTGGAGCTGCCCGGCGTCTTCCGCCAAGAGCTGCCGGCGATGCAAAGCCTGAGCGCCAAGCTGGACTGGCGTATTGAGGCCAAGCCCAAGCAAGCGCCACAGATTGAATTGCGCATCAGCCGTTTGGCGCTGGCCAATCAAGACCTGCGCGGTGAGTTCGATGCGGTCTGGCGCAGCGGCAACCGGGCCGGCCAGAGCCGCTTGCCGGGCTGGCTGGAACTGACTGGGCAGTTCGACAAGATTGACGCGGTCAAGATCCACCGCTATTTGCCCTTAGCCGTCGGCAACCATACGCTGGACTATGTGCGGGATGCGCTGCGCGGCGGCGAAGCGCGCGCCATCGATGTGCGCTTGCGCGGCGAGCTGGCAAAGTTCCCGTTCGCGGGCGAGAAGGAGCGCGACGGACAATTCCGCATCACCACGCAAGCGCGCGATATCGAGCTGCTTTATGTGACCGGCTCCGAGGGACGCCCCTCGAACTGGCCGGCGCTGGAGCATGTCAATGCCGACCTGGTGTTCGAGCGCGGCAGCATGCAGATCAAGGCAGGCCGCGCCAAGGTGTTTGGCTATGAGCTGACCGGCATCAAGGGCGGCATCAAGGACCTTTTGTTCAAACATCAGCTGGAGCTCGAAGGCAGCGGCACTGGCCCCGGCACCGAGCTGTTGAAGTTTGTGCGCCAGAGCCCGGTCAACGAGGCCAGTGGCGGCTTGCTGGCGGCGGCCAGCGCCAGCGGCGCGGCGAACCTGAAGCTGAGCCTGAACTTGCCCTTGAATGACATGGATAAATCGGTGGTCAAGGGCGCTGTGCAGCTCTTGGGCGGCGACTTGCGCCTGCGCCCCGATGTGCCGCTGATGGCCAATGCCAGCGGCCGCATCGAATTTGACCGCCAGGGCGTGACGCTGCAGGGCCTGCAGGCCCGTGCGCTGGGCGGCGAACTCAATATCGAGGGGGGCAGCCAGGTGGGCGGCGGCCTGCGTTTCACCGCCACCGGCGTGGCCACGGCCGAGGCCTTGCGGCGCATGCCCGAACTGGGCGCCGTCGCCAAGCTGGCGCAAGTGGCCAGCGGCCAAACCAGCTACCGCCTGCAATTGGGTCTGCAGCAGGGCCAGGCCGACTATGCCTTGACCAGCAACCTGGTCGGCCTGGGGCTGGACTTGCCGGCGCCGCTGCGCAAGGACCCGGCCGTGGCCCTGCCGCTGCGCCTGCAGCTGAAGCCGGACGGGGGCCGCGATGAGCTGCGCCTTGAGCTCGGCAATCTGCTGCAAGCGCATTACCAGCGCGATGTGTCGGTCACGCCGGCGCGGGTCTTGCGCGGCGCCCTCAGCGTGCAGGACAGCCTGCCGGGGCTGCCGGCCAATGGCGTGCAAATGCAGGCCAATCTGGACAGCGTCAATCTGGATGCCTGGCAGGGCTTGGCGCGGCGGCTGCTGGGCACGCCATCGCTCGCCGGCAAAGAAGGCGAGCCGCTGGTCGGCATGAGCAGTGGCTATCTGCCGACCCAGATTGCGCTGCGTGCCAATGCGCTGCAAGTGGCGGGGCGCTCACTCACCCGGGTGGTGGCGGGCGTGACGCAGGCGCCCGGGACGGGGCCGGCAGCGGGCGCTTGGCGCTTCACCGTTGACGCGCAGCAGCTGGCCGGCTTTATTGAGCTGCGGGCGGCCCAAGCCGGGCAGGCCGGGCTTGTTTTTGCGCGCCTGAGTCGCCTGTCGGTGCCGCGGCATGACGCCGAGGGCGTGGGCCAAATCCTCGACAGCCAGCCCGGCAATGTGCCGGATCTGGACATCGTCGTCGATGACTTCGAGTTGCGCGGCAAGCGCCTCGGGCGGCTTGAGGTGGCGGCGAGCGCCAGCGGTCCGGCGCATGACTGGCGCCTGAGCAAGCTGCAACTGAAGGCACCCGATGCGGTCTTGAACGCGACCGGCCATTGGCTCAAGGAGCCCGGCCGCGCACAGCGCCGTACCCAGCTGGATTGGAAGTTAGAGCTGCTGGATGCGGGGGATATGTTGGAGCGCATGGGCCAGGGGCGGGTCTTGCGCGGTGGGCGTGGCCAATTGGCCGGCCAGCTCGGCTGGCAGGGCGAGCCGCTGTCGCCCGACTTCCCCAGCATGAGTGGCCAGCTCAATGTGGCGCTGGAGTCGGGGCAATTCCTCAATGTGGAGCCGGGCGTGGGCCGCTTGATGGGGGTGTTGAGCCTGCAGTCGCTGCCGCGCCGGTTCTTGTTCGATTTTCGCGATGTGTTCTCCGAGGGCTTTACCTTCGACGGCGTGACCGGCGATGTCAAGATCGAACAGGGCGTGGCGCGCAGCAGCAATTTGCGCACCCGCGGCGTGCAGGCCACCGTCTTGGTGGACGGCCAGGCGGATCTGGCGGCCGAAACCCAGAATCTGCGTGTGCTGGTGGTGCCCGAGTTCAATACCGGCGGCGCCTCTTTGGCCTATATCGCGATCAACCCGGCGATTGGCCTGGGCACTTTCTTGGCCCAGCTGATCCTGAGCAAACCGCTGGCGGCGGCCAATACGCGTGAGTTTCGTATCACCGGCAGCTGGGAGGACCCCAAGGTCGAGCGGGTCGAACATCAGAGCGGCTTGTTCGGGGCTGCATCAGCGGCCTCCGCCGCCGAACCCGCCGCCAGCGCCCCTTGAGGAGTTCGCCATGAAAATTGCTGCCATTCAAATGGTCTCCGGCCCCGATCTCGCGGTCAATCTGGCGCGTGCCCGCCACTGGCTGGAACAGGCCGCCGCACAAGGCGCCAAGCTGGCGGCTCTGCCCGAGTATTTCTGCCTGATGGGCCAGGCCGACGGCGACAAGCTGGCGCTGGCCGAGGCACCCGGCGATGCTGATGCGCCGATCCAGCAGATGCTCAGCCGCGCCGCTGCCGAGCTGGGCCTGTATTTGATTGGCGGGACGCTGCCGCTGCAGACGAGCACTTCTGAGCGCCCCCAGGGCGACGACTTACGTCGCCCGCCATTCGGCTTGCAAGCCGAATGGCCTTTGCCAGCCACAAAGCCCCTCTCGGGCCTTTGTGCGCGGGCGCAGCCCCCCGAGGGGGTCAAGAAAGGTCGGGACGGCCCTTCCCTTTCTTGCGAGCGGGTCCGCAACGCCTGCTGCGTCTACGGCCCGGATGGCGCGCAAGTGGCGCGTTATGACAAGATGCATTTGTTCCGCTTTGACAACGGCAGCGAGCGCTATGACGAAGGCCGCGTGCTGGAGGCGGGCACAGCGCCGGTGGCCGCGCAGCTGGACTCGCTGCGGGTCGCCTTGAGTGTTTGCTATGACCTGCGCTTCCCCGAGCTCTACCGCGCTCTCGGGCCTTGCGATCTGATCAGCGTGCCCGCTGCCTTCACCTTTGTCACCGGCCAAGCCCATTGGGAGCTGCTGCTGCGCGCACGAGCGGTCGAAAATCAGGCCTATGTCATCGCACCGGCCCAGGGCGGCCTGCATCAGAATGGCCGCAGGACCTGGGGCCACACGATGATCGTCGACCCCTGGGGTGAAGTCTTGGGCTGTTTGCCCGAGGGCGAGGGCCTGGTGCTGGCCGATCTGGACGCCAAACGGCTGGCGGCGATCAGGCACCAACTGCCGGCGCTGCAGCACAGGCGGCTGTGAACCGAGAGACGCATGCAATGAAAAGTCGATTTTGGAGCTCGCTTGTCGGGTTGATGGGGCTGGTCTGGGCGATCAGCCTGGCCGGCTGCGCCAGCCCGACCGAGGCCCCCAAGCTGGCTCTGGATCCGCAAGATAGCTTGCAAATGCGCGGCTGGGTGCCCGACCGCTTAAAGGGTCAGATCTTGCTGTCGCCGGTCACCGGCGGGCGTGCCACCGGCAGTTGGTGGGGCTCCAAGCTCAGCAACGCGGCGCTGCAGGAAGCGATCGAAGAGTCGCTGCGCGCCACCGGCATGCTGGCGCTGCGGCCGGCCAGCGGTGGCTTTTCAATGGAGGCCCAGTTGGTGGACCTGGAACAGCCGATCTTCGGGCTGAACACCAAGGTGGCGCTGACCATGGCCTACACGGTGGTCGACAAACGCAGCGGAGCTGTGGTCTACCAGCGCCGTCTGCGCAGCGTCTATGTGGCCGAGTTCACGGCCGCCATGGTGGACCCGAACGAGCGCTTGCGCCTGGCCACCGAGGGCGCGCTGCGCAGCAATGTCAATTTGATGCTGCGCGACCTGATCGCGCTGGCGCTGAATTAGGGTCCCTAACGCCGACCAAACATCATCTGCCGCGCCAGCGCTTTCTTCAAAGGTGTGGCCGCTTGCAGGGCCGCCAGCGCCAAGCCGCGCGCGATGGGCAAACCCGGCCAGCGCCAAGCGAAAGTGCGGGCGAGGAAATCGGTGGCGGCAATCATGGCCCAACGATCCGGCGCTCGTTGCCATTCAACCCCGCGCAGCGCTGCCTCGATAGGGCCACCGGCGCGCAGCGCGTCGACCAGTGCATAGGCATCGCGCAGGCCCAGATTGAGCCCCTGGCCGGCGACCGGATGCAGCGTCTGTGCGGCATTACCGATGCGCACAATGCGGCCGTCGACCAGGCTGCGCTCGGCATTCAACCCCAGCGCAAAGCACTTCAAGGAGCCGATCGCCTGCAGGCGGCCAACGCTGTCGGGCAGCAGGCTTTGCAGCACCGCCAGGCGCTGCGCGTCGGTCAGGCCAGCGGCATCATCCTCGGCCTGCGGCACACACCAAACCAGGGCCGCACGGCGTTCGCCGGCCTTGGGTGCTAGGGGCAGCACCGCCACCGGCCCATGGCGTGTGAAGCGCTCGTAGGCCGCGCCCAGCGGGCTTTCGTTGGCCAAGGTCAGCGTGCCGACCCAGGCGTTTTGTTGGTAGTCATGCTGGATGGCTTTGCGCGCCTGCTCGGCAAATATGCCGCCCTCGGCCACCACCGCCAGATCGAATTGCTCGGCGATGCCGGCGTCGACTTCCACGCCATCACCCAGCGCCTTCAAGCCCTGGACAGGCGTGCCGAAGCGG
Organism: Roseateles sp.; assembly: GCF_031397715.1. Classification (GTDB taxonomy): domain Bacteria; phylum Pseudomonadota; class Gammaproteobacteria; order Burkholderiales; family Burkholderiaceae_C; genus Paucibacter_A. The sequence goes on from NZ_JANNMI010000395.1 coordinate 16,825, forward strand.
CTGCTCAGGCGGCCTGGTTCGAGCGCGGCGCGGGCCAGCCAGCGCGCCTGCAAGGGCGCGACCAATTGGCCATAGCTGATCACCGCGCCCAGCGCACTAACGCCTTGTTCCTGCGCACTCAGCGACACGGCCGGTTCTTCGGCGGGGCCGAACAGCGGGTGCCTCAAGTTCGGTGGCGCTTGGCTGACGCTGACCGTCAGAATCGGCTGCGCGACGCTCGCGTCCCAGGCCTGCAGGCGTTGCAGCAATTGCACGCTGCCCAGCGCCAAGGCCAAGGTGCGCGGATCAGCGGACACATCACGGTTCAGCGGCCGGGCATCAAACAGCGTGATCTGCGCCTGCGGCAACAGCTGCGCGGCCAACAGTGCCAGCGTCAAACCAGCCGGGCCGGCGCCGACCACGGCCAAGCGCAGCCGGTCTGCGCTGACGGCTGAGGCGGCGTCCGGCGATTGAATTGTGCGCATAGCGTTTGATTTCGTTCCCGACGCTGCGGGCAATTGAACTGGCGCAGACTATAGCGGCCGGCCTGCTGTACGCTGCGGCCTTCAACCAATTCCGGAAGATTCGCCATGCAATACCGTCGATTAGGCCGTAGCGGCCTGCAAGTCTCCGAGCTGTCGCTGGGCTCCTGGGTCACCTATGGCAAGCAGGTTGACACCAAGGCGGCGTCCGAAATGCTGGCGGCCGCCTTTGACGGCGGCATCAACTTTTTCGCTCGCGCATGGTGCCGGCGGTCTGGTTGGCGATGTCGCGGACCCGACCAAAGACTTCGATCAGCTGCGACGA
>NZ_JANNMI010000451.1:0-18264 GCF_031397715.1 Roseateles sp.
CGGCCACGCCGCGTCGCACGACGCCATGACCTGGGCGATGGGCGAGTCAGTCAGCACCGATCAGCCCGTGACCCAGGTACAGGCAGTCTTGCAGGCCCAAAGCGATACGCGACACCGCGCGGGTGATCTTGCGAGTCACAAAGGTCTCGCCGCGCAAGGGACTCTCGTGGTTGAACAAGATGCCGTTGCAGGCGTAGATGCCGTAGGCCTCGCGGTAGTTGACCGTGATCCAGTAGGCGTACATCTTGGCCACCGCGTAGGGGCTGCGTGGGTAGAAAGGGGTGGTTTCCTTCTGAGGGATTTCTTGCACCAGGCCGTACAGCTCGGAGGTGGAGGCCTGATAAAAGCGCGTCTTCTTCTCGAGGCCCAGGATGCGGATCGCTTCCAATATGCGCAGCGTGCCCATGCCGTCGGCATCGGCCGTGTACTCGGGGCTCTCGAAGCTGACGGCCACATGGCTCATCGCGCCAAGGTTGTAGATCTCGTCCGGCTGCACCTGCTGAATGATGCGGATCAGGTTGCTGCTGTCGGTCAGGTCACCGTAGTGCAGGGTGAAGTTCTTTTTGTCGACGTGGGGATCTTGATAGAGGTGGTCGATCCGGTCGGTGTTGAACGACGACGAACGGCGCTTGATGCCGTGAACGTCATAGCCCTTGGAGAGCAGCAACTCGGCCAGATAGGCGCCGTCTTGTCCGGTTACGCCGGTGATCAATGCAACTTTTTTTGAACTCATGTTTCGACTTTCATCCCTGCTTCAACTACTCAATTTACTGCCGAATACGCGCGGCCGGACTGTGGCGTCCATGGACTGCTTCATGTCTGCAATGAACTGAGCCTGCAGCTTGAACTCGGCGGCGTCATCTTTGCCTATGCTTGACACCCGCACCAACATGCCATCGGGCACGATGCCGCGCAGCCCGTATTTCAGTTGCATTATTTTTTGATCTTGGCCGGACACTGCGGTGTATTCCCCGACCGTGAACCAAAAGGTCACTGGTTCAACCCGCGAACCCAGTTGGGCAACCATGCGCCGTACCGGCAGTTCACCGGTCTGCACGGCAACCACGCCTGAGCTGGCCGAATTGATTTGGAAGCCTTGGGCTGGGTAGCAAACATCCGGGCGGTGCGAGCGTGTTGCATCAGACTGGTCGCCGCCGTAGGCCACCGACAACATGATTCTTGAGCCGTCCGGGCCGATATAGGTGCGGCTCAACGTTTGGGCGTAGAGCTTCTTCAACATTGCCTCGACATCGGGCGAAATGATGCCGACGGGCAGATTGGTATCAAGCTTCCATGCGCCGATAACAGCAGGGAAAACTTTCTCTAGATCAAGCTTTTGTTGCTGTTCAGCCAAATGGATGCTGGGCTTGGCCATCGGGCCAAGGGTAGCGGCCAGACTTACCAATATCGCCAGCGCAAGGCCGTGCCAACGTAGGCGGTTCATTGCTGCTGCCCCCGGCTGTTGTCGAAAAACAAGCCCAAGAACTTGTCCGTCAATAGCATCAATACCAAGGCCAACATAAACAAAACCATACCGGCGAACCCGTGGACAAACCCTTGCCCGGCTTCGTCGCCAAAATAATAAGTTACCAACACCAATATCATCACGCGGCAAATATTGGCGATGAAGGCAATCGGCACCAAAACAATCGCCAAGGTGATATTGCGCGCCGCCGAGGTGTACTTCATCAGGTTCATGTACAGCATTCCAAGCGCTTCCAGCGTGAACATCGAGTTCAAACCTGCGCAAGCATCGGCGACCAACAGCTGATATTGCCCGACGGTGAGCATCACCCCCGTGCGCCCGACGGGGTAACCCATGTTGTACAAAAGGCCGCTGGCCACATAGGAGACCGCCATCTTCAGCGGTGCTGTGACTGAAGCAACTAAAGCCTCTGGCAAGGGCACCATGAAGAGCATGAAAAACAATGGAAACCAAATCAAGCGCAGACCGGCCCAGCCTTTGAACACCAGCGTGATGCCGGCGAGCAAGAGGATCTGGGCGGTCATTACAAAGATCCAAATGTCTTGCGACACACCGGCCACAAACATCAGGCATGCAAAAACAACGATGGCGTAACCCGCTACCGGCGCTGCTTTAGATTGCAGTTCGGCCAAGGTGTGCCGGGCGCTGAACAGCAACCAAACGCTGATGGCAAAGATGATAGGTCCGTGGCCCTGTTCATCGGTCGCCCAGATAGTGCTGCTGAGGGCCTTGTACACGGGCCCAAACATATAGAGCAGCGCCGCACTGATCAGCAGCAGAGCAGGAATATCTAGGCCGCGAGGCAGCCAGGCGGGCGATTGAGTGGCAGACATTGATTTGGCGCTTTAGGAACGATGGGCAGTTTCAATACTCGTTCATGACCGCGCCGAGTACACGCACGGCACTACCCGACAGGCTGGCTACCAAGTCTTGCAGCGCCTCGTACTTGCTCTCGTTCTTGCGGGTCAAGACGATGGCGGCACCGCACTTGGATGCCACCATGCAGGCATCAGCACCCACACTAGCGGCGGCCGTATCCACAATGACGTGGTCGAACTTGGCGCACAACTCTCGCATCAAGAGGCCAAATGCGGGGCGCTCGATCAACTCAAGCGGGTTGGGGGGAATCGAGCCGCCGGGCAACACGAACAAGCCAGGCACCCCTTCAACTGTCTGAATAACCTGCGCTTCAGCGCGGCCGGACAGCACGTTGGACAGGCCTGCGGTGTTGGAAACACAGAACACTTCATGCTGGCGAGGGCTGCGCAAATCAGCGTCCACCAAGAGCGTGCGGCCGCCCAACTGGGCCAGAGAAACTGCCAAATTGGCGGCGAAATAAGTTTTGCCGTCTCCATGTTCGGGGCTGATCACGGCGAGCGCAGTGCGAGCCTCTCCGGTACCGTGCAAGTGCATGGTGACTTGGCTGCGCGCCGCGCGAATCGCTTCCGCTTGCACAGAGAACGGATGATTCAATGTTACCAACTCGGGGCTGGAGACCCGCCTCTCCGCTGTCGCTAACGGGTAGTGAAATTGCTGGGCCAGCGCGTTCAATACGTCGTCTTCACTGGCCAAACCAAGCGCAACCGCAGCTTCGCCGAAGCGGACACCCTTTTCACGCTGGTAAACAAGGACCTTTTCGACTTCGGCAGCGCTGAGGCTGCGAGCATCGCGAATGATGTCGCCGATGGAGCGATCTTTAAGGCTTTGACCGCCAGTTTGGGTGGACTGTTCTGCACTCACGATCGCGGCATCCTCGGATTGATAGTCACTCATATTCAGGCACTCTTGGCCACGCTCGAACTTTGGCCGAGCAGGTTACGCTGCATCAGGTTGGCCTTCACCGTGCGGCCAAAGAGGCGCTTGGCCTCAGGGCGCGGCATCACACCAATGATGGGCAGGCCCACGGCCAAAACTACGTCTTCAGCACTGCGAATCCTGCGGTCGAACAACTCAAGCACGATGGCAGTGCCTACCGCCAGAAGAGTGCCAGCAAACACGGCCACCAACATGTTCAGAACCAAGCGAGGCGAGGTTGGATCGGAAGGTGGGCTAGCAGGCGTCAGCACGGCTACATTGCTTTGGGTCACTTGGCTTTCCAGGTTTGACTGGTTCAAGCGCTGCAAAATCAAGTCATAGGTCCGCTGCGCACTTTCAACGTCGCGCATCATGACTGAGCCTTCGTCCCGCACTGCCTTCATCTGCAGCACCTTGTTGCGTTGCGCCTCCAACGAGGCGCGCAATTCGGCCACCCGTTGTTGATTGATCGAGTTTGCAACGCCCAAACTGCTGGTTACTTTGGCAGTTTCAAGCTCAATGCGCTTGCGCAACTCTGTGGCGTTGGCCTTGGCTTCTTGCACCTGGGGGTGATTGACACCGTATTTGGAATTCAGCTCCTCCATTCTGGCGTCGAGTCTGGCTTGGTCTGCCTTCAAACCTGCAATCAAGGGATTGCTCAGCACTTCTTGCATCCGGTCGCTAGAACCACCTCTAGCAGCAGACTGCCTGCTACCGGAATCACTGGCTAGCGCTTGAAGGCCAACCAACTGGCTCGACAACTCATTCAGCCTGGCGTTCTCAACGTCCAGGCGCTCGTCAGAGGCGATGATGCCCTTTTCCTTTTGATATTCAGACAATTGCGCCTGAGCTTTCTCGACTACCTCGCGCGCTTCTTTGGCGCGAGTTTCGAAAAAGCTTGAATACTGCTTGGCCGGATCTACGCGCAACTCGATATTGGTTTCGAGATAAGCTTGCACGAAAGCATTGGCCAAACCAGCAGCAAAACGTGGGTCAGGGGCTTTGTAAGCGACGCTGATAACATTCGATTCGCGAGAAGGTTTGACATCCAGATTCTTTTGAAAGGACTGGCCTAACCATTGCTCGATCGAACCTAGGCCTTCGGTTTCTTGCTTCCATTGCTCAATAATTGTTGGATTCTCGGCCAGCTTCAAATTACGCACGACCTTATAAGCAACTCGATCGCTCGTGATTACGTCAATTTGGGTAGCAATGAGGCTGGGGTTTACTCCACCACCGTACATCATTGCACTCAGCGGATCTGGCTTGGCATCTATAACAACCGAGGCTACTGCTGTGTATTTCTTTGGAGATAGCAAGCTCGCAATGAGTGTTGCACCAATCAGAACCAAGAATACCGCAGCAGCAATTTTCCAACGCGCCAAAAAAATAGCAATAAACTGTCCGAATGTCATACCGAATCCTTAGAACAAACTCTCTTTGACATACACAACGTCGCCATCTTTCAAACTCTCATCCATCGGGAGTTGAACAATTTCGACCTTGCCGTCGGCGCCCTTGCGGTGCACGCGAATACCTTTTTCGGTACCGCGCTGGGTGATGCCGCCACCCGTGGCCAGGCTTTGCATCAGCGTCATGCCGCGCTCCAGGCGCATCGGGCCGGGGCGCTGCACTTCGCCTTAGATGTAAACCATCGGCGCACGGTCAACCCAGACCACGTCGCCGTTCTGGATGAACACGTCTTGCGCGCCACCACCCACAGCGAAGATGCCGGGCAAGTCAATTTCGGCGCGGTAGGGCTGGCCGGCGCGCTTGCCGGTGAGGATCAGCGTCTCGGCGCCGGCACCACTGACCACACCGCCGGCGTTGGCGATCAGGTCGGTCAGGCGCATGTCGGCCGTCTCAATCGGGTAGCGGCCCGGGCGGTTGACCTGGCCGAGCACGCTGGCCTGGTTGCCCTTGACCTGCAGCACCACGATGGTGACTTGCGGGTTCTTGACGAAGTTGCCCTTTTTGAGCCCGTCGGTGATCAGCTGCTCGGCTTGCGTGACGCTGAGGCCACCGACCTTGATGCTGCCCAGCAAGGGGAAAGAGACGACGTTGTTCTCGGAGACGCGTGTCTCCAGCGTCAGGTCGGGGTTTTGGTAGACCGAGATGCGCATCACGTCGCCGGCACCCAGCCGGTATTCGGCTGAGGCGGCGGGCGCGGCAACTGGCGCTTGCGCGACGGCGGGCGTCAGCAGCAAGGCCTGCGCGCCCATCATCAGCGCACAAGCCAACAAGGTTTGCTTTGCCATCGTCGTCTTGATCTTGGGGTTGTTCTTCATGGCGGCCATCATCACTTCAGGCCCATGCCTTTGGAGATGGCGCTGGCGTCAAGGCCGCTGGCGGCTGGAGCCACCGGGGCTGGCGCTGGCGCTGTGTTTGCCGTTGCGGCGGGGGCGTCGCCAGTGGCCGCAGTGGCGGCGGGTGCCGAAGCGGCGCCGGCAGTGCCCGGTGCACCTTCCTTGAACTTGCCGACGTATTCGATCTTGGCGGCTTCACGCAGCGCCTTGATGTCTTTTTGCACTTGTTCGGACTTGCGCTGGTTGCCCAGGAAGGCTTCGATCGCGGGCTTGGCGCGGGCTTCGTCAACCGGCTGGCTGCGCGAGCCGACCAAGAACAAGACGGTCATGCCGGTGGGGGTTTGGGTGACGGCGGAGTCGCCGTCTTTCATGCGGGAGATGGCGTCGAGGCCGGCCAGCGGCAGCTGCTCGGCGGCGCGCACGGCTTGGTTGCCGTTGAAGCGGATATTGCTCGCCTTCAAGAACTCAGCAAATTCGGCCATGCTTTTGGCGGACTGCAGCTTTTCGCGGATGACTGGGACCTGCTCCGGCGTGGCCTCGATGGCCAGCTCTTGCAGGCTGAAGATGCGGCGCTCCTTGAACAGCGCGGGCTTTTCGTTGTAGTACTTGCTGACTTCTTCAGCGGTGGGCTTGGAGATCGACTCGCCGATGCGCTCCACATAGGCGCGGGCAATGATTTCGCGCTTGGCGGCTTCGATCTGCTGCACCACCTTGGGGTCGCGGTCGATTTTGAGCTCTTGGCCCTTTTGCACGGCGAGCTCTTGCTCGATCAGGCGCTCCAGCACTTGCTTGGAGGCGGCTTCGGCTTGCTCGGGCTTGAGGCCTTGTTGGCGCTGCAGCACGAAGTTGATCTGGTGGACGGTGATTTCTTCTTTGTTGACCTTGGCCGCGGTCTGCAAGGCTTTTTCGGGCTTATCGCCGCCGCCGCAAGCGGCCAGCAAGACGACCGTGGCCACGGCGGCGACCAGGGCGGCAAGCCGCGGCGCGCTGTGCGAGGACTTGCTTGTGGCCAGGAGTTCTTGTTGTTGAGTCGTCTTCAGCTTCATGACTTGTTCACCCTTGTTCGTTCTCGTCCACATGAGGTGCCGGCCCCGGCACTTCGGTAAAAATTTTCTTTGCTGCAACGCAACACACAGCTAGCCCTTTTAGGACGAGCGAGTGTAGCTTTGGAAAATGACAATTCACCCTGCTGCAGGGGTAAATCCCGGTCGGAATGCCTACGGTTTACCCGGATGCGGCGGGCTTGCAATGGCCCGTTCTGGGGCAGCTTAGGCATTGGGGCATTGGTTTGGGGGGGTGCGATTTAGTTGTATTGGCCAGCCATGCCTGGATGGGAAGCTTGGCGAAGATGTCGCTGAGCTGAATTCTGGTCCTTGACCCTGAGGTGCCAGATCTGCGCCCATCCCCTGCATCCCCTTCATCCTGGCTAGATTTTCTTGTTTGCGTGAGCCGTATCGATTTGATAGACCTTGGAAGAATTTTTTGGCCGGGATGGAGGGGATGGAAGGGATGAAGGCAATGGGGCGCTGGGCGGACGATTGGTCTGAAATCGGCTTCTGGTCATGCAATGTCTCTCCAGCGCGGATCATCCGCGAAAAACGGAGGCGACGACTGTTCTGGCGCCTAGGAGCCTGTGCTCGCGAGCAAATCAAGCGCGTTCTTCGCGCCGCCCCAACCCTTCGGCGATGAGCACCATCACCAAGGCGTTGAGCGACACACCCTCGGCCCGTGCCCGTGTCGTTAGACGCTGGTGCAGCGAGCGCGGCACGCGGGTGACGAACTTGCCTGAGGCATTGGCGGACGAAAAGTCGCTGGCCATCAGCGTCGGCGCGGGCACGCTGCGGCCCATATCCACCATGGCGCTGATAAGGGCCAGAAAAGCCTCCCGGCCGTCTGCTACTGCCGCGTCGACACTGGGACCATCGGCCAGCAGGCCCGGGAAGTCAGGCATGGCGAACACAAAGCCGCCGCCGTCCTCCGCGCTCAGCGGGCTCACCACATGGCTGTATGCCTCGAACGCGTGGGGCGGTGTGGCCCGGGGGACGGTCTTGCTGGCGGTGGCTTTCATGGCATGGGCTCCTTCTTATCTTTCACTTGGTCAATCAACTGCAGCAGGCGCCTGATGTAGATGGGCTTAGAACTTATCCGTAAATAGTCGGGGTCGGCTGCCGGCCGCTTTGAACGCATGGCTGCGTTGCAGATCCTCGCGATACCTACGGGTATCGCTCCGGTCTGCGCCTTGCTCTGCGCTCAAATCGTCTCGCCATCCTCTGACCCGCCTATTTACGGCCAAGTTCTTAATCGGCCGGTGCGCCGGCACCGTCAGCGATTCAGCCAAGTCAGGGTGCGAAGGATGCTCTGCACAACTCAGCGCGAGTGGGTGCAGTGCGGATCGGGATGGGCTGCAAGGCGCGTTTTGCAGCCAATAGCCGTAGCTATTGGCAAGAAATGCAACGCCGCAGACCGCCCGAGGCCGCCCTAGCACACGCCGCGAGGAGTTGTGCAGAGCATCCCTGACGCACATGGTGGCTGCCGCCGTTGTTTCGAACCTCAAAACCGTAACGCTGCGCCACGCTCAGCACTTGATCCATCGGCCAGTCGCGGGGGTTGTTGCGCATGGCTTGCAGCAGCTTGGTGGCGGTATTCACACCCAAATGATACTGCTGGAGATACTTGGCACCAAGAACAAATATGAAACAGCACGCGCAAAGCGCCCACGCCGTGCAGGCTTTTTAGGTCAAACAAGTAGGCTGCCTGCAGCGGCGGTCAGTGCCCGAGACGGCCGGGGATTGAGGCTTTCGTACTGCTGGAATCTTTGAACAGAAGGACACGAAGAGCGCAAAGGAATGCAAGGACGAAAAGGAATTCTCTGCCTTCGGGTTTCGTATGCCTTCGTGACCTTTGTGAGCTTCTGTTTGATTCCAATCGTCGGCTTACGGTCGCTTGCTTGAGAGGCGACTGGAACGTAGCTATCTTCGGCTCTCAATACGGAGCTAATTATGGAAACCATCCTCGCTGACGTAGCCGTGAGCATGTCCGAGTTCAAGAAGAACCCGGCCGCCGTGCTGAGGGAGGCCAACAACCGCCCGGTTGCTGTACTCAATCACAACCGAGCTGCGTTTTACATGGTTGAACCGCTGCTTTTTGAAGCCATGCTGGAGGAACTCGCGGACCAGGATCTCTACCGTAAGGCTGCCAGCCGTTTGGCAGACAAGGCGCGCGCCATCGAGGTGGACATTGACGATCTCTAAGGACGAGATCAAGGCCGAGCACAAGTGCAAATTGCGCTTCATGCCCGAAGCGCTGGAGGAGTGGCACCGACTGGATGGCTCCGTTCAACCCATCCTCAAGAAGCTGTTGGCCAAAAGGCTGGACATGCCGCACGTCCCCGGTGGCGAGCTTCACGGGCCGCTTGCTGGCTGCTACAAGATCAAGCTGCTCCAGCAAGGTGTGCGTTTGGTCTATTCAGTTGAGGACGGCTACTTGTTGGTCACGGCCGTGGCCATCGACAAGCGCGAGGATGGCGTGGTTTACGAGTCAGCCATGGCTCGGTTGTCGGCTCTCGCTGAGGCTGCCTCCAAAGCGCTGCGGGACAAGCTCAAAAAGTAACTTTCGGGCGGTGGTACCCGCAGCACTCCATCAGCACTTGATCCCCGCATGCAGCGCCACCACGCCCGCGCTGAGGTTGTGCACGTCGACATGGCCGAAGCCGGCGGTCTTCATCATGGCCTTGAGCTCTTGCTGGCCGGGGTGCATGCGGATCGACTCGGCCAGGTAGCGGTAGCTGTCGGCATCGCCGGCGATCATCTGGCCCAGGCGCGGCAGGATCTTGAACGAGTACCAGTCATAAGGTTTTTGCAAGGGCGCGGCGACCTTGGAGAACTCCAGCACCAGCAGGCGGCCACCGGGCTTGAGGACGCGGCACATTTCGGCCAAGGCTTGGTCCTTGTGGGTCATATTGCGCAGGCCGAAGGCGACGCTGACGAGATCAAAACTGGCCGACTTGAAGGGCAGCTTTTCGGCATCGCATAGGCCGGTGGGCAGGATCAGGCCTTCGTCAAGCAGGCGGTTGCGGCCCTGGCGCAGCATCGCTTCGTTGATGTCGGTGTGCACGACCATGCCGCTGTCGCCGACCTTGCGGGCAAAGGCGCGCGCCAGGTCACCGGTGCCGCCGGCGATGTCGAGCACGCGCTCGCCGGCTTTGAGGTTGGCGACGGCCACGGTGTAGGCCTTCCAGGCGCGGTGCATGCCCATCGACATCAGGTCGTTCATCACGTCGTAGCGCGAAGCGACCGAGTCGAACACGCCGCGCACGCGGCCGGCTTTGTCGCCTTCGTCAACGGTTTTGTAGCCGAAATGGGTGCTGGTCATGGGGTGCCTTTCGAATTCGGGTGTTTGAGAGTTCGGCTTCAATGGCTGGCACAAGCGCTACCGCCGCCGCCAGCTTTGTTCGCCGCCATCGGCTGATCCCGGTCAGCGCCGGCTGCGGCCAGGCGGGCTTCGTAGTCTTGCCACAACCGCGCCTCGTTGGCGCCCAGCTCGTACAGATAGTCCCAGGAGTACAGGCCGGTGTTGTGACCGTCGGAGAACTGCGGCTGCACGGCGTAATGGCCGACCGGCTCCAGCGCGGTGATACGCACTTCGCGCTTGCCGGTCTGCAGCGTCTCCTGGCCGGGACCATGGCCCTTGACTTCGGCCGACGGGCTGTAGACGCGCATCAGCTCGAACGGAATGCGAAAGCGCGCGCCGTCCGAGAACGCCACTTCCAGCACGCGTGACTGCTGGTGCACGGTGATGTCGGTGGGCGTGGGGGTGGTGGGGTTGAGGCCGGCCATGGGAGAGGTTCTCGCGGTAAAGGCTGCTATTGCTGCGCAAGGTTGAGAGTTTAGCGGCGCCGTCTGCCGCCCCGGCGCAAGCGCAATTTGTATCCAAATGAAACGCTGGCGTCTGGGCCGTGCAGTTGGTCACGGGGCGCCTAACAGCGGCGGGCTGAGGGCTGGCGCAGGTTTGAGCGACTCCCTACAGTCCGCAGCTTCAACCACATTGACAGCACCTCAAAACCCCATGAAAAAAATGACCTCTGCTTTTGCTGCCGCCTCCATCGTTGTGGTCGCCGCCGCGTCAAGCGCGTCGGCTGCCGAGCTCAGCCTCAAGTACACCGGCATTGCGGGCGCCGGCGTGTCGATTGACATCGAACAACTGGGCAAGAACCGCGACGGCATCACCGCCGGCCTACTGAACTTTGCCAGCGCTGACGGCAAGAGCTTCGCGGCTTACTGCGTCGAGCTGGCTCAGTACACCTCCACGTCGCTGCAGACCTACCAGGTCGGCAGCTTCAACACAGCCCAAGGCAGCAATCTGCAGAAGCTGCTGTCGGCCAACTACGCGTCGGTGGACACCCACACCGAGCGGGCCGCGTTTCAAATGGCTGTGTGGGAGTTGACGCATGAGAGCAAGGCCGGCGCGTTCAGCGTCACCGAAGGGGCCAGTGACAAAGACGGCCAGGGCTTCAACCTGAACGACAGCACCAGCAACTTCGGCTCACTGGTCAGCCAGGTGAACAGCTATTTGGACGCGGGTGCCGCCTACCAGGGCGCCCATCTGTACCAGATCGAAAAGCTCAGCAACGCCAATCACCAAGACCTGTTGCGCTTCAACGCCCTTCCCCCAGTGACCGCAGTGCCGGAGCCGACCAGCTATGCCTTGCTGCTGGCCGGTTTGGGCGTGATCGGGTTTGTGTCGCGCCGGCGGTCCAACGTACGCAAGAGCTGAGTACCTAGGGACCCTCTGCAAAACCCCCGTGGGTCGCGTTTGCGAGAGAACAGGCCGACTCGTAGGCGCAGTGCGAAGGTCGGGCTCTATGCCCGACTGCCGAGTACTGCAACGACCGAGGGGGCCTGTTATCTCACAAACCCTTCGGGGCGGGCCTTTGCGGGCGCTGACCGGCGTTACGACCCTTGCCCAGACACGAGTCTGGGCGGCAGTCCGCGCCTTGGCCAGCATCCCGCAAAGATCCCGCCGCGGCCCACGGGGGTTTTGCAGAGGGTCCCTACTGCCCGCAGCTCAAGCCCTGCGAAATGGGCTGCTTGGCTTTCGCTTAGGTGGGGCATCCTGGTGCTGGCTCGCGCCAAACTTCTGGCGCTGGCTCAGCAATTCTTCGCCATCGATGCGTTCGGCCAGGCTGTCCAAATCACTTTTCGAAACCCCGATGGATTCAAAGTGCGCGCGCCAGCTGTTGACCACCTCGATGACTTGGACGATTTGCGCGGCGGCTTGGGGCCGCTGCAGGCCAAACGCGTCGCACTGCGACATCGCATTGGCCAGCGTAGATGCTTGCCCGTCCGCCCCGCAGATGAATTCTTGATAGCCCTGACCGGAGTTGGTAGGGAGCACGTCATACGCAGGCGCCAGCCTCAGCCGCCCATTGGCGGCGGGGTCCACCACCAAGAGTGCATGGTTCTTTTCATGGTCGTCGGTGTTGTCGATCAGGATGTTGAACACCATACGGCGGAACAACTCTTGGGCGTCGGCCATATGCGCGTCGCCCTGGCTGACGCCAATTCTGCGCAGGATGCGGGTAGCCCATTTCGGGCTCGCTCCCCGCCGGCGTGGCTGCCCGGATGGCTGTGCCTGCCGAGATGCAGTGAATTCGCCGGCCGTCCACACGGTCGAAACGCCGAATGGCGACGGCATTCGCGGCGGCTAGGAGCCTGTCGGACTTGGGGCGGCGAAAGCGAGAATCGGCCCCAGCCAGGACAGTTGGTGACGGATTTGCAGCCCCATAGCCCGGCTATGGGGCAAAAAGACGGTGCCAAATGGACGGCTGCGGTCGGTTCGCAGCCGCCGCTCCCCAAGTCCGACAGGCTCCTAGAAGAATCACTTGGGTCTGGGCGACGTTGATGCCGGCCTGCGCTGCCAAGGTCATGGTGGCGTGCTCGATGAGCGGCGCATCGACGTACTCATTGTTAAAGAACTTGATGACCCACGGCTCGCCGTCGATGTCGATGAGCGCCTTTGGCTTGGCGCCACCCAGTGGGCTCCCGCCCCCTTCAAGGATTTTGGCTTCGAGAGCAGTCAAAGCATCGCCGGCTTCAATTTTGGCCACCACCTCGCTGAGTTCTTGGGCTTGCGCCAAGCGCGGCAGTGGGCCGCCTTTGCGGGGGCAATAGTCGGTGGGCGAAGTTGAAACCCCCAAGGCACCGAAGCGGTCGTCACCCGCGTAATAAAGCAGCTCCATCAAGGACATGCGTTTGGGCTTGTCAATGAAACGGATGACTTTCTCACCCCAGCGGTCCGGGCGTGCGTCATCCACGGCCCCGACCGCGCGCGGCGCGTTGGCGCTCAGTCGCCCGGGTGGAGAGAACTCGATGTCCACCAGAGGCAGGTCCTCGCTGAGCACAAATCCACGGGCCAGCCAACCTGGGGCATAGCGCAGCGAGACGCCCTTGCCGGCGGTAACCAGTTTCAAGGCGCCCACGTAGCGCGGCGCTGGGTCGCCCAGATACCAAAGGTACAAGTCATCCAGGCGCATATCAGTCCTGCGTGCTGTTGCTGGGGGCTGCTGCGCGCATGCGAGCGTCGGCAGAGGCCTGCGCCCGGGCAAGGCCTAGCTCCACCGCTTCTCGAACGTTCAAATTGAGCGCGCCCAGGTCATGCTCCGGTGCCGCCAAGTTCCCCAACTCGCCATCGCGGTTGATGAGCCACAAAGCACTTGCGACGATGCCGATGCTCACGGACGGGTCGCCAGCTTCAAGACGCTGGAGCGTGGAGAGGCTAACTCCCAAGCGCTTGGCCCAGGTGCGCAGCGATTCCTTGCGGCGCAAGCGAGCCACTGCCAGATCGGCGCCCAGTTTCTGAAGTGCGCCCAAGGTGGCCGGGGGCAGCTGTTGGATGGCCTTGGTAGCTTTTGACATGCCGATATACTAGTACAAAACTACCAATATTGCACTAATTTATCGGTACATGCAGAATGCCCATCGAATGCAGGCGATGGGCGGCTTGCGCGGCCGTTGGCCACAAAAAAGCCGGCAAGAAGCCGGCTTGATAGGTCTTAAGGATGAACACTCTCGGATGAAATTCCGGGACTGAACCGCACTGAGGGCCACCTAGGAGCCCATTTTTGGGGGCGGTGCAATGCTCGTTTGTTCAACCCCGCAGCGCCATCAAATTACTTCGTCTTCTTGCTGCGATCGGCCACCACAGTCACCCGTGTCGGCGTCACGGCGTCGGGCGAGATCGGCTTTGGAGGGGAGCTGTCCTTGCGCGGCTTCTTCGATTCTTTATTGGTTTTTTGCTGACCTTTTGCCATTGCGATCTCCTGTTGTGGCGCCCCTAACTTTGATAGGGAGCCTATGTTGCTGAAACTGACTTTTGTGACTTACTGCGCCCCGAGTTTGCCATGAACTGATGCGCCGCCCAGCCGGTCATCAATAGGCGCCCATATAGTCCTTTTTGCCCACTTCCACGCCGCTGTGGCGCAGCAAGGCATAGGCGGTGGTGACGTGGAAGAAGAACTGCGGCAGACCGTAATGCAGCAAATAGTCTTGGCCGGTGAAACGGCGCTCTTTGGGCGTGCCGGGGCGGGTCACGATGGCGCGGTCGCCAGCGCCGTCGAACTGGGCCGCGCTCAAGCCTTCGATGAAGGCCAGCGTGGTTTGGATGCGCGCCTGCAACTCGGCGAAGCTCTGCTCGGTGTCGGCCGCGGCGGGCACTTCGACGCCGGCCAAGCGGGCGCAGACGCCCTTGGCGAAGTCACAGGCCACTTGTACCTGCTTGATCAACGCGAACATATCGGGGAACAGGCGCGCTTGTAGCAAGGCATTGGCGTCGATATTGCGGGCGCTCGCATGGGCCTCGGCCTTGGCGAGCACGTCGGACAAGCCGCCCAGCATCTGTTTGAAGACGGGCACGGAGGCTTGAAAAATTGGGTTGCTCATGGGGTGTTCCGCTGAATGGAAAAGCGCCATTCTGGCAGGCCAGGCGATTTTTTCTTCGCGCGCCACTAAACTGCCGCCATGCAATTTGCCCCCCTCATCAAAGAAATCGGCCGCGGCATCAAAGGTGCCCGCAATATGGACGCGGCCACGGCCGAGGCGCTGTTTGGCGCCATCCTGGACGGCGCCGTGCCCGATCTGGAGCTGGGCGCGATCCTGCTGTCGCTGCGCATCAAGGGCGAGCGCGAGACCGAGCTGGCCGGCTTTGAGCGCGCCATGCAGGCGCGCACCGCACACATCGAGGTTCCGGACGGCCCGCGCTGCGTGCTGCTGCCGACCTTCAACGGCGCACGCAAGCAGGCCAATTTGCTGCCGCTGGTGGCGTTGCTGCTGGCGCGCGAGGGTGTGCCGGTGTTGATCCACGGCCGGCATGATTTCGACAGCCGCGAGAGCCCGTTTGCTTTGCTGGCCGCTTTAGGCTTGCCCTTGGCCGACTCAGTGGCTGCAGCGTCCGCACAGTTGTTGAGCAGCCGTTTGGCCTGCTTGCCGCTGGCCGCCTTGAACCCCGGGCTAGACGCCTTGATGGCCTTGCGCCCGCGCCTTGGCGTGCGCAATAGCGGCCACAGCGTGGCCAAGCTGCTGGACGCCGCACCGGGGCGCAGCGTGCGGGTGGTGGCCGTCACGCACCCGGAATACCTGCTCAGCATGGGCCAAGCGTTGGCTGGGCTGACCGGGCTGACGGCGAACGGTGGGCGCGCCCTCTTGATGCGCGCCAGCGAGGGCGAGGCCTATGCGCATCTGCGCCGCAAGGCCCAGCTCTATGGCTATGCCGACGGCCAGCGCTCGGATCTGCATCCGGCCGATACCGACGACATCGACTGGCCGCTGTCAGACGCCTGCGAGGCCGCGGCCAACGCGGCGCTGATCCGCGCGATGCTGGACGGCAGCGCGGCCGTGCCGCCGCGCATTACCGAGCAAGTGCAGGCCTTGGTTCAACTGGCCAGCACTTAAGAGGCGGGCTCTTCCGGCGCGGTCACGGCCTGCCCGACCGGCTGGTTGGCGAAGGCCACATGGCCGCCGCTGATCGCGTCGACCTCGATCACCAGGTCGGGGAAGCGGTGCAAGAACTCCGAGAAGTTGTCGCAGCCCAGCGCCCGCTCGTCAAACGAGGGCAGCAGGCGCTTGATGAAGACCTTGAGCGCGCTGCGCGACACATAGTTCTCGCCGTTGCGGTCCACCAGTTGCTTGAGCGCGCGCAGCAAGGCCTGCTTGGCGTCCTCCAGCGACGGTGAGCCGACGGCTTCCACCGACTCCACCTCGTCAACCGCAGGCGGCACAACGCCAGCCCCAGTCTCCAGCTCCAGCGGCTGGCCTTCAACCGGGCTGGGCGCAGAAGCCGCCAACAGGTTTTGATAGAACTTGAACTCGTTGCAGCTGACCGTCCAGAAGCGGTTGCTGTAGCCGGCCACGCCGACGCCGGCAATGAAGCGGCCGGCCTGCTTGACCTTTTGCGCCAGGCTGATGAAGTCGCTGTCGGAAGAAATCACCACCACATGGGTCAGGTGCGGGTGGTTGTGCACATCGCTGAGCGCGTCCAGCGCCATGCGGATGTCGGCACTGTTCTTCATATTCGAGCCGCGCGGGAACATCTGGATCAGGTCCACCCCGGCCTCGTTCAAGGCATGGCGGTAATTGGCAAAAAACTGCCAGTTGCCATAGGCGCGGTTGATGATGATGTCGCCCAAGGACGCGGCATATTCGAGGATGGGCTTGAGATCGACGAAGACCGGCTGCAACTTCAGCCGGTTGTCGCGGTAGGCGCTGTCGCCATGCGCGGCATTGGCCAGCACGGCGTGGAGATTTTCAAAATCCCAATAGATCGCCACCTTGGTGGCTTCGGCGCGGGAGCTGGGGAATTGGGGCATGGGGACGGTGGCGTTCAGCAAAGGCGGGGGTGCCGAGCTTACCGCGAGCCGGAAGCTGGCCATATACGAAATTCCGCATAAGCAATTTACGAACAAATGGTTTGCTTATCTATAGCCGAACCTTAAAGTCCGCCCCCTAGGGTTGCCACCATGGCCGCTCGACCGAGGAGATTCATGGACTGGATTGCAGTGTTAAGCGGCTTGGGCGTCGGCATCATCGTCGGGATCACCGGCGTGGGCGGCGGCTCCTTGATGACGCCGCTGCTGCTGTCGGTCTTCAAGCTCAGCCCGGCGGTTGCCATCGGCACCGACCTGTGGTTTGCCGCGCTGACCAAGGTGTCGGGCTCGGTCGCGCATGCGCGCCACGGCCATGTCAAGTGGGGGCTGACCGGCCTCTTGCTGGCCGGCAGCATCCCGGCCTCGATCGCCACCGTGGCCGTCATGCATCTGAGCGACATCACCAAGGGCTGGGCCAGCACCCTGACCTTCTCGCTCGGCATCGCGCTGCTCTTGACCGCCTTGGTGGTGGCCTTCAAAAAATCTTGGGCTGCCGTGGGTTTGCGCCTGGAGCGCTACATCCCCGAGTCGCGCAAGCCGGCGCTGACGGTCCTGTGCGGTGTAATCCTGGGCGTGTTGGTGTCGCTGTCGTCGATCGGTGCCGGTGCGATCGGTGCGACGCTGATTCTGCTGCTGTATCCGCGCCTGGAAGCCCGCTACATTGTCGGCAGCGACATTGCGCACGCGGTTCCGCTGACCTTGGTCGCCGGCATTGGCCACGCGACGCTGGGCAATGTCAATTGGCCCTTGTTGCTGCCGCTGCTGATCGGCTCCATGCCCGGCATCTGGCTGGGCGCCCAGCTGACGCGCCGGCTGCCCGACGGTGTGATTCGCGGCCTGCTTTGCGGCTCCTTGGTAGTCGCCGGCTGGAAAGTCATCCATTAAATTCATCTCGAAGAACTATGTACGCCTACACCGACTTTGACCGCCAATTCGTCCACGCCCGCGCGGCGCAGTACCGTGACCAGCTGGAGCGCCACTTGGCCGGCAACTTGCCGGATGAAGACTTCCGCCCGCTGCGTCTGCAAAACGGCTGGTATGTGCAACGCCACGCGCCGATGTTGCGGGTGGCCGTGCCCTACGGCGCACTGAGCAGCGCCCAGCTGCGCCAGCTGGCGGCAATAGCGCGCGAGTTCGACCGCGGCTATGGCCACTTCACGACCCGCCAGAATCTGCAATACAACTGGATCCCGCTGGACCGATCTGCCGATGTGATGGACCGGCTGGCGGCCGTGGACATGCACGGCATCCAGACCAGCGGCAACTGCATCCGCAATATCACCAGCGACTGCTTTGCCGGTGTGGCGCATGACGAGCTGGTCGACCCGCGCCCCTATGCCGAGGTGCTGCGTCAGTGGAGCACGCTGCACCCGGAGTTCGCCTTCCTGCCGCGCAAGTTCAAGATCGCCATCTCCGGCACGACGGAAGACCGCGCCGCGATTGCCTGGCATGACATTGGCCTGCAACTGCTGAAGAACGCGGCCGGCGAGGTGGGTTTCAAGGTCTTGGTCGGCGGCGGCATGGGCCGCACACCCATCGTCGGCCAGGTCATCAGCGAATTCCTGCCCTGGCAGCAGATCCTCGTGTTTGTCGAGGCCATCGTGCGGGTCTACAACCGCTACGGCCGGCGCGACAACGCCTACAAGGCGCGCATCAAGATCCTGGTCAAGGCCGAGGGCCAGGCTTTCTTTGACGACGTTAACGCCGAGTTCAAGCAGATCCTGGAGCAGGACGTCGGTGGGCAGGAGCACCTGATTCCGCAG
>NZ_JANNMI010000473.1:0-9557 GCF_031397715.1 Roseateles sp.
CAGGCACACGCCGACCAGACCGACCAGAAAGATCAGCAGGTTCAGGTTGCCGAGTTGCTGCAATGGCCCCGTCCCCAGCCAGCAGGCCACTGCGAGCGCGCCGATCACCGATCCGGCCGCACCCAGCTCCTTGCGCGACACGGTGCGCAATGCAAACGCGAAGACCAGACCGAGCATCGCGATCACGCCGAACGCAAGGGCCGAGACGCGCAGCGAGTTCGGCAGGCCCAGCTCGGGTGACTTGATGGCCCACTCGTCGCGCGTGTACTCGAGCGCTGGCCCTCGGTTGAGCCAAAAGCGCAGGCTGCTGCGGTGGTAGTCGACGACGGCCGGGTTGCGCAGATTGAAGTCCGGCATGTGCGGGCCAAAGGTGCCGAAATAATGACCGTGCTCAGTCACGTACCAGGGGTTCTTGCCCCAGATGTCCCAGCCTTCGGGTGCTGCGTGCTGCCACACAAACCAGTCGCGGTAAGGGCTGCCCGGCCCTTGCAGCGCTTGTTGAAATAGCGGGTGAGCGGCCGCACTGTGGTTGATCACATAGTCGATGATGACGGCGATGCCGCGCTTGTGGGCTTGCCGCATCAGCTCATCAAAGTCCGCCAGGCTGCCGTATTGCGGCTCGATAGCGCGATAGTCAGTGGTGGCATAACCATGATCTTTGTCGGCGCTGGGGGTGATGGGCATCAGCCAGATGCCTTGGATGCCCAGCTCCTGCAAATAGTCCAGCCGCTGGATCAGGCCGCGCAGATCGCCGCTGCCGTCGCCGTCGCTGTCCTGGTAGCCGCGCACAAAGATTTCCATGAACACGGCACCGTCATGCCAGCCCTTGGGGCTTGGCTTGACGGGTGCCGCAACCGCATGGCCGAACAGAAGCAGCGCTGTGAGTGCGGCGCACCGCAGCCGATCGGGGCCAACGCGGTCTTCTGCGAACTGTGGTGATGGCATGTGAGGGCGGCTCTAAAGGCTGATCAGCACGCGCCCAAACAGCGGCGGCACGCTGATTTGCACGACGCCCTGGCGGTCGGCCGTCAAGGTGCGGCCCGTCATGGCGTCTCTCCAGCGCAGGCCGCGCATGTTCGGTGCCAGCTTGAGCTTGACGGTCTGCATCTTCTCGGAGTTGTTGCTGGCCGTCAGCGCCCAGCTCTTGCCGTCTTGGCGGGCCAGCACGATCAGATGGGCGTCCAGGTGCAGCGGTGCATTGAAACTGCCGTGGCGCAAGACCTTGTGTTGGTGACGCAGCTGCGTGAGGCGCTTGATATCGGCCAGCAGCGCGGTGTCGGGCTGGCCGCCGAGGTCGGCCCAGGGGTAGGTGGCGCGGTTGAGCGGGTCTTCGCCGCCACCGACACCGACCTCGTCGCCGTAGTAAATCGCCGGTGCGCCGGGCAGCGTCATTTGCATAAAGCTGGCCAGGCGCAGCCGCTGTTTGGCCAAGGCTTCGGCTTCCCGGTCGGCCTCGACCTGCCAGCCCAGATGATGCAGAGCGCGCGCCTGGTCATGCGATGACAGCAAATTCATCATCGCGAAGAAGGCCTGCGGCGGGTAGGCCTCGCGCATCAGCTCGATATGGGGGTAAAGCTTGCGCGCATCGCCGCCGGCCGCATAGTCCAGCACCGTGTTGCGGAAGATGTAGTTCATGGACGAATCAAAGCTGTCGCCGAGCAAGAACTTGCTGGCATCGAACCAGGTCTCGGCGATCAGAAAAGCGTCCGGCTTGTGCGCCTTGATCGCCGTGCGCCATTCGCGCCAGAAGTCATCCGGCACCCAGGGCGCCACGTCCATGCGCCAACCGGCCGCGCCCAGGTCCAGCCATTGCAGCATCACCGAGCCGGGCGCGCCGAAGGCAAAGGCGCGGAAGCTACTTGACCCCTTGTCCAGCTCGGGCAAATCCTTCACGCCCACCCAGCCTTGGTATTGGTCCTCGGGTTTGGCTTGGCCGGGGTCGAGCTTGAACCATGAGGCGTAGCTGGAGGCCGGGTTCAGCGCCCCGTCATCAAACGCGCCGCCGGTGGGGTAGTTGCCGAAACGGTTGAAATAAGGGGAGTCGCTGCCGACATGGTTCAGCGAGGTGTCCGGAATGACGCGGATGCCACGCTTGGCCGCTTCAACCGTCAGACGCTTGAAGTCGGCGTTAGTACCGAAGGCCGGGTCGACTTGGGTGTAGTCGGCGGTGTCGTATTTGTGATTGCTGGCGGCGCGAAAAATCGGCGTCATGTAGATCGCGTTGGCGCCCAGCGACTTGATGTAGTCGAGCTTACTCATGATGCCAGCCAGATCACCGCCGAAGAAGTCGTTGTTGAAGGCTTCGTCCGAGCCGTCTTGGCTGCCGGGCTTGTAGGGTTTGTCCAGCCAGTTGGCGTGGAACTCGACGTCCTTGTCCTGGTAATGATCGCGGCCCGGGCGTGGGTCGTTGTCCGCGTCGCCATTGCGGAATCTCTCGGGGAAGATGTTGTAAAACACCGCGTCGCGTGCCCAGTCGGGTACCTTGAAATCGGCGGCGTAGACGGTCTGGCGGTAGCGGCGGATGCGTTTGGATTGTTCGGGCAGTGGGTCCACCAGACCTAGGCCCATGCTGCCTTTCTCGCGCGTCCAGAACACCGGGTCGCGCTTGTTTTGGTAGACAAAGGTTTGGCCCTTGATCTGCACTTCGAAGTGGTAGCCGTAGATGGCCGGGGCGGCAAAGCTGTGCTCGGCGCTCCAGCGCTGCGCCTTGCCAGTTTTGCTTGCCTTCATGGGCAGGCGTGTCGCCTCGCCATATTCCAGCAGCTCTTGATTGCCCTCCAGCCGGCGCTTGGCGACCACCAGCGTGGCACTCTCAATGCCGGGCTGCGCCTGGAAGCTGTAGCGCACGGGCCTATTCGGCGTGACCGCACCAAACGGTGACTTGTCGCGACTGTCGCGCGAATCAAAACGGATGCTCAGCGCGACCGGGTCGGCGACGGTGGGTGCGCTGACGAGTTGCGGTGCTTCACCTGAGAACGGGCTGATCTGCAGACGGGCCGCGCCAGCGTCGCTGAACAGCAGTTGGAACTTGTGACCGCCAGCAAAGCGCTCGCTGATCGCACCACCCTTCAGCTTCAACTCGGCCGCACTGCCGCCACCAAAGTCTGCGTCGCCCGACCAGTCCTCGTCGGCGATCTTGAAGCTCTGCTCGCCGCTGATTTTGGCGTACAGCTCATAACGGTCACACACATAGACAAAGCGGTGCTCGTCGCTGGCGCTCCAGTTGTTGAACGTGCCGCGCAGAAACAGCTCACGCTCGCCGAGCGGGCTGGGTTTGCAGTTCTGAGCGGCAGCATGCCCCGCCGACAGCAAGAGCAGGGCGATCAGTAAATGATGGCGCATCTCGCTGCTAACCCTTGACGCCGCCGGCCGTCAGCCCGGAGACGATCCAGCGTTGCGCCAGCAGGAACACCAGCGTGATCGGCAGGCCCGAGAGCACCGCAGCGGCGGCAAAGTCGCCCCATAAAAAGCGCTGGTCGTGCAAGAAGTACTTGGAGCCCACGGCCAGGGTCAGATGGCTTTCTTCGCGCAGCAGCACCGAGGCAACCGGGTATTCGATGATGCAGCCGATAAAGGCCAGCACGAACACCACCATCAGAATCGGCACCGCCATCGGCAGCAAGACCAGGCGGAAGGCCTGCCAATGGCTGGCACCGTCGACCTTGGCGCATTCCTCGATCTCGACCGGAATCGTTTCGAAATAGCCTTTGATGGTCCAGATATGGGTGGCCACGCCGCCCAGATAGGCCAACACCAGGCCGCCATGGGTTTCAATGCCCAGCCAGGGGATGAAGTTGCCTATCGTCTCGAAGATGGTGTAGATCGCCACCAAGGCCAAAACCGGCGGGAACATCTGCAAGAGCAGCATCGAGTTCAGGATCGGCATCTTGAAGCGGAACTTCAAGCGCGCGAAACCAAAGGCCGCCGAGGTCGAGATCGCCACGATCAAAAAGGCCGAGATGGTCGCCACCTTGATCGAGTTCCATAACCACAAGAGCACCGGGAAGGGCGGCTGCACCAAGCTGCCGTCCGCCGCTTGGTAGGGAATGCCCAGTGCCAAGGACCAATGCTCGAAGCTGATCTGCGTCGGGATGATGCTGCCGGTGGCGAAGTTGCCGGGCCGCAGCGAGATGCTCACGATGGCCAGCAGCGGGAATAGCGTGAGCCCCAAGAACGCCCACATCAGGGCGTGAGCTGCCCAGACTCGCCAACGTGCTTGTTTGCCTCGAACGATTGCCATGTCAATGCCCGCCCGGCCGCCCGAAGGGCATTGAGCGCCCCCTCGGGGGGCAGTGAACGAAGTGAATGTGGGGGTTCATAGTCCTCTAGCCTTGTGCTTTCTTCATCAAGCGCAGATTGATCAAAGACATCGCCGCCACCAAGAAGAAGATCAGCGTCGAAATGGCCGCCGCGAGGCCGAAGTCGGAGCCGGAATCCTTGAAGGCGATGCGGTAGGTGTAGGACACCAGGATGTCGGTCTGCCCGGCCGGGATCTTGGTGCTCAAGAAATCGGGCCGGCCGTCGGTCAGCAGCGCAATCAAGACAAAGTTATTGAAGTTGAAGGCAAAGGCGCTGACCAAGAGCGGTGCCAGCGGTTTGATGACCAAGGGTGCGGTGATCTTGAAAAAGTTGGTCAGCGGGCCGGCCCCGGCAATCGCCGAGGCTTCGTACAAATCGGCCGGAATCGCCTTCAGCAAGCCGGCACACAGAATCATGATGTAGGGGTAGCCCAACCAGACGTTGACGATCAAGAGCATGGTCTTGGCCAGCAGCGGGTCGGCAAACCAGGCCGGCTTGACGCCGAACAGTGCGTCCAGAATCGCGTTGATCTCACCGAAGTTCTGGTTGAACAAGCCTTTGAAAACCAGGATGGAGATGAAGCCCGGCACCGCGTAAGGCAGGAACAAAAGCGTACGGTAAGTGGTGCGGCCTTTCAGGTCTTCCCAGTTCAACATCACGGCCAGCGTCATGCCGATGGCCGTGGCCAGCACGACGGTCAAGAGACTGAAGATGACCGTCCAGCTGAAGATCGCCAGGAAAGGACCACGGAACTCGGCGTCCAGCAGCATGCGGGTGTAGTTCTGCCAGCCGACAACCACTTTGAAGCCGGGCTGCAAGATTTCGCCTTCAGCACTTTGAAAATTGCCGATCTCGCGGTTGGCGCTGAAGACCAGGCCGTCGGCGATCCTTGTCAGACTGCCGTCCGCGTTAGCTTGCCAGTTGCGTGTGATGGGGCCAAATTCGCGCAGCCCCAGGTAACGGATATCGCCCAGACCCGCCGTGGTCGGCAAAACCAGCTTCAACTGCATCAAGGCCTCGCGGTGCTGAATCAGCTCGCGCAAGCCCAGGGCCGGCTGTAGGGGCTGATTGGCAAAAGCCCCCATCTCGACCGCTAACTCCTTGCCTGTGCTGCGCAAGGCCAATGTCGGCGAGACCCAGGCCGGCTTTTCATCGGCTCCTCTGAGCACCAAGCGGAACTCAGGCCCATCCGCATGCAGGGTGAAGGGCTGAGTCAGCGCTTGCATCGCCTCGTGCTGGTCCAGCAGATAGTCGCGCACTCGCTGCTCGCTCAACAGGTGCGCGGAAGAGTAGTTGGTGAAGCCGATTTGTGCCGTGTAGATCAGCGGGAAGGCGATGAAGATCAGCATGCCGGCAATGCCGGGGAACAGGTAGCGGTAAGCAAAGCCCGCATTGCTGACGTAAACGTAAAAGGCCGCCGCGAAGAAGCTCAAGGCACCGACCGCCCACCAGGTTTGGCCGGCGGCGTGGATCATGAAGACCAGATACAGCGCGGCCAGCATGGCCGCGCCGGTGAGCGGCCAGCGCAGGGCTTGCAGCGCCCGCTCTAGCGCGGTAGGCGGCAGTTTGCTGTAGGCGCTGAGTGCGCCGAGGCTTTGTGTTTGGAATGCTGCGCTCATCTATTTGTTACTCTTCAAGAGCATGCGGGCGCTGGCACCGTCGAGCGCGTCCTTGGGGCTTTGCAAGCCGTTGGTGATGGCCTCCAGCGCAGCGTCCATGGCGGTCCAGAAACGCCCGACCTCGGGGATGTTGGGGATGGCCTCGCCCAGGCGGGCGTTCTCCATGCTGGCGCGGATCAGCGGGTTGACCGACAGCTCGGCATAAAAGGCCTTGTTGGCGGGCACGCCGATCGGCACATCGGCGTCCAGCATCTTCAGTGCGTCGGGGCGCATCAAGTGGTTTTCAAGGAATTCCCTGGCGATGTCTTTTTGGGTGCTGGGCGCGGCAATCATGCAGCCGAGCACGCCGACAAAGGGCTTGGACGGTTTGCCGGCAATCACCGCAGGAATGGGAGCCACGCCGAAGTCGATCTTGGCCCGTTTCGCGTTGTCCCAGGCCCAGGGGCCGGAGATCATCATCGCAATATCGCCCTTGGCGAAGCCGCTTTCCATCTCGGCATAGCGTGCGCCCTTGGGCATATGGCCCTCGCGCAAGAGCCGGGCAATCATCTCGGCACCGGCCAGCGCGCCGGCATTGTTGACATGGACGCTGTTGGCATCGAGCTCACCCTTGGCATCGCGGCCGAAAATCTGTCCGCCCGCGCCGGCCAGGATGGACCAGCTGAAGAAGCTCTTGTTGTAGTCCCACAAAATCGCGTGCTTGCCTTGCTTTTGCAACTGCTTGTCCAGCGCAATCAGCTCATCGAAAGTGGCCGGTGGCGTGGCCACCAAGGCCTTGTTGTAGATCAGGCCGGTGGTTTCGATCGCAATCGGATAGCCCCAAATCTTGCCCTGGTAGGCAAAGGCCTGCCAGGCCGCTGCTTCGACCTCCGCATAAATCTTTTTGCTCGGACGCAGCGGCGTCAGCAGCCCCGATTTGGCCCATTCGCCGACCCGGTCATGCGGCCAACAAAAGATGTCCGGGCCTTTGCCGGCACCGGCGGCTTGCTGGAATTTGTCGGTCGCGTCGACGGGATGCTCGACCACGACCCTGACGCCGGAGGTCTTGGTAAAAGCATCGCCGACTTGCTGCAGGCCGGTATAGGCCTTGTCGCCATTGATCCAGACCAGCAGTTTGTGATTGCCGGCGGCGTGGCCGGTACCGCTCAGCAGCAAGGCGAGCAGCGGCAGAAAAAGGGCGCTGCTCTTCATGCGGGCGTCCCGCTCAATCTTGGCAGTGCCAAGCCAGCGGCATCGAAAACGTAGCAGGCTTCGGGCGGCAGGCTCAGTCGAATGTCTTGGCCGGCCTTGATGCGCGTGCGGCCGTCGAATTCACAAGTTAGCGCATCCTCCACGCCGGGGTAGGCGCAGTAGGCATGCGTGGCGCTGCCGAGTGCTTCGACAAAGGTGACGGTGCATTGGATGGCGTTGACGGCTTCGGCCTCGCCGTCGCAGACCACAAAATGCTCGGGTCGCAGGCCCAGCGTGACCTTGTCGCCCGACTTGGCGCTGGCGGCATTGACCGCCGTGCTGACCACCGCGCCGCTGGCCAGACGCAAGCTGGCACCAGAGGGTGATGCCGCGACCACCTCGGCTTCCAGAAAATTCATCTTCGGCGAGCCGATGAAGCCGGCCACAAACAGATTGACCGGATGCTCGTACAGCTCCAGCGGCGTGCCGACCTGTTCGATGCGGCCGGCATTCAACACGACGATGCGGTCGGCCAACGTCATCGCCTCGACCTGGTCATGGGTCACATAAACCATCGTCGTCTTGAGCTCTTCGTGCAGCTTGGCGAACTCATAGCGCATGCGCACGCGCAAGGCGGCGTCGAGATTGGAAAGCGGCTCGTCGAACAAAAACACCTCGGGCTTGCGCACAATCGCGCGGCCAATCGCGACGCGCTGGCGCTGGCCGCCGCTCAAGTCCTTGGGTTTGCGGTCCAGCAGATGTTCGATGTGCAGAATCTTTGCCGCGCTGTTGACCGCCGCGGCTATCTCGGCCGGCGGCACCTTGGCCAGCTTGAGACCGAAGGCCATGTTGTCGTACAGATTCATATGCGGGTAGAGCGCATAACTCTGGAACACCATGGCGATACCGCGCTCGGCCGGCGGCACCTCGTTGACGACGCGCCCGCCAATGCGCAACTCGCCGCCGGTGATTTCCTCCAGGCCGGCGATGGTGCGCAATAGCGTGGACTTGCCGCAGCCCGAGGGCCCGACAAACACCATGAACTCGCCGTCACGAATCTCCAAGTCGATCCCGTGCAGGATCTTGACCTCGCCGTAGGCCTTGGCCACGCCGCTGAGTTGAACATCTGCCATATCTTTGTCTCACGCCTTGTCTTATCTCAGGGGCAATATACCGTTCTGTATGTAGTTTAACAACAGCAAAACTACCTAGGTGCGATGACTTTTTGAGGGGAAACCAAGATGCGAAAGACAAATTGGGGCTTTCACTATGTAGTGAAACTACACAAAATTACCGGAGTAGGCGATACTTTGTCCCATGCCGCCTCTGGCCCTTCATTGTTTCCCTACTTTTGCCTTTCCTTTACCCATCCTCATGACGTCCAACGCAGTCCAAAAAGCCACCCTCAACGAACAGTTCACCCTGGCCTATGGGCTTGAGCTGGCGCAGGCCACGCAACCCACGGCGGCCGTCGCCATGCGGGCTGCGGCCACAGCGGCACGCGGCGTGTTGGCCGAGCGCTGGGCGCGTACGCAGGCGCAGGATGCCGCGCGCGACTCGAATCAGGCAGCGGCGCATCCGGTGCGCCGCGTGCATTACCTGTCGATGGAATTCCTGATGGGCCGCGCCCTGACGAATGCCTTGGCGGCCTTGGGTCTGGAGCCCGAACTGAGCCGGCTCTTGGCCGCGCAGGGTCAGCAGCTCGGCGATGTGCTGGAGCGTGAGCCCGACGCGGCGCTCGGCAACGGCGGCCTGGGTCGCCTGGCCGCTTGCTTTCTGGATTCGTTTGCCGAGCTGGGCCTGCCGTCCTTCGGCTATGGCCTGCGCTATCAATACGGCATGTTCGCCCAAGCGATTCAAGACGGCCGGCAGGTCGAGGCACCGGATGACTGGATGCGCCTGGGTCAGCCCTGGGAAGTGCCGCGTGCCGATGTGCGCTATGCCGTCGGCTTCGGCGGCCGGGTCACGGTGGACGAAATGGGCCGGCGCCACTGGCAGCCGGCCGAGCTGTTGGAGGCGCAGGCCTTTGACTTCATCGTGCCGGCGCACCACAGCGAACGCGTCTCGACGCTGCGCCAATGGCATGCGACGGCCGCAGCTCCTATCGATTTCAAGGCCTTTTGTGCCGGCGACTATGCCGGCGCGTCCCGCCACCGCGTCGCCGCCGATGCGCTGAATTGGGTGCTCTACCCGGACGACAGCAGCGCGGCCGGCCGTGAGTTGCGCTTGAAGCAAGAGGCTTTTTTGGTCAGCGCCTCGCTGCAAGACCTGATCGCTCGCCATCTGCGCGAGGCGGGCAACCTGGACGGTTTGGGGCTAAGCAACGCGATTCACCTGAACGACACCCACCCGGCGCTGGCCCCGGCTGAGCTGATGCGCTTGCTGCTGGATGAGCATGGCCTGGGCTGGGATCAGGCCTGGGCGATCACGCGCCAGGCGGTCTCCTATACCAACCACACCTTGATGCCC
>NZ_JANNMI010000476.1:0-6048 GCF_031397715.1 Roseateles sp.
AGCGGTTGTGGCCCAGGTGGATCACCTCGACGCCCATGCCTTGCAGGATGCGCCGCATGATGTTGATGGCGGCGTCGTGCCCGTCAAACAAACTGGCGGCCGTCACAAAACGCACCTTGTGGGTGGGGCGATAGTTGGCGAGGGCCTTGTATTCAGCGGACAAATCGGTCATGGCGGGTCTCCAGCGGCAGCAGCTAACGGCATCCGGCATGCCGGTTTGTAGCAGCAAAATTTCGTCGATTCTAGGGTCTGATTGACGTTTACGTAAACGTCAATTTACTGAGTCACGGAAATTTCGCTGGGCAATTAAATGAACCTGACCCCATTTAAAAAAGCCGCTCAGGGACTGACGGGCTGCTGCCAGAGATCGTCCAGATAGCTGAAGCCCCAGTCTGAAGGGCTCTCGCGGCTGACGATCTTGTCGCGGCTGCCGGGGTGCGAGAGGTCGAGGGTCAGCACCGGGATCGGCATGCTGGCACGGGTTGAATAGAACACCCGCACGACGGGCGCGGCCAAGCTGGCCGCGTTCATCTCGGTGACGACGGCCAAGCGGCCCGATTCCAGCTTGACCAGGCTGCCGACCGGATAGATGCCCACGCCTTTCACGAAGGCCCTGAACACCACCGGGTCGAAATGGCCGCCGGACCATTGCGCCATGCGCTGGATCGAGCCGGCCGGGTCCCAGGCTTCTTTGTAAGGCCGGGTCGAGGTAATGGCGTCATAGACATCACAGACCGCGCCCATGCGGGCCAGCAGGCTGATCTGCTCGCCCTTGAGCTTTTGGGGGTAGCCGCTGCCGTCCATTTTTTCGTGGTGATGCAGGCAGACATCCAAGGCGCTGGCCGGCACCGAGGCGCCGGCCTGGAGCATCTGATAGCCGCGCAGCGGGTGCGAGCGGATCACATTGAATTCGGCGTCACTGAGCTTGCCGGGTTTGTTCAACACGTCCATCGGCATGGCCATCTTGCCGATGTCGTGCAGCAGGCCGGCCAGGCCGGCCGCGCGGGTTTGCGCTTCGCTCAAGCCCAGTTGCTTGGCCAAAGAGACCATCAGCGCGCACACCGCCACCGAGTGCATATAGGTGTAGTTGTCCTTGGTCTTGAGCCGCGCCAAGCTGATCAACGCCGAAGGATTGCGCGCCACCGAGTTGCTGATTTCTTCGACGATGGGCAGGCATTGCTCGGCGTCCAAAGCCTTGCCGAGTCTGGCCTCGCCGAACATGGAAATGACCGCCGCGCGTGAGCGGTTCACCAGCACGTTGGCACGGGTCATTTCGGCCGCCATGCTGACGGGCGAACGCGCATCGGGGGGCTTGGGGGTGGGAACTGCCGCCGGCTCGGCCGCTGCGGGACTAATTGGCGCCGAGGCTGCGGCCGGCGCCGCGTCGCTGACGTCCAGGCCGCGCCCGACATCAATCCAGAGCATGGGCACGCCGCTGCTCCGCAAGGCCTGCAAGTCGGCCGGCTCTTGCAGCAAGAATTTGGTCTTCCAAAACGGATGAGCCAGCCAAGAGCCTTCCAGCGACTGGATAAACATGCCAAGTTGGACTTGTTGAACGGAGATTTTCTTCAGCATCAAAAAAAGTCCGGTGCTCGCGCCTGTTCGCTATTCCAAAGAAAGGTCATCGGCAACAAGGGCAAATAAATGAACCTGACCCCATTTAATGAGGGCAAATAAATGAACCTGACCCCATTTAATGACCCCATTTAGAACTCGATGCGCTTGAGTTCGGCGTCGGCCAGTCCGACCAGCAGGGCTTGGCCACCCGGGCGAACCCTGAATTCGCCGTATTTGGCTGCTTGCCAACGCGCACCATCGCCTTCGCGGAAGAACCAGGCGTCGCTGACCAGGGTCCAGCCGCCGTTTCTCGGGCTCAATTCCATCAATTGCTCTTCTGCGGCCAGCGCCGTACCCGGTTCATGCAAGCGCTGCACCAGCGCGACCCCGCGTGCGTCAACTTTCATCACCACGTGGGGCCGTGCCGCGCCGAGCCGGTAGAAATTGGCCGCCTTGATGTCGGAGCCTAAGTCGTAACTCAGGCGCATAAAGTCGCCCTGCATCAGCGAGCGTGGGTCAACCGGCGCCAGCGCGACAAAGAGCGGCCGGCCTTCGCTGATCAGGCGCTGCTTTTGCCAGATGCCGCTGTTGACGACGGCCAGGCCCAACAAGCTCGCGCTCAAAAGCCAGGCGGCGCCGGGCATGCGGCGCGGTTGCAGGCCGGCGCTGTCGGCTCTGTCGGCGCTTGCCGGCATGCGTTGACCCCGCGCCGCAAGCCCGGCGATCAAAGCCAGCAAGGCGGCCGCGCCCACCAACACCGCCGCCTTGGCGCTCAATGTCCAGCTGAGTTGGTAGTAAGACGCCCCCAGCACCCACAGGGCGGCCAGCGCACAGGCGCAAGCCAGCTGCCAGCGTCGCGTGCTGCAGGTGTAAGCCAGCGCCAGAATGATGGCACCCAAGGTCGGCAGCCAAGCGCAAAGTCCCGCCAATATCAGCGCCACGGCAAGCGAGAGGGGCCGCCGCAGATCCGGCCAAGCGCGAGCGGCCAGTGCGAAGCCGAGCGAGGCGCAGGCGACCGAGGCGGCCGGGTAGGCCCAGACCCAGAGCCAACTTCTATCTTGGCTCGGTGGCTGAGCCCACATGTGTTGATCCAGACCGCTGATGAAGGCCAGGCCAAAGAGCAGCATCGTCAGCCAGCCTGCGGCAATGGCCTCCAGCCATGCCGCCTTGCCGGCATGCCGAGCTTGCAGCCCATGCCGCTGCTGCCAAAGCAATGCCAGCAGCCAATCCAGCAAGGCGATGTGCAAGACCAACCAGGGTGTGCGCGAGGTGTCGAGGAAGTAGCCGATCGCAGGCTGCAGCGCCAGGCCAAAGAAGACCAAGGCCGCCGCGCCCAGCAACACACGCAGCCAAGCTTTGGCAATCGCCAGCGCCAGCCCTAGACAGCCGAACAGCAGCAGGGCCGAGGCCAGCGATTCGTGCACATCACGGTACAGACCCAGGCACAAAGTCAGCGCGCCGCTCAGCAGCAGCGGCAGGGCCAATTGCTCGACAAACAAGGCCGCCGAGTTGGCGCGCAAGATGATGCTCGCCGCCACCAGCAGCAGGCCGCCGACGAGATAGGCGCCGCCTCCCTGCGTCAGCGTCGGCCCCAGCAGCAAATAGATGCCGATCAGCAGCGGCACGGCCGCCAACCAGGCGCCCAGCGCCGTCAGCAGCAGCAGCGACCAGGGGCGCTCGGCGGCAGTGGGCAAGGCCGCCGAGCTCGGCAGCAAGCCGGCCGCGACCGCGCGCTGCAGCAGTTGCGCCGGCGTCGGTTCTGCTGTGTTCATTGGGCTGCCCCGATTGGGCCGGCGTGGTGGCGAGCGAGCCGCATCAGGCCGCTGACGCTGGCCGCCAGCAGCAGCGCCGCAAACGCCCCGAGCAGCAGCAGCCGCAGCGGATCGTCGCTGAGCGAGCCATTGCCCAGGCTCAGCCAATGTGCGACGCCGAACACCAGCAGCGTGTTCAACCCGAAGGCCAGGATGCTCAGCTGAGCCATGTCAAAGCCTGGCGAGCGGCGGGCGACCAGCGCGGCAGCCCCCAGCCCCAGGATCAGACCGAGCCAGTACTGCGGCATCACCTCGGCACCCAGCAAGCCAGTCAGCGCGACGGCGCTGACGAAGGCGGTGGCCAGACCCATCGCAAAGCGCAGCGTGAGCAGGCCGGCACCGGTCTGCCGGCGGCACAAGGGACCTAGCAAGAACAGCATCAAGGTCACCGCGCCAAAAGCCAGCGCTTGCACCCGCAATTCATCGCCTTGGCTGGCCGGCAGCGCGCTCCAGCGCCCGCCTAAATGGGTGTCCATCCACAGCGCAATCGCCGCCGTCACGATGGCCGCCCAGGGCGCCCACAAGACATCGGAGCGCGCACCCAGGCACAGCGGCAGGCCCAAAGCGGCCCAGAGCGCAAAGAGCTGCCAAGTGTCGGCACCGGTTTGGTAGGTCTGGCCAAAAAAAGCCAGCAATCCGCCCAAGCTCAGCAGGCACAGCAAGGCCAGGGCCGGTCTAGCCTTTGGCCAGAAAGAGGCCGCCAGGGCGCTGCACAGCAGCAAGGTTTGCAGCAGCGCAAATCGAGGCATCCGCCCCAGCTCGCTCCAGTTGGCCGCCACCCACATCAACAGGCCCAGGCCGCCTAAGCCGGCCGCCAACAGTGCCGTGCCGCGCAGCACGAGCTGGCTCAAATTGTGCGGCTGCTCATGCAAGCCGGCCAGGCGCTGCAGCTGCGCCGCCTGTTGTGCGTCCAAGCCGTGCTTGGAACTGAGTTGCAGGAGCAGCAATCGTGTTTTCATGGGTACAAATGATAAGGGCGGCCAAGCCGCCCTCACTGAGAAGAGCCCAGGCTTTAGCGCTCCATGATCTGGACCACTTCGCTCTTCATGATGGTCAGGCGCTTGCCCTCGGTATCGCGGTACTCATAGCTGCCGGCCTTCTCGTTGTAGTCGGGTTTGCCATCCGCGACGATCATGCGGCCTTCCTTGGTGCTGATGATGTATTGGGTGGAACTGCAGCCGGCCAGCGTGGCGAGCAGGGCTAAACAGATAGGGGCACTGAATTTCATGGCTTGATCTCCTGTTGAAGTTCGAGGTTGAACGCCGATCTGCGAGCACCGGCTGCGCTCAGTATTCCATGGCGGCAAGGCGTTAGCAAATCATCGACTTCTTCGGCATGAATATTGCATCAACATGTGGACTCAGCCCTATTTATGCAAAAGCCTATCAAACCCAGCCCCGACCAGCCCGGCCCCGCCCAGGGCCTGCGCGTGCTGCTGATCGACGACGGCGCGCACCGCGTGCAGCTGATCTCGCAGGAGTTGGCGCGCCAGGGCTGCGAGGTGGTCGGCGTGATCGAGCAGGGCGCGCTGATCCATGACTGCGTGCTGCGCCTGAAGCCCGATGTGGTGATCGTCGACAGCGAGTCGCCGACCCGCGACACCTTGGAGAACTTGGCCACCTTGTCGGTGCAGATGCCGCGCCCGGTGGTGGTGTTTTCGGAGGATGGCGACCAGGCGACGATGCGCCGCGCGCTGCAAGCCGGCGTCAGTGCCTATGTGGTGGCGGGCCTGCAGCCGGAGCGGCTGGCCTCGGTGCTGCAGGTGGCCTGCCTGCGCTTCGAGCAAGACCTGGCCCTGCGCCAGGAGCTGACGCAGGCACAAGCGCAGTTGAGTGGGCGCAAGATCATCGAGCGGGCCAAGGGCATCTTGATGGCGGAGCTGAGCCTGGATGAAGACGCGGCCTACAAGCGCATGCGGCGGCTGGCGATGGACCGCGGCGCGCCCTTGCTCGATGTGGCCGAACGCATCATTGATGCGCAGGCCTTGCTGCGCTGCACCAAATTGGGTTGATTCCCGCCCGGCGCGCCTTTAAAGCGTGCGCAAGCCGCCCGCCAGCGGCGTTTTCAGGCTGGCACGACTCCTGCTAAATAGTCCTTGAGGCCTGCAACGGCGTGGGTCACTCAAGCAAATAGAAAGATAGATCGACGGACAACGGCGTCCGACCGCGTTGCGGCTTCTCTGAGGGAAGTTGCAGCCGGTCGAGGCGCCTTTTTGTTTTCTGACTGGAGATATTGATGAGCAAGAGCCTGCAACTCAACGGAGGTTTGATGAGCACAGAACGTCGCAAACTGCTGACCGGCGCCGCCGCCGGCGCGGTCACAGGTCTTGCCAGCGCGCTGCCCGGTGGTGCCTGGGCCGCCGGCTCCGACAAGCCCGAAAAGGAAGAGGTCCGCATCGGCTTCATCCCCCTAACGGATTGCGCCAGCGTGGTGATGGCCTCGGTCCTGGGCTTCGACAAGAAGTATGGAGTGAGGATCATCCCGACCAAGGAAGCCTCCTGGGCCGGCGTGCGCGACAAGCTGGTCAACGGCGAGCTCGATATGGCGCATGCGCTCTACGGCATGATCTACGGCGTGCACCTGGGTGTGGCCGGCCCCAAGAAAGACATGGCCGTCTTGATGACGCTGAACAACAACGGCCAGGCGATCACGCTGTCCAAGAAGCTGGCCGACAAGGGCG
>NZ_JANNMI010000480.1:0-17428 GCF_031397715.1 Roseateles sp.
CTTTCGCCAGACGGTGACGAACCCGTATGCCAGCGCACAAAACGTGTCCTTCAGCTTTCATATCCCGCGCAGCCGCACCTCGATCTTGCTCGATAGCGAGTCTTCGGGCACACCCAATCTGCTCAGCTTCAGCGCGGCGGCCAGCTTGATGGGCGACATCAGCTGGGGCGGCGCCAACGTCTGGAACATCGGCTACGGTGTCAGCGGCAGCGGCAGCGTCGCCAGCGGCGCCGCCAGCCTGAACTTCAGCGGCCTCAGCAGCAGCGCCTCGGCCAGCGGCTTCACGGTCGGCAGCTTGGAAGGGCCGGGCGCCATCCAAATGGCCGGCGGCGGTTTGGCCGGCGGGGCTTATGTCATCTCGGACAAC
Source organism: Roseateles sp. (assembly GCF_031397715.1). Taxonomy (GTDB): domain Bacteria; phylum Pseudomonadota; class Gammaproteobacteria; order Burkholderiales; family Burkholderiaceae_C; genus Paucibacter_A. The sequence continues at coordinate 368 of NZ_JANNMI010000480.1, forward strand.
TACCAGGGCTTGCTGAACCTCGGGACCATCGGCGCTAACGAATCATTGGAGCTGACCTACACCTTGAAGGCGACCGCCAGCTTCGACGGCACTTACATCGTCAACTCCGGCGCCGATTGCTATGGCGGTTACGGCGGCTCATGCGCCGAAGCGGGCGGTTATGACCCGTTCGGCATCGACTTCGAGCCCGCGCCCAACGGCGGCATCAACCTGAGCTTCACCGCCGCCGTGCCCGAACCGAGCAGCTACGCGCTGATGCTGGGCGGCCTGGGTCTGCTGGCTTGGGGCACCCGCCGCCAACGCGGCAAGCCAAACTGGCGCTGAACGCGCGGAACAAAAAAACCGGCCACAAGGGCCGGTTTTTTTACATCTGCAGCAAGCTTATTGCGGCTGCTGGCGGCGCCGCGCCACAAAAGCCATGGCAGCAAGCCCGCCCAGCATCAACGCATAAGTCTGTGGCTCGGGCACCGCGGTGACCGAGACGTTGTCCAGCACCGAACCCGAGAAGCCGGACGGGCCGCTGCTGAACTGCAGCAGGGTGGAGGTCGAGTCGGCCGTGAAGCTGTAAGACTGATGCGCGACGCCGGGCGTCAGCGCGGAAAAACTCATCGCTGCACCACCGCCCAGGCCGGCAACGGTGAGCTCCTTGCCGGCGGCATCGTTGTCACCGCCGCGGTTGGACGACAGGTCGAACTGCAACCAATAGGTCTGACCAATCACGGTGCTCAGCGTCTGCGCGACCGAGCCGGGGCCGGGCGTGCCCAGCATATCGATGCTGTTGCCGCTGACCGCGCCGTAGTTGCCGTTGATGATGTCCACCGAGGTGGCGCCGACGGTCCAGCCGGTCAGCTCGGAGGCGCCAGCGGCGAGCTTGGCAAAGCCGTTGAAGCTGGCGCCGCTGTACTGCTCGAAGCTGCCGTTGACGACCATTTCCGGACCGGCGGCAAAGCTGAGTGCGGGCGCGGCGATCAGGGCGGCAAGGATGAGCTTTTTCATATTGGCAACTTTCGATTTCTGCCGAGCCGCGGGATTGCGATTCGATGCCTTGAATTGTTCCGGCTGCGCTCAAGCCGCACATCCCCGCGTTCCGAGGGGGCGGCGCATCAAAGCGTGAAGAGCCTCACGAACGCCGCTGCGCCGGGCGGTCTCCAGTGCAGGCCATCATGCAGGCGCGCGTACTGCCCTTGGAATTCTGCGAGTCGGCTCCATGTAGCAATTGCTTTACAGTGAAGACCATGCTTTGTTCGTTCACCAGAAAGAAAGCTAGGCACCTATGCAAGTTCTGCTCCAAACCGATTCGAATATTGAAGCCAGCCAGCACATGGCCGACCACTTGAAGAGCGTCGCCAAAGATGCCCTCGACCGCTTCGGCGAGCGCATCACCCGGGTCGAGGCCCATCTCAGCGACGTCAACGGCCATGCCAAAACGGCCGACAACGACATCCACTGCACACTCGAAGCCCGCCTGACCGGATTGGAGCCGGTGATCGTCAAGGTGAACGCCGGCAGCGCCCACCAAGCCATCGACGGCGCCATGCGCAAGCTCAAACGCGCCGTCGCCGGCGCACTCGAAAAACATGAACCGCGCAGCCACCGCACACCAGGCGAAGTGCTGGCTGCCGCAGACGACGACGACAACGACAACGACAACGACAACGAAAATTTGGCCACCTAATCCGTACAGAACCAGCCCGCTTCAAGCGGGCTTTTTTCAGGACCCAGCGACGCCGCTTGGGCTGGCGCCATGACGACTCACACTGCGCCGATGGCACTGTCCTGGGTATATTGCCGGGCGCCTCCCCTGAGCGTGCGGGGACAAAATTTGAAAATCACAAAACAACAGGCCGGCTGGTCAGCCTTGATCCGGAGTTAGCACACAGCGACGTGGTGCAGGCCGAGGCCTTGTTGACGCGACTCGGCCTGGCCGACGAGCCCACCTGCGCGCTCGATTCGGCCAGTGGCGCGCGGGTGCGCGAGGGCAAGATGCTGCCGATCGAAGTCGACAAGGCCGCCGCCGCGGCGCTGCTGCAACGGCCCGAGCTGCCCGTCAAGCCGAACAGTTGTCCGAGCAATGCCCGCATCGACTGGCTGCAGGCCCGCGATGCGCGGCTGGCTCAACCATGCGGGCATGCTCAAGCTGCTGGGGCTGCAGTTGCGGAGTGACGGCAAGAGTTAGACCGGCCGGCTTGCTACTATCCCAGCCGAAAGCAAATTCATGACCACAGCCAAGCAAGCCAAACCCAAGCTCCCCGCCGCCATCTGGATGCTGGGCTTCGTCAGCCTCTTGATGGATGTGTCGTCCGAGATGGTGCACAGCCTGCTGCCGCTGTTCATGGTCGGCACGCTGGGCGCTTCGGCCCTCACGGTCGGTCTGATCGAAGGCGCGGCCGAGGCCACGGCCTTGATCGTCAAGGTCTTCTCCGGCGCTTTGAGTGACTACCTCGGGCGCCGCAAAGGCTTGGCGTTACTCGGCTACGGCCTGGGCGCGGCGACGAAACCCGTCTTTGCGCTGGCCGGTGGCATCGGTTGGGTCGTCGCAGCGCGCTTGACCGACCGGGTCGGCAAAGGCATACGCGGTGCGCCGCGCGACGCGCTGGTGGCCGATCTGGCGCCGCCGGAGCAGCGCGGTGCGGCTTTTGGCCTGCGCCAATCACTCGACTCGATCGGCGCGGTGCTGGGGCCGCTGCTGGCGGTAGGCTTGATGCTGCTGTGGGCGAATGACTTCCGCGCGGTGTTCTGGGTGGCAGTGATTCCTGGGGTTATGGCGGTCGCCTTGCTGGCTTTTGGTGTGCGTGAACCCAAGGCCAGTTCGACCGAGAAGCGCCACAACCCGATCAGCCGCGCCAATCTGCGCCAGCTCTCGCCGGCCTATTGGTGGGTGGTGCTGATCGGCGGGCTGTTCACCTTGGCACGCTTCAGTGAGGCCTTTTTGGTCCTGCGGGCGCAGCAGAGCGGCCTGTCGCTGGCCTTGATTCCGTTGGTGATGGTGGCGATGAATTTGGTCTATGCGGCCAGCGCTTACCCGTTTGGCAAGCTGTCGGATCGCGTCAGTCACAAGTCGCTGCTGGCGCTTGGGCTGTTGGTCTTGCTGGCCGCTGATTTGCTCTTGGCCAGCAGCACAAGCCTGGCGGCGCTGCTCGGCGGCGTGCTGCTCTGGGGCGTGCACATGGGGCTCACGCAAGGCCTGCTGGCCACCATGGTGGCTGACACCGCCCCGGCCCATTTGCGCGGCACGGCTTATGGCTTTTTCAACCTGCTCAGCGGTGTCGCCATGCTGCTGGCCAGCGCCTTGGCCGGCCTGCTGTGGGACGGCTGGGGCGCCGAGGCCACCTTTTATGCGGGCGCCGGCTTGTGCGCGCTGACGCTGCTGGTTTTAATGCTCAAGCAGCCGCGCGCCGACACATAGACGCAACAAAAAAGATTGATGATGCAATTGCTGCGCTGCACAATTGATCAAACAGAACTCATCTTCAACGTGGCAGCGCCACTGGAAAACCGATGTTCAATCAATCTTTTCTGCAGTCCACCCACGCCAGCTGGAGCGATCAGCTGCCGGGCAAACAGGTGCTCAGTTATTGGATAGACGCTTGGCAGCGCTCGGTGCTGACGCTGGACGTGCTGCGCGAACGCGGCAATCTCTACGCCGAGCATGCCAAGTCGGGCAAGCCGCCGGTGCTGGTGTTCGACTTCGAAACCATCCTGGACGCGCGCGCTTTCGACTTGCCCGCCAACTACGCACTGGTGCGCATCACGCCGCCACCCGAGCTGCCAACCGACCCGGCCAAACGCCCGTTCGTGGTTATCGACCCGCGCGCCGGCCACGGCCCCGGCATCGGCGGCTTCAAGCCCGACAGCGAAATAGGCATTGCGCTGCAGGCCGGCCACCCCTGCTACTTTTTCAGCTTCTTCCCCGAGCCAATGCCGGGCCAGACCATCGAAGCGGTGGCGCGCGCCGAGCTGAAGTTTCTGCAACATGTCGCCGCCCTGCATCCGGGTGCTGACAACAAGCCTTTTGTGATCGGCAACTGCCAGGGCGGCTGGGCCTTGCTGCTGCTGGCGGCCGCACAGCCCGAGGCGGTCGGGCCGATTTTGCTGGCCGGCGCGCCGGTGTCTTACTGGGCCGGCGTCGAGGGCAAGCATCCGATGCGCTATGCGGGCGGGCTGATGGGCGGCTCCTGGGTGGCCTCGCTGACCGGCGATCTGGGCAACGGCAAGTTCGACGGCGCGCATCTGGTCAGCAACTTCGAGAAGCTCAACCCGGCCAATACCCACTGGGGCAAACTCTACAACTTGTACGCGCAGGTCGACACCGAACGCGAGCGCTTCCTGGACTTCGAGCGCTGGTGGGGTGGGCATTACCTGATGAACAAGGCCGAGATGGACTGGATCGTGCAGAACCTGTTCGTCGGCAACCGGCTGGCGCGCGGTGGCGTGCAGACCGCCGACGGCGCGCTGCAGATCGACCTGCGCAAGATCCGCGCGCCCATCATCGTGTTCGCCTCCTGGGGCGACAACATCACGCCGCCGCAGCAGGCGCTGAATTGGATCGCCGATCTCTACGCCAACACCAGCGAGATCCGCGCCCATGAGCAGACCATCGTCTACTGCCTGCATGAGAAGGTCGGCCATCTGGGCATTTTTGTTTCTTCCGGCGTGGCCAAAAAGGAAACCACCGAGATTGCCGCCGCGCTTGACCTGATCGATATGCTGCCGCCGGGCTTGTATGAAATGACGATTGAAGACACGGCGCCGGAGATGAGCCACTTGGAGCTGACCGACGGGCGCTATCTGTCGACCTTCCACCCGCGCGAGGTCAGCGACATTCTGGCGCTGGATGATGGCCGGGACGATGAACAGGCCTTTGACATGGCGCGCCGCGTGGCCGAAATCAACCAGGCCAATTACGATAAATTCCTCTCGCCGGTGGTCAAGGTGCTGGCCAATGAGCCCAGCGCCAAGCTGGCCCGCAAGCTCAACCCGGCGCGCATGGAGCGCTGGCTGGTGTCGGACAAAAACCCGGCGCTGTGGCCGGTCAAGTCGATTGCTAACGCCGTGCGCCAGCAGCGCCGGCCGGTTGCCCCCGACAACCCCTTTGTGCGGGCCGAACAAGCCGGCTCGGCCTGGATCGAGCAGACGCTCAACAGCTACCGCGACGCGCGCGATGCCGCGCAGGAGCAGCTGTTTTTGAATATCTACAACTCGCCACTGCTGAGCGCCGCCCTGCCGGCCGCTGCGCCGGCGCCCGAGCGGGCCGCCGTCCCCGCGCACACGCACGCAGCCGATGAGGCCTGCATCGAGCAAGGTAGCGCGCTGGATGCCGGCATGCGCATGTTGATTCATGTCGCCTCGGACGGCTCAGGGCTGGACGAGCGCCCGCTGCGCATGCTGCAGCTGCTCTTGCAAGAAGCCCATGCCGCCGGCGAGACCACACTGACCTTGGCCGACCTGAAACGCTCGGCCAAAACCCAGCACCGCGCCCTGCTGCTGGACCGCGCGCGTGCGCTGGCGGCGCTGCCGCAGATGCTGCCGGACCCGGCTCAGGCGCGCAGCGCTTTTGCGCTGGTGGGCAAGATTGCCCGCGCCCAAGGCGCGCTCAGCGACGCCCATGCGCAGCGTTTGGCGCAGCTGGCGCAGGCCTTGCAGGTGCACTTGGAGCCGATCGCGGCCGAAGCCACCCCAAACACTGGAGCACCAGCGCATGAGTGAAATCAAGCCAGGCGAGAAATACGAGCGCCTGATTGCAGCCGTCAAAGACCTGCCGCCGGCGCTGACGGCCGTCGCCCATCCGGTTGATGCCGCCTCTTTGGCCGGCGCCATCGACGCGGCCAAGCTCGGGCTGATAACGCCCATCCTGGTCGGGCCGCGCGACCGCATTGAAGCGGCCGCCCGCGCCGCCGAGCTGGACATCTCGCCTTACGAGATCGTTGACGCGCCGTTCAGCCACGCGGCCGCCGAGCTGGCCGTGGCCTTGGTGCGGGACGGCCGCGCCGAGCTGTTGATGAAGGGCAGCTTGCACACCGACGAACTGATGGCCGCCGTCGTCAAGCGCGACAGCGGCCTGCGCACCGAGCGGCGCATCAGTCATTGTTTCGTGATGGATGTGCCGCGCCACGCCAGCGCCTTGTTCATCACCGATGCGGCCATCAATATCGCGCCCAGCTTGCAAGACAAGGTCCACATCGTGCAAAACGCGATCGAGTTGGCCCATGCGCTGGGCATTGCCTGCCCCAAGGTGGCGATTCTGTCGGCCATGGAAACCGTCAACCCGAATGTGCCCTCCACCATCGAAGCGGCCGCCCTGTGCAAGATGGCCGATCGTGGCCAGATCACCGGCGGCCTGCTCGACGGCCCGTTGGCGCTGGACAACGCGATCAGCCCCGAGGCCGCCGCTATCAAAAACATCGGTGGCCCGGTCGCCGGCAATGCCGACATCTTGGTCGTGCCCAATCTGGACGCCGGCAATATGCTGGCCAAGAGCCTGTCCTTCCTGGCCGAATCCGACGCCGCCGGCATCGTGCTGGGCGCCCGCGTGCCCATCATCCTGACCAGCCGCGCCGACTCGCTGCTGACTCGGCTGGCCTCCTGCGCGGTGGCGGTGCTGCTGGCGCGGCATAACAAGGCGCTGCAGGCTCAGCAAACGCAACCAAGCCTGCCCGGCTTGCCAGCCAAGGCGGCCCCATGAGCCTGCCGCACGGCAGCAGCCACGATGCGCTGTTGGTGCTGAATGCCGGCTCGTCGAGCCTGAAGTTCAGCGTCTACCGGGTGACTGATGAGGGGCAGCTGCATCTGCTCGCCAACGGCGGCATCGAGGAGCTGGGGGCGGCCGCGCATTTTTGGGCCAAGAATGCGCGCGGCGAGTCGCTCGGCGAGCAGCGCTGGCCCGGCCCGGCCCCCGCACCCGCGCCGGGCCCCTTGGGACACAGCGGCGCGATCGACTACCTTGCTGAATGGCTGCGCGAGCACAACGGCGGCGGCATGCGCTTGATCGGCGTCGGGCACCGGGTCGTGCATGGCGGCCTGATGCATGCCGCGCCTGAGTTTGTAAGCGCTGATCTGCTCAGTTATTTGCAGAGCTTGGTAGCGCTGGCGCCGCTGCACCAGCCGCACAACTTGCTGGCGATTCGCCTGATCGCGCAGCGTCTGCCGGGTCTGCCGCAAGTGGCCTGCTTCGACACCGCTTTTCACCGCACGGCGCCGGCGGTGTCGCAAGCTTTTGCGCTGCCTCGACACATCACTGACCGGGGTGTGCGGCGTTATGGCTTTCACGGCCTGAGCTATGAGTTCATTGCGCGCGCGCTGCCCGACTACGACGCCCAAGCCGCTGCCGGCAAAACCGTCGCGCTGCATCTGGGCAATGGCGCCAGCATGTGCGCGCTGCTGAGGGGTAAGAGCATCGCCAGCTCGATGGGCTTCACCGCCGTGGACGGCCTGATGATGGGCAGCCGCTGCGGCAGCCTGGACCCCGGCGTGCTGCTCTACCTGATGGACGAGCTGAAGATGGATGCGCGTGCGCTGGAGCGGCTGCTGTACAAGGAATCGGGGCTGCTGGGCGTGTCCGGCATTTCCAGCGATATGCGCCCCCTGAGCGAGAGCCAAGACCCGCGCGCGATCGAGGCGATCGAGCTGTTTGTCTACCGCATCGGCCGGGAGTTAGGCTCGCTGGCTGCCGCGTTGGGCGGGCTGGACGCCATCGTCTTCACGGCCGGCATCGGCGAGCACAGTGTGCCGGTGCGCGCGGCCATCTGCCGCGCTGCCGCCTGGCTCGGCGTCGAGCTGGACGAGGCCGCCAATCTGGCCGGCGGCCCCCGCATCAGCCGACCCGGCAGCCGTTGCGCCGCGTGGGTGATCCCCACCAACGAAGAACTCACCATCGCGCGCCACTGCCTGGCGCTGCTCAACCAGCAAGAGGACAGCACCCGCCATGAACAGCACGCATGAACACGCCGGCGTCAACCAACCGCTGGCCGGCAAAAAGGCCTTGGTGGTGGGCATCGCCAATGAGGCTTCGATCGCCTGGGGTTGTGCCCAAGCGTTCAAGGAGCTGGGCGCCGAAGTCGCCGTGACCTTTTTGAACGAAAAAGCCCGCCCCCATGTCGAGCCCTTGGCACGCGCCATCGACGCGCCGCTGTGTTTGCCGCTGGACGTGACGCAGCCGGGGCAAATGGAGGCGGTGTTCGAGCAGATAGCCGCGCGCTGGGGTCAGCTCGACATCGTCCTGCACTCAATCGCTTTTGCCCCCAAGGACGATCTGCAAGGCGGCTTGCTGAGTTGCTCGGCCGAAGGCTTCGCCAAGGCAATGGATGTGTCCTGCCATTCCTTCATCCGCATGGCCAAGCTGGCCGCACCCTTGATGACGGACGGCGGCTCGATGTTTGCGATGAGCTATCACGGCGCCAACAAGGTGGTGCCGAACTACAACGTGATGGGCCCGGTCAAGGCCGCGCTGGAGGCCGCTTGCCGCTACCTGGCTTTTGAACTGGGCCACCAAGGCATTCGCGTGCACGCCATCTCGCCCGGCCCGCTGAAGACCCGCGCCGCCTCAGGGCTGAAGGACTTTGAGGCTTTGCTGCATGACACCGAGCAGCGCGCGCCGCTGGGCGAGTTGATCGACATCATGGACGTCGGCTATGCCTGCGCCTATATGGCGACGCGCTATGCGCGCCACATCTCGGGCAACACGGTCTATATCGACGGCGGGGCGAACATCATGGCCTGAGGGCCGGCCCTGGCATTGGCATTGGCGCCAAGCATGAGGCCAATGCCCTCGGTTTTGAGCACCGAACCTTTGCCGAACTTCAGGCGCTGTTGACAGGCCGCAGCCGGCCGCGCGTACGTTTAAGGTCCTGGTTGATATAGGACGATGACGGCAAGCCCGCTGGCCACCTTTTTTGTATGGCGTTCGCGCTTTGACGAGGCCAAGAAGGCGGCCGGAGTGTCGTTTCAGTTTCGGGATTTGCGGGCCAAGGCTGCGACCGATACGGGCGACCTGGCGCATTCGCAAAAGCTGCTTGGGCATCGCAATCGAGAGATGACCGAGCACTATGTTCGGCAGCGAGTTGGGGAACGCGTTCAACCTTTACGCTAGTGTGGAACACCAACTCGCCGAATGTAGGTTGCCCCAAGATGGTTTTCAATCAACTTGGCAACGTTGCCGAAAGTCAGCGTATGCGTGCAGGCGTGGTGAACGGTCAGCACCAAATCTTGCAATACTGGATCAGCCTCAAGGGCCTCAACTTTCAGTCCTATTTCGATACAGCGCTCAGCATGAATGTGCCGCCCATGCTCTCGATTGTGGTCTCGGCTAGAAAGCGCGGCTACGACCTTGTTGGCCATGCTCTTCCTTTTGGGCTCGGCTGCGAACATCTCCTCCTCCAACCAGCGCTTCACAATCTCCTTGGAGAGTTCGATGGCATGTTCGCAGCTAGAAAGGAATGTCGGGTGATACTTCCCGATGATGGTCTGCCACATGCGAGCGGCACCAGGACTATGAGTCGATTCTCTTACTGCTCTTTCGAATTCGTCAATGACTCCGTATGCCGGCAATCCGTTTACATGAGGATCGATTGGCCCGAGATTGGACTGCTTGCCCATGACGATGCTGCGCGCAGCGCAGGCAATCATGGTCCCCGCCGACATGGCGATCTGAGGGACGATTACGCGGATGTCGCCCAGATAGATCTTCTTTAGGTAGTCAACGATCGACTCGGCTGCAGAGACTGAACCGCCCGGCGTGTGCAGTATCAAGTCAAGTCCTGCGCCCTTTTCCACCTTGTGGCATGCCTGCATGAACCCGACTTTGTCATCATCGTTGATGCTGTAAAGCGGACTATTCTGCTGTGTCGAGACCCAGGCAGAGTAATAGACGATCGTCGTGCGCCCAGTCTTTGCGCTGAGTTGGGCTAGATAGCGCCTTCGCACCGTATCCAATGCATTTGGATCGCCACCATTCTCTATTTGACCAATTTCTTGTAGTACTTCTCCCCAGGCCGGCATCTAGGCTCCTACGTAAATCGTGGCTTCGGAAAATCGTTGGTCGCCGTAACCATTCACTTGCTGGAAGTACTCACCCTCTTGGACTACGGGGACAACGAATTGAAGACCAAAAAATTTCTCATGCTGCTCGGCGCGACTCGGGCGCTTCGAAGTCTTCTTTGTTTGCTGAGGGGCACTTGCTTGCTTCGCTGCGATCTGGCGCTTTTGCTGACTCATTGAGTTCTCCACGTGCTTTTCGGACGGCCAAAGTTCAAGGACTGGCCCAACCTTCTATATTGTCACTTTGTACACCACAAATTTGACGGTTCCAACTCGATCAAACCCGGCGATTAAGTTTTTTGTAGATATTGATTCGAATTGTAGAAAAGCCCCGATCAGTTTCCTGTGCGGGGCTCTCGCCTAAGTGCTTACAGCGCGATGCAGTGTAACCACGCCACCACCGGCGGAATGTGCCTGCTCGGCTCAGGCCGATCAGTCATCCTCCGTGCCCTCCCGGGCACTGCGGACCATCGCTGTGCGATGTCCTGTGACAGCCACCGGCTGTCACAGAGCGAACCACTTCGGTGGTTCTCATCCGCCCGTCAAACCCCCAAACAAAAATGGCTCCCACATGGGGAGCCAATTTCGTTTGGTGGCCTGGGGCGGAATCGAACCACCGACACGCGGATTTTCAATCCGCTGCTCTACCGACTGAGCTACCAGGCCTTATCTATTTACCGTTATCTTTTCAACACTGTTTGAAGCAAAAAATCTGCGTCAGTTCAGCGAAGACCGCGACTATAGCATTAGATTCCGCTGCCGCGCTTGTTTCGACTGAGATCAACACCCAATTGCTTCAGCTTTCGATACAAATGCGTGCGCTCAAGCCCGGTCTTTTCGGCGACGCGCGTCATCGAACCGTTCTCTTTCGATAGGTGGAATTCAAAGTAGCTTTTCTCGAAAGCGTCACGCGCTTCACGCAGGGGACGATCCAGTTCGAAGCTCTGCTCCGACGCCAGCCCCAACGCCGGCTGCACCGACTGCGGCAGCATGCCGATGTTCGGGCTCACATATTGAACCGGCATTTCGCTGCGCAGATAGGTCGACACGCCCGCCGGCGGCGCGGGACGCGGCGCCACTTTGACCAAGGACTGCTCCACAGCACGCAGCAGCTTTTGCAGCGTGATCGGCTTCTCCAGGAAAGCGATGGCACCGAACTTGGTCGCTTCGACCGCCGTGTCAATCGTGCCATGGCCGCTCATCATGATGACAGGCATGGTCAGTAAACCAGCACCGCCCCATTCCTTCAGCAAGGTGATGCCATCCACGTCGGGCATCCAGATATCGAGCAACACCAGATCCGGCCGCATGCGCTCACGCACGGCGCGAGCCTGCGCAGCGTTCTCAGCCATCTCTATCGTGTGACCCTCATCACTGAGGATTTCCGACAACAGGGCACGAATGCCCAATTCGTCGTCAACTACAAGAATTGTTGCCATGGAGTCCTAGTTCACGCCGGCTTGCCTGCAGTGCCGGCGTCGACCGCTGCAGTTGAAAATTTTGAAAATGATATCGAAACTTGCGCACCCAAGACGGGCTGGGTTTCATCTCCCGCCGCGTGAAGATTATTCAGGCGGATGCGCGCGCCATGTTCATCGGCAATCTTCTTTACTACCGCCAAGCCCAAACCCGTTCCCTTGGCCTTGGTGGTGACGTAGGGCTCGAAAGCCCTTTTGAGCACTTTCTCTGCGAATCCAGGCCCATTGTCGGTGATGTAAAGCCGCAACACGCGCGCTTCACCGCTTTCTGTGAAAACTTGTGCCGTGCGCACCATCACTTGGCCGTCGGGCCGCTCTTGCACCGCGTCCAACGCGTTCTGCACCAGGTTGTGAATGACTTGGCGCAATTGGGTCGCGTCACCCTTCATCGGGCAGGCGTCGGGCGCCAACTCGGCTTGCAGACGACCGGATTCTTGCGCCTCGGCATACAGCGTCAGCACCTCGCTGACCAAGGCGTTGAGGTCCAGGACTTTCAGTTGCGCCGAAGGCAGCCGCGCATAGTCGCGGAACTCGTTGACCAACTGCTTCATCGACTGCACTTGGTTGACGATGGTGGCGACCGACCTGACCAGCATCGCCTGATCGGCACCTTCGAGCTTGGCCTCCAGCTTGTGTTGCAAGCGCTCGGCCGACAGCTGGATCGGCGTCAAGGGGTTTTTGATCTCATGAGCGAGGCGGCGCGCCACCTCGCTCCAGGCCGCTGAGCGCTGCGCGGAAACCACCTCGGAGATGTCGTCAAACACCATCAGCCGGGCATTCTGCGGCAGCTTGGCACCGCGCACGAGCAGCGTGAGCACGTCTTTGCCGGCTTCCAGTTGCAGCTCAAAGGCATCTTGCCAATGCTCGGTTTCCACGCCATTTGAGGTGTTCGCGCCGCTGAGTCTGGTCGGGCTGGTTTGCTCAAAGCGTTGCATGATTTCGTCAACAAAGGGCCGCAGCTGCGGCAACTCGTCCAGCCTGGTGCCGCGCAGGTCTTCGGCCGGCAACTGCAGAATGCGCACCGCCCCGGGGTTGACGGTCTCGATCCGCGCTTGCGCGTCAAACACGATCACGCCGGCTGTGAGGTTGTCCAGAATGGTTTGCAGATGGGTGCGCGCGCTCTCCAGCTCGGCCACGCTGCGGCCCACCATGGCGCGGGCATCGGAGAGCTGCTCGGTCATCTCGGCAAATGAGCGGGTCAGGCCACCCAGTTCGTCGCGCGAGGCCAGCATGGGCTTGCGACTCAGGTCACCCTGCGCCACTTGGCGCACGCCGTCGGCCAACAGCAACAATGGGCGGGCCAACTGATTGCCCAAGGTGACGGCCAGCAGCAGTGCCGCGAACACCGCCAAAATCAACACCAAGGTCAGTGTGCCGAGATACATACGGCGCAGGCCATCGCGCTCCAAGGCGCGCTGCTGGTATTCACCGCTGGCCGCCTGCACCGCCAAGGCATTCGAGACCACCGACGCCGGCACCCGCTGCACCACCATCAAGAAGCGCTCGCCGAACAGGCCGTTGCTGGTGCCTAAGCCTAGCCGCAGGTCGGAGTTGGGCAGCAAGGCCAGGGCACGAATACGCGCCTGCCCTTGCAGCGCCAGTGCCTCGTCTTCCAAGCCTTCCAGTTGGCTGGCGACATTGGCCGCGCGGGCCTGCCGCAGCATCGCGTCCGAGGGCCGGGTGGCCGTCAGCGAGCTGGTGTCGCCGCCGGAGGACATCAGAATTTGCCCGTGGCCGCCCACCAAGTCCACCGTCCTGGCGCCGAGCTGCACACGCAGGCGCTCCAGGGCCAATGGTTGCGGCATACCGCTGCTCTCAGACAGCCGCCCGGCCTCGCTCAAGGTTTTGACCGACAGGTCGCTGACCAGCCCGTCCAGGGTGGCGCGGCCCAGATTCAGCCCAGCCTCCAGCGCGCTGGCCAGTTGCACGTCAAACCAGCTCTCGATGCTGCGGTTGACGAATTGATAAGACACGCCGTAAATCATCACGCCGGGCACCACCCCCACCAGCGCGAAGATGCCGGCCAGTTTGAGCAGCAAGCGGCTGCCGAACTTGCCGCTGCGCACCCGCAGCACCAAGCGCACCGCAGCCGCGCCGATGACCAGTACCAGCAGGCCGGCTACCGTCGCGTTGAGCCAAAACAGCCAAACATAGTGACGCTCGAAGAAGCCCGGCCGCGCGCTGCCGCCGATCGAGAGCAGAAAGGCCAGAACCCCGCAGACGCCCGTCACGATCACCGTCGAGATGACCCAGGCCCAGCGCGCCTTTCGACTCAAGCGACGCCCTCGAAGCCGGTTTTCATGGCGCGACGACGCTGCTGCTGAAATCGGCGGCCAGACTGAAGTTGCGCTCAATACTCATGCCCCAGCCCTGCGGTGAGCCCAAACCGATTTGCATCGGCCTGGGCAGCTGGCTGGTGTCCAGCCGGTAGCTGAATTCCAGATAAAAGCGACCCTCGTCTTCCAGTTCACGGTTGTCGGCGATGCGCCAGCCCGACGCACCCCGCAAGGACAGCAAGGCATCGGAGAGGGTTGAATAACTTTGATTGAGCCCGCCGGTGCTGACCTTGAATTGCCGCGTCAAGGGCTGCCAAGCGAGCCGCCAAGTACGGCTGGCGCGGGCAACTCGGGCATCACGCCAATACCAGCGGTTGCGCAGGACATTGGCCTCGGCCAAAAAGTAGATCGGCACGCCCTTCATCAACGCGTCCTCGGCCACACGCGTCAACTCAAAACGGGTGCTGAAACTCAGCTCCAAGCCCTCTTCGGTGCGCTGAGTGCTCAATTGGCTGAGTTCAATCCCGTCGGCCCGGGCGCTGTTGGTGAACAAACCCAGCACGGCCGCCAACAGCAGCGCGGCGAGCCAATGCCAGTGGCTGCGCGCCAGCGAGTTGGCCGGCCGGCCACTTTGCATGAGGCGGCTTGTCGTGGCGGCAGGAGGGGCGGGCGAAGTCAAGGTCGGATCGAATCTTTGCTGTTGAGCGCCCATAGCAAGCAGAGGCGGCACGACATGGGGTCAGAGGTCTTTGATCAGCAGCGCGTAGTAGAAGCCGTCCAAAACCGAGGCTGTCGTACTTGCTGCCTCGCCATTGTGAGCGAGCGCAAGCAGATGCCCGGTCAGCCCGGCAATTTCCAGCTGTTTAGCGTCGCTCTGGCGTTGCAAAAATGCATACACCTGCTGCTCGCCCTCGGCCTTGAAGATCGAACAGGTGACATAAACCAGTCGCCCGCCGGGCTTCAGCGTCGGCCAAAGCGCATCCAGCAACTCGGCCTGAATGGCGGCCAACTGGCCGATATCGCTGGCGCGCCGCAGCCAGCGCACATCCGGGTGGCGCCGCACGATGCCGGAGGCGCTGCAGGGCGCGTCCAGCAAGATGGCATCAAACTGCCGGCCGTCCCACCAGGCGCCGTCGCCATCGGTTTGGCGGGCGTCGGCGGCCAGCGTCTGTGCCTGAACGCCGAGACGGTTGAGGTTCTCCCGCACACGCGTCAGCCGGCCGGCGTCGCTGTCCAGGGCCAGCAGATCCAGGTCGGCCAATTCAAGCAAGTGAGCGGTCTTGCCGCCGGGCGCCGCGCAGGCGTCGAGCACGCGCGCGCCGGGCGGCAGGGCAGGCAAACCCGCCACAGCGCTGACCACCAAGGGCGCCGCCAACTGCGCCGCGGCATCCTGCACCGACACATCGCCAGCGGCAAAACCCGGCAACAAGCCGACCGCTGAGGCCCGCTCCAGCCGCAGCGCCTGGGGAGCCAGCGGGCCCACGGCCGCCGCGGCAATGCCGGCGGCGGTCAGCCTGGCCAGATAAGCCTCGGTGCTGGTCAGAACATCACCGCGCCGGGCGTTGACGCGCAGCGTCATCGGCGGATGCTGGTTATTGGCCTGCAGAATCGCCTGCCAATGGTCGGGCCAGTCGGCGCGCACCCGGTCTATCCACCATTGCGGGTGATTGAACGCGGCCGCCTCCGAGGCTTGCGCCGCCTGCACGATGGCGGCGCGTTCGCGCAAGAAACGCCGCAACACCGCATTGACGAAGCCGGC
Source organism: Roseateles sp. (assembly GCF_031397715.1). Lineage (GTDB taxonomy): Bacteria > Pseudomonadota > Gammaproteobacteria > Burkholderiales > Burkholderiaceae_C > Paucibacter_A. The sequence goes on from NZ_JANNMI010000480.1 coordinate 15,913, forward strand.
GCTGGCCGGCGTTCGTTTGCGCGCCGCGCTGACGACCTGATCCACCACGGTGTGATCGGTGTACAGCGGCTGCACGCCCGGCGCGCAGGGCCATAACAGCGCCAAGGCACTGACCAGCAAGCTGTCGATCTTGGGCGGCGGGGTTTTGGGTGCCAGCAAGGCGCGGGCGGCCTCGGCGCTGCCGAGCAAGCGCAGGACATAAAAGCTCAAGGCCTGGGTGCCGGGGCGCAAATCGGCCGGGCAGGCGGCCAAAACTTCGGTCAGCGAGCGCCCCGAGCGCACCGCCTGCACGGCGTCGGCCACCTGCAGCATCAGGCGCTGCAGCGGCGGAGAAAGCAGCGGGAGAGATATTTTCTTTTCGGTCACGCGGTCAGTGTAGGTCAGCGCCAACTCTTGGGCCCGGCTGGCGCGTAAGGCAAGACCCGGCAGTGCGCGGGCTTTGCAATCCGTTCACAATGCTCGCTCCAGCCATAGCGAGAGTGATTCATGAGCGGCGATTCGTCCACAAAAGTAAGCCTAGACGCCAATCAACTGGCGGCCCTGCCCGCATCCGAGCGAGTGCGCATGCGCTTGGTCGGCGCCGGCTGCCGCCACCATGCCAATGACAATATTGCCGACTTCATTGAGCCCGGCGAGCTTGCGCAGCTGCAGGCCGAGGTGCAGGCGCAGATGCAGGGTGTCTTGCGGGCCTTGGTGATCGATACCGACAGCGATCACAACACCCAAGACACCGCCAAACGCGTGGCCAAGATGTTCATGCAGGAGATCTTCAAGGGCCGCTACCAGGCTATGCCGGCGGTGACCGAGTTCCCGAATGTGACGCGGCTGAATGAATTGATGATCGTCGGCCCCATCACCGTGCGCAGCGCCTGCTCGCACCACCTTTGCCCGATCATGGGCAAGGTCTGGATCGGCCTGCTGCCTAACGAGCATTCCAATCTGATCGGGCTGTCCAAATACGCGCGCATCTGCGACTGGATCATGAGCCGGCCGCAGATTCAGGAAGAAGCCGTCACCATGCTGGCCAATGAGCTGCAAGAGCGGGTGCAACCGGATGGCCTCGCCATCGTGATGGAGGCCGACCATTTCTGCATGCACTGGCGCGGCGTCAAGGACAACCAGTCCAAGATGACCAATAGCGTGATGCGCGGCGCCTTCTTGAAGGACCCCAATCTGCGGCGCGAGTTCCTGTCACTGATCAAGCCTTAAAAAGCTCGCGCAAACCTCTTTTCTCTCAAGGAGACATTCCCATGCTCGTTCGCCTGATGTACGCCAGCCGCGCCAACGCCCCGATGAGTGATCAGGAACTCAGCCTGATTTTGAAGCAGTCACGTGCCCACAACCCGGCCGAAGGCATCACCGGCCTGCTCTGCTACACCGACGGCATCTTCATGCAGGTGCTGGAAGGTGGGCGAGACGCCATCTACGCGCGCTACAAGCAGATCCTCAGCGACGCCCGCCACCACGCCGTAATTTTGCTCAGTTATGAAGAGATCGGTGAACGCGAGTTCGCCGG
>NZ_JANNMI010000483.1:0-13335 GCF_031397715.1 Roseateles sp.
TTACCTGGAGTCAGCCCAGTGCCTGTGCCGACGCGAATGGCAAGGACGATCCTGCCAACTCCCCCTACACCAACGTCCCCGCCCTCAGCTCGTCCTATCCGGGCAACTTTGGCAGCGGGCTGGGTAGCGGTTTCCCAACCAATGTCGGCTTCATCCCGGCTGATGCGCTGGCGGCCTACAACGCCAGGTTCACCAACCGCGATCCCGTTGCCCGCCGCTCCCCGAATGACGGTGGCGAATACAGCGTGAAGGAAAGCACGTCCGCAGCCTATCTGCAAGGTGGCTTGGAAGGTGATCACTGGACCGGTAACGTCGGTTTGCGCGTGGTTCGCACCAAGCAGACTTCGGGCTCGTTCCGACCCAGTCAACCGGGCGAGAAGCCGGACGTGGCGTCCTTGTTCGGCAATTTCACCGAGACCAGCAGCGAAAAGACCTACACCGACCTGCTGCCCAGCGCCAGCGTGCGCATGGATGTGACGAAGAACGTGGTCGCCCGTCTGGCTTTGAGCCGCACGAGGACCCGCGCTGACTACACGGCCTTGTCTGCCTTCACATCGCTGAACACGACCGGCATGTACCTGGACAATATCGCCGTGGGCAGCGGGTCGGCAGGCAACGCCGACTTGAAGCCGATTCGCTCGACCAACTTCGACGGCATCGTCGAGTGGTACTTCGCGCCTCGCGCTCTGGTGTCGGTGGCCGCCTTCCACATGGAGATGAGCAGCTACATCACCAATGGCACCTTCACCTCCACCTTCCCGGTCCTGCTCGGCAATACCGTTGCCGGCGGCGACCAGAAATTGGTGGAACGTCAATTCATCATCACCGGTCTGACCAATAAGAAGGCTTCGGTCACGGGCCTGGAATTTGCGGGCGAAACGCCTATCGCCGGCAACTTTGGCGTCAGCGCGAACTACACCCTCTCGGACGGTCATGACGAAGACGGCCACGTGCTGCGCGGCAATGTCAAGAATGCGCTCAACCTGGGCGGCTTCTACGAAGACGACAAGTTCTCTGCGCGTTTGAACTACGGCTGGGCCAATGACATCTTCATTGGCACCGACCGCGGCACCGACTACTTCCAGAAGGCCAGCGGCGTGGTTTCGGCTTCTTTGGGCTACAAGATCAGCGGCAACTTTGCCATCAGCCTCGACGGACAGAACCTGAACAATCCAAAGCTGAAGTACTACGCCACCGATGATCAGCCACGCGCCATCTACACCAACGGTCGCCAGTACTATCTGACCGCACGCATCAAGTATTGAGTCCGGAAGGACCGCGTGCCTGACGAAGGTCCGGACTCCTTAGGAGCGGCCGGGCTGATGCCAGGCAGATAGAAAATCAAAGGGGAGCGTGTGCAGCACGTTCCCCTTTTTACCTTGCGAACTGCCCCATGACCGACACCGCCACCGTCTTCAATCAACACCTTGCCGCGCGCCCGCTAGGCGATGCCACGGACGCGCTGCCGCCGGTTCGGCATATTTGTGTGGTGGGCGGCGGCACGGCCGGCTGGATGACGGCGCTGATGCTGGCAAGCACGGCCTACGGTGGGCGCTTGAAGGTGGCTTCACTCACCTTGGCGCATTGCGCCGCGATCGACGGCGCGCCGTCAACGAGCAAATAGGCCCGCAAGTTCGCCACGCTGAATTCAGGGCTTCATCCGGTCAACGATATCTTGGCGAATCGCCGCATCAAAGGCCGCGTCCACATCGCCAAGCATGTGGCGCTGACCTTCAGGAATGTGCGCAAGCGCCTCATCCCGCGCCCCAAACACATAGTGCCCAAGTAGCGCACGCCAGCCCTCGCGCTCAGGGTCCGGCAGGTGGCGAAATGCAAGCATGGCCAAGCGCATGGCGGCAATGTGCAGGTCGTCCTGGCGCTGCGGCGCGGGCTCGGGCCGCCACCAGTAGTTCATCAGAATATTCAGATGCGGCGCCAGCGCCTCGACCTGATGGAACCACAAGGGCGGGATATAGAGCGCGTCGCCCGGGCCAAGTTCAGCCACCACGGCGTGTTCCAGTGCCTCGGCCAGCAAGGGAAAGCGCTGCGGGTCAGCCCTCAGCAGATCGGGCACGACGGACATCGGCGCAGGCGTCGGTGCGTAATCCGGGGGGCCCAAGTAGAGCAGCGACGCACATTGCGGCGGCAGCAGCGTGAACCGGCGCTGCCCCGCGGCCACGCAGGCAATGTTGTGGGAATCATCGAAGTGAGCAGGCACCGTGGCCCGGTTGCCGATCCAGATGCGCGGCAGCACATCGCCGCTCAGCAGCGGGCATGCGTTGGCCTGCTCAAGGCCGGGCATGGCATCCTGCACCAAGGCGCTCTGTGCGGCAAGAAGTGGTGGCTCGGCAAAGTGGCTGTAGCGCCAAAGCTGCTCGAACAAGGCCGCATAGGGGCGCTTGTCGTGTATGAAATTGAACCCATCCAATGCCGGCCCGTAAGTGAACGCGCGCGATGGCCCGGGTTTGGCAAGCACGGCGTCAACGGCTGCGCCTTTGTCAAAGCTCATCAGGTAGTGCAAGCAGGATTGCAGACCCGCACGCCCCTGCGCCACCAGCGGCCAGTGCTTGACCAAGCCGCGCATCACCACCGGCTGGTAGACGGGCGCAATCTCTCGCTCGAATATCTCGCGTGTCACGCCATCGCGCTCTAGCATCGGCTTCATGATTCAGGCTATACCTTGATGAACAATTGGAAAATCTACTCTGCCTGGGCCCAGGAGCCGTCTCCTGAAACAGTTCCTGCGCCTGCCAGTTGTGCGGGCGGTTCAAGTGCCCAGACCGCCAGCGTCAGCGTCAACCCGTCAAAGCCGCCATCCTAGCGTGGCTAGACCCGCGAAAAATCCTCCCGTATCGCGTCGCCAAACGGCGATGCGACACTAGCGCCGCTTTCATCTGTTTGCGTCGCTCGCGACTGCTGCTCATTGCCCATGCCTCATGCCGTTTCCCAGTTACGCAGCGCCCGTTTGGCGCGCAGCAGCAAGCCCTTTCTGGCCCGCGGCGGCTTCAAGCGCGAACGCTGCGAAGGCTGCCGCTTGGCGGTCAGCCACTGCATGTGTGCGCTGCGCCCGGCGGTCGCCACCAAGCCGGGGTTCTGCCTCTTGATGGCCGATATCGAAGCGCTCAAACCCAGCAACACGGGCTGGTTGATTGCCGATATGGTGGCCGACACCTTTGCCTTCGGCTGGGCCCGTACCGAAACCGACCCCGCCTTGCTGACGCTACTGAAGGACCCGCAGTGGCAGGGCTTCATCGTGTTTCCGGGCGAGTTTGTGGCGCCCGAACGGGTCGTGCGCAGCCTGCAGTTGCCCGCAGCCGCCGAGGGCGCAGCGGCCAAACGCCCGCTCTTCATCCTGCTGGACGGGACCTGGAGCGAGGCCCGCAAGATGTTCCGCAAAAGCCCCTACCTGGACCACCTGCCGGTGCTCAGCTTGGAGTTGGCGCAGATCTCGCAATACAAGCTGCGGCGCTCGCGCCGCGATGACCATTTCTGCACCAGCGAGGTGGCCTCGCTGTGCCTGAGTCTGGCCGGCGAGGAGTTGGCGGCGCAAACGCTGGAGGCCTATCTGGACGTCTTCACCCACCACTATCTGCAGGCCAAGAACCAGTCGCCGATCGCCTGGGACAGCGCCGCGCATCAACGCTTGAGTGAGCTGACCGGACAAGCCGGCAAGTCCACCATTCCCGCCGCAAAAGTAGACAGTTTCCAGGCATTCACGCCTTAGCCGCACCCCAAAAATCGGCTCGGCGGGCGATTGCGCTGGCCGGGTTCGGCAAGACCACCACCATGCTGTGCCTGCACGAGCGCCTATGCGGCAAAAGCCTGGCGGGCGCGCCCGCACCAAATTTGGTGGATGCGCGCCTTTGCTGCGCCTGTACAAGTTCAAGGCGCAGCGCCGGCTCTTGCTGATCGGCATGGCGGAGTTGAGTTTTGACTTCCAGCAGGCCGAGCTGTTCCTGAACCAGCGCCATCATCTACAGCTCGATGCGCTCAAGGGGGGGCGCGACAAGCCCGGCTTGATCGGAAACTTCTGCGAACAGACCGCCAACACAGGACGCTGCTTGTACGAAGAGGTGGGCTGGGATCAGTCCGAGGAGATCAAGACCTTTTTGCTGTGCACCAGCTTCATCAAACAACTCGGCCCCGGCATCTGCAACGCGGCTGGCGCCGAGTTGCGCCACCACCCGCTGTTCGCCGGGCTTTTGCAGCGCAAGCTGCGCGATGACTATCCCGATTGGCTGGCAGGCCTGCACCAGCGTGCGGCCGACTGGTTCTTGCAGGCGGGCGACCCCGACGGTGCGATCGAGCATGCGCTGACCGCCGGCGCCGACGTCAACTCAAGTTAGGCCTGTTGCAGGCGCAGGCCTTGCAACGTCTCAGCCGTGAGGTTGAGGCGTTGCGCCTGCTCAGCGACCTGCTTTTGAGCAAGGCTGAGTTGGGTCTGCGCGCCAGCCATCTTGAAGAAGGCCCGCAGCTGATGGCCTTGTTGGAAAAATTTCGCGCCGACGACCGCACGCAGCGACTGCAACTTGTCGCCGCGCGAGCTGCAAATCCTGTAATGCCTGGCGGCCGGCATGCCGAACAAGCAAATCGCCAACAGCCTGCAAATCTCCGAGCCGACGGTCAAGTTTCACCTGCGCAACGTCAACCACAAGCTGGATGCGCAACCGCACGCATGCCGTGGTCATCGCGCGCGAGCGCGGTGGGGTCAGTTAAGGCGGGGTGCCAATTCCGCAAACAGCGGCCGCGCTGCCGGCTCAGGGTTCACGCAAGCGGCTTGCAGCTGATGCAGCGCGGGCGCGGCATCCGGGCAACGACTCAGCCACTCTTCCAGCAGATGGCCGAAGGCCAGGACTTCGAGCCGTTCGAACGCCTGCCGCTGCGGCCGACCAAGCTCATCCGGCAACAGGCTGGCCGCCCCAAAGTCACCCAACCAGGCCTCGCCCTGGCCGTTCCAAAGCAAGTTGTGGGCATAGAGGTCGCCATGCGAGATGCCCCGTGCATGCAAATGACGGGCGGCATCGACCACGCCGCGCGCCATGCCTTGCAAGACCTCAGCACTGAACTGCGTCGAGTCCGGGTAGACGTCGCGGGTGCAGCTGCTCAGGCTGGGCGGGCCGGCGAGCGTGCTGAACTCGGACCCAATGCGCGGCATCAGCAAACCCTCGGCACCCTGCGGATGGCCTGTTAGGCGCGCGCTGGCCGAGATCAGCTGCGGGTGCGCTCCCGCCTCCAAACTGGCCGCCCACTCGCTGTGCGGCCAACCATCGCTGGTGACCTCACCTTTGAAAACCTTGACGGCCAATTCACGCCGCCCGAGCGGGCCGGCCGGCCAATGCGCCGCGTGGATCACACCCGACGCACCCTGCCCCAATAGCTCGCCCATTTGCAAAGCCGCCCAGCCAAGATCGGGCAAATGCGCCTGCTTCAGCACCCGCGCCTCGCGCGCCGCATTCCATGGGTTGCCGCCGACCGCCAGCCAAGCCAGCTTGGGCAGCTCCAGCAGCCAGGGCGGAATCTGCTCGAACCGATTGGCCGACATGCGCAGCAAACCCAAGGCCCGGCATTGCGCCATCGAGTCCGGCAGTTGGCTCAAGCGGTTGCCGGCCAGCGCCAGCTTTTGCAAATGCGGCCGTCGGCCCAGTTCAACCGGCAACTCGGTCAGCTGGTTGTCGGTCAGCACCAACCAGCGCAGCTTGGCCGGCAAGGCCGCTGCGGGCAGCTCGGTCAACTGATTGGACTTGAAGCCGACCAGACTCAAGGCCGCACAAGCGCCGACCACCTCGGGCACACGGGTGAAACGGTTGTCCGCGCAGAACAGCACCTTGAGCTTGTGCAGGCGCGGCAAATCGGCGGGCAGGCTGCTGAGCGCATTGCCGGACAGATTGAGTACCTCCAGGCTGTCGGCCAAGGCGAAGACTTCGGGCGGCAGCTCGGTCAGGCCGCAAGACAGGTCGAGCCGGCTGATGCCGGCGAGTTCGCCGGAGCGCAATTGGGCAAGGGTGTGCATGGCGTAGATTGTCGCGGCAAGCCACGCCCATCCTTTGGGTCAGCTAGCACTGTCCCTTGGGATAGTCTGCTACCTAGACGGATAAGCGGCGACAAGCCGTGTGCCGGCCCCTGGAGTGCAGGCTCTGCGCACTGCAGCCCTCTTCGATATGCGAGGCTGCTGCCCATTTGCCCGCATGCCGCTGCGCCAAGGCACGGCCAGCCTGACCAGCAGCCTGCGGCTCGGTCTCCTTCAACAACACCGGCGCCAACACGCGTAGCAGGGTTTTGCCCAGAACACCAAATGCGCCTGCCTAACGAGTTACTTGGCACTATTGACAAGCTGCAGAATGCCTGGTGCTGCGGTAACGGCAACCCAAGCGGTGGGCATGAAGTTGAGGGCCGCGTCGATCGCACCTTGATCCGCACGCTGTTCTTTTTTTCAAGCCCAGGACGCTACGATGGGGCTGCGCAACTCCAGGAGCCGCCGCATGAAGTCCGGATTCTTCGACCCGCGCCACGGCCTTGCCAAAATGCTTTGGCTCGCCAACCTGCTGTTTGCCTTGGCGCTGGCGGCCACCCTGTGGGTCAGCCATCAGCAGCATCTGCACCACGCCGAGCAGCGCGCTGCCAACACCTCCCGGGCGCTGGAGCGCAGCGTCTCCGGCATGCTGGACCAGATCGACGCGCTGCTGAGTTTCACGCTCGCTGATTTGGAAGGCTTGCAAACTGGCCGCCGCACGCTGGCCGAGGTCAACGCGATGCTCATCCGCGTGGCCCAACAAGTACCGGGGGTGGCCCGGGTGGCCTTTGCCGATGCAGCCGGCAATGTGGCGGCCGGCAGCGGCTATCCGGCCGGCGCCGTCGCCATCACAATCGCCGACCGTGACTATTTCCAAGCGCTGCGCGCGCAGACCGGCGCGGCGCTGATGGTCGGCTCGGCACCGGTGCTCGGGCGCAGCAGCGGCAAGCCCGTGATGGTGTTTGGGCGCGCCTATCGCGACGCTGCCGGTGGCTTCGCCGGCGTGGTCTTTGTCAGCGTCGAGTTGGCGCGTTTTGTTGATCTGTTCGCGGCCATCAAGCTCGGCGAGCGCGCCAGTACCTTCCTCGTTTCGGACCAAAGTTTTCTACTCTTGGCCCACCATCCTCTGCCCTCCGACCCGAGTTTGCTGGGTCAGCGCCTGCTCAACCAAGCGTTCATAGCCAGCATGTCGGCCGCAGCGAGCGAAGCAAGCCTGGTGGTGATGCCAACAACGGACGGGGTCGAGCGCATTTATTCGCTGCGCCGATTGGAGACTCGGCCCTATTGGATAGGGCTTGGCCTGAGCCGTGCGGACGAGCTGGCGGAGTGGCGCCTGCAGGCCGGATTGGGCCTGCTGGTGTTGGCATTTTTTGCGCTCTTGACGGCCGCCGCCGGACGCCAATTGCAACAGGGCTGGCGGCGCCAGCAAGCGACGCTGGCGACCTTGCAAAGCACCTTGGAAGCCAGCAATGAAGGCATCTTGGTGGTCGACCCCGAAGGCCGAGTGCTGCACTGCAATCAACGCTATGCCGACCTGTGGCGGGTTTCACCCGAACTGCTGATGGCGATCAGCCCCGCAGCCAGGCTCGACCTATTGGCGAGCCAGCTCGCTGACCCGCCGGCCTTTGTCAGCCGGGTGAGAGCTCTGAACAGCGATCCGGCCATGACGGCGCTCGACATCTTGGCGTTCAAGGACGGCCGGGTGTTCGAGCGCCATGCGCTGCCGATGCTGCTGAACGACAAGCCGGCCGGCCGGGTTTGGAGCTTTCGCGACATCAGCGAGGCCAAGCGCGTCGAGAACCTGCTGCAGTTTGTCGCCCAACGCGGCTGGGTTGCCTGCGGCTTGGAGTTTTTGCCGGCACTGGCGCAACGCCTCGGTGAATTGCTCAGGGTCGACTATGTGCTGATCGACAAACTCGCCGACGCGCCGGGCACGGCCGAGACGGTCGGCCTTTACGCCCATGGCGGGGTGCAGCCGAACCTGCAATATTCACTCGCCGGCACACCCTGCGAGAACGTCATCGGCAAGCAGTTGTGCGTCTACAAGCAAAGCGTGCAGCAGCTCTTTCCTGACGATGGCTTGCTGGTGGAGATGAAGGCCGAGAGCTATCTGGGCATGCCGCTGTGGGATGCAGCAGGCCAGCCGATCGGCCTTATCGCGGTGCTGCACAGCCGCCCGATTGAAGCGGCCGAGCAGACCCGCGCGCTGCTGGGTCTGGTCGCCAGTGCCGCTGCGGCCGAGCTGGAGCGGCAGCGCGACGAGGCCTTGCTGCACCAACGCGAAGCCGAATTGGCCAGCTACCGTGACGATCTGGAGGAACTGGTGCGGCTGCGCACCGAGGCCTTGGCGCTCGCCAAAGACCGGGCCGAGGCGTCGAACCGAGCCAAAAGCGTGTTCCTGTCCAATATGAGCCACGAGCTGAGAACCCCGCTGAACGCGATTCTCGGCTTCGCCCAACTGCTGTTGTTCGACACCAGTCTGCCGGATCAGTGCCGTGATCGGCTCGCCACCATCAACCGCTCCGGCGAGCATTTGCTAACGCTGATCAACGACGTGCTGGAGATTTCCCGCATCGAAGCCGGCCGCAGCAGCAGTGACAAGCAGCCCTTTGATCTGAACCAGCTGCTCGCCGGCGTGGCAGAAATGGTCGGCGCGCGCGCCGCCGCCAAGGGTCTGCGCTTCAGCGTCGAGCGCGCGCCCGATCTGGCCGCCACCGTGTCGGGCGACGGCCCGCATCTGAAGCAAGTGCTGATCAATCTCTTGGGCAACGCGGTCAAGTACACCGAGCACGGCTTCGTTGCGCTGCGGGTGCACCGCCGCAACGGCGAGATTGCCTTTGAAGTAGCGGACAGCGGCCCCGGCATCGCTTCGGCCGACCAAGCTCAGCTCTTTCAGCCCTTTTATCAAACCGAACTCGGCGTGCTGAAGAACGAAGGCACCGGCCTGGGCCTGGCGATCAGCGCGGAATATGCGGCGCTGATGGGCGGCCGCTTGGAGGTTCACAGTGATCCCGGGCAAGGCAGCACGTTCACCTTGACCCTGCCCTTGCCCACCAGCACGGCCGTGCTCGGCCGAGCCGCCCGCCAAGGCCAGGGACAGGTCTTGGGCCTACTGGCCGGCCAGCCCAGCCCGCGCTTGCTGGTGGTCGATGACAAGGCCGACAACCGCGACCTGACCCGCCAACTGTTGGAGAGCGCCGGCCTGGAGGTGCGCACGGCCAGCAACGGCCAGGAGGCGCTGGCCGCTTATCAAAGCTGGTGCCCCGATCTGATCTGGATGGACATGCGCATGCCCGTCATGGACGGCTACGAGGCGACCCGACGCATCCGCGCCCTGCCCGGCAGCGAGCGGGTCAAGATCGTCGCCTTGACGGCCAGCGCCTTCGAAGAAGATCGCCGCGATATCTTGGCGGCCGGCTGCGATGAGATGGTCAGGAAGCCGCTCGAAGTGGACGTTCTGTTTGAGGTGCTGGGCCGGCTCCTGGCCTTGCAATACCGCTATGCCGAAACAACCATCAGGCCCTCCTAAAGACATATGTCTTTAAGACCAGACAATTGTCTTATGATGCCGGCATGGACTCCAAGAAAGAACAGTTGCTGGCGCTGATTCAGCACAATCCCTTCATCAGCCAGCAAGACTTGGCCGAGCGCTTGAAGCTGTCGCGCTCGGCGGTGGCTGGCCATGTCGCCGCACTGACGCGTGAGCGGCGCATCGTCGGCCGCGCCTATGTGCTGCCGCAGCGCAGCCCCGTTGTCTGCATCGGCGGCAGCAATATTGACCGCAAGCTGCGCAGCCTGGCCGCCTTGCAGATGGGCAACTCGAATCCGGCAGTTTCAAGCGAGAGCCCCGGCGGTGTGGCGCGCAATGTGGCCGAGAACCTGGCCCGGCTGGGCTTGCCGGTGCATCTGCTGAGTGCCTTCGGCGCCGACGCGGCCGGGCGCTCCTTGCTTGAGCAAGCAAAACAATCGGGCCTGGACTGCAGCGCCAGCCTGATCGCGCCAGACGCGCCGACCGGCAGCTACACGGCGGTCTTGAACCCCGACGGCAGCTTGGCCCTGGGCCTGGCGCAGATGGACCTGTGTGAACGCCTGACGCCGGACTTTCTTGACCAATGCGCGGCCCAGCGCGCCCAGGCCGGCCTGCTGGTGATCGACCTCAATTTGCCTGCCGCCAGCATTCAGCAACTGCTCGCCGAGGCGCAGGTCGAGGGCAGCGCGGCCGTCGTCGCGGTGGCGGTGTCGCCGAGCAAGATGGCCCGCCTACCCGCTGATTTGCACGGGCTGCACCTGCTGATGCTGAACCGCGATGAGCTCTCGGCCTGCGCCGGCATCGCGCTGAACAACGCTGCTGACCTGGCGCGCGCCCATCTATTGCTGAGCGAGCGCGGCCTGCAAGGCCTGATCGTCACCCAGGGCGCCGACGCGCTCTGGTTCGGCAAAGCCGGCCAGGCGCTGAAGTCGCTCAAGCCCAAACGCGTCAAGGTGGTGGACGTGACCGGTGCCGGTGACGCTTTTGCGGCCGGCGTTTGCGCCGCGCTCAGCCAAGCGCCCGATGATTTGGCCGCCGCATGCCGGCTAGGTATCAGCTTAGCCAGACTGACCCTGCAATCCGAGCACACCGTCTCACCCGAACTCAGCCCCGCGCTGCTACCAGACCTATGAAAAACGCCTCCGAATTCCTGAGCTTCTCCGCCGAAGTGGCCGCCGCGCGCGCCGCCGGCCTGCCCATCGTGGCGTTGGAGAGCACCATCATTTCGCACGGCATGCCTTACCCGCAGAACGTGCAGACCGCGCGCGAGGTCGAGGCGCTGATCCGCGCTGGCGGCGCCGTCCCGGCCACCATCGCGGTGCTGGGCGGCAAGATCCGCATCGGCTTGTCTGACGCCGAGCTTGAGCTGCTGGGGCAATCGCCCGAGGCGATGAAGGTCAGTCGGCGCGACCTCCCCTATGTGCTGGCGAGCGGCAAGATCGGTGCCACCACCGTGGCCGCGACGATGATTTGCGCGGCCTTGGCCGACATCCGCGTCTTCGTCACCGGCGGCATCGGCGGCGTGCACCGGGGCGCAGAAACTTCCTTCGATATTTCGGCCGATCTGCAGGAGCTGGCGCGGACCTCGGTGGCGGTGGTTTGCGCCGGTGCCAAGTCCATCCTCGACATCGGCTTGACCTTGGAGTATCTGGAGACACATGGCGTGCCGGTGCTAAGCATTGGCCAAGCCAACTTCGCCGCTTTCTACACGCAGGACAGCGGCTTCAAGGCCGACTTCCGCATCGACTCGGCCGAGGAGCAAGCCGCCTTTTTGCGCAGGAAATGGGCGTTAGGGCTGGCCGGTGGCGTGGTCATCAGCAACCCGGTGCCCCCCGAACAGGCGATGCCGAGCGAGGCGATTGAGCGCATCACCGCGCAGGCCTTGCTCGAAGCGGCGAGCCAAGGCATCAGCGGCAAAGCGGTCACGCCTTTCTTGTTGGCGCGCATCAAGGCTTTGACCGAGGGTCGCAGCCTGGCAACCAATATCGACTTGGTGAAAAACAATGCCAAGGCCGGCGCGCGGCTGGCCGTGGCATTGCAGCAAAGCCGCTGAGTTTGCTGATCAGCTGCCTACAAAGCAGGCCCCAGCACGGCAATCACAAACACCAGGCAACCCAGGCCCAGATTGAGATTCACCCAGCGCCGGATGGCGTTCAGCGCCACACCGGCGTTTGGCCAAGCCTGCTCGGTCAGCGCTCGCTGCAGCTGCGGAAAAAGTGCCCAGCGGATGTGCGCGAACAACGCCATCATCAGCAGCCCTAATGCCAACATCAGATGCACGCTCCAATGCGCTGACCCACCCAGCAACGCCAACATCATCAGGCCGGTCGTCAGCAAAACGACGATGGCGATCAAAACCAGCTTGAAGAAGCGCCCCAGCGTCGCGGCTAGCATTTGCAGGCGCAGTGGCGGCGCCTCCAGCACTTGCATGGCGGCCGGCCGCACGGCAAACACAATTGCGGCCATGCCGCCGACCCAGAAGGCGGCGGCGAGCAGGTGGAGGCAGAGCAAGAGGGCGTGAAGGATGTTCATGGCGACAGTGTCGCAGGCTGAAGGGCTAAATCGCCAAGGGATCGACATCCACCGCCCAGCGCATCAGCCCTTTGTGCTCGCGCTTGAGCGCATGCAGTTCGGGACTCCACAGCCACAGCAAACGCTGCAAAGCGCTGCGGCTGGGGGCCTCGACCAGCATCTGCATGCGCTCGACGTTAGCGATACGGGCCACGCTCATCGGGATGCAGGGGTAGATCAAGACCCCAGCAGCCTCCGGCAAGGCTTGCGCCCAGCACGAGGCGGCATCGAGAAAGCTCTTCGCGACCTCGGGCGTGCGCGCCTCGGCCCGCAGCATCGCCAGATGCGCAAACGGCGGCAGACCGGCCGACTCGCGCTCCGTCAGCTGGTTCTTGGCGAAGGCCTCGAAGTCATGCTTGGCCAGGGCTTGGTACAGGGCATGTTCAGGGTGCCAGGTCTGCACCCACATCTCGCTGCGCGCCGCTTGTTCCGCGTCGCGCCCGGCCCGCCCGCCCGCCTGCATCAGCAGCGCGAACAGGCGCTCGGGGGCGCGGAAGTCGCTACTGAACAGCGCGCCATCCGGGTTGACGGCCGCGACCAAGGTGATGCGGCGAAAGTCGTGGCCCTTGGTGATCATTTGCGTGCCGACGACGATGTCGACCTCGCCGGCATGAACGGCGGCCATATGCTTCTGAAGCTCACCCTTGAGCTTGGTCGAGTCGGCGTCGATGCGCAGCACCCGCGCGCCCGGCAACTGCTCACGCAACTGTTCCTCCAGCCGCTCGGTGCCACGGCCCAAGGGCGCAATGTCCTGGTTGCCGCAGGTCGGGCAGGCGCTAGGCACACGCTCGCTGAAGCCGCAATGGTGGCAGCGCAACGTGCGGTCGCCCTTGTGGAAGACCCGCCAGGCGCTGCAATGCGGGCAGTCGCTTTTCCAATTGCATTCGCTGCAATGCAGCACCGGCGCATAACCGCGTCGGTTCAAGAAAATCAGGCTTTGCTCACCGCGCTCCAGCCGCAGGCGCAGGGCGTCCAAGAGCGGGCGGGTCAGCGCCGTTGTCACGCCTTTGCTCAGCGGCATCAAGCGCATATCGAACAAGCGCACACGCGGCAGCGCGCCGCCGCCAATGCGCTCGGGCAAGGCCAGGCGTTTGTAGCGCCCCTGATTGGCGTGCTGCCAACTTTCCAGCGAGGGCGTGGCCGAGCCGAGGATGACCGGGATCTTCTCCAGATGCGCGCGGTAAACCGCCAGATCGCGGGCCGAGTAGCGGGCGCCGTCCTGCTG
>NZ_JANNMI010000065.1:0-5734 GCF_031397715.1 Roseateles sp.
GCCGGCGCCGGTCACATCGAACACCTCGCGCGCCTGCGCCGGCTCATGGCTGCTGCCAGCGGCCGTGAACAGCGTCATGCCTTCCTCTGAGCGGGTCAGCAAGACCGCCTCGACGCCGATGGCCGCCCTGAGCGCGTCGACCTTGGCTTTCAGATCCGCCTCGCTGCGCCATTGGCCGCTGACCAGCGCCAACTCGGCGCGGTTCGGCGTGATCACGGTGGCGCCGGCATAACGTTGAAAATCAATGCCTTTGGGGTCGACCAGCACCGGCTTTTCCGCAGCCCGGGCAAGCTCGATCATGCGCGGGATATGGGCCAGACCGCCCTTGCCATAGTCAGAGAACAGCACCAGATCATGGTCGGCCAGTTGCTGCTCAAACGCCTCGGTCATCTCGCCCAGCAGCTCATGATCGGGCTCGTTCTCGAAATCGATGCGCAGCAACTGTTGCGCCCGCCCGATCACGCGCAGCTTGACGATGGTCTGCAGCTTGGGGTCGTCGCGCAGCACCGTCTCGACGCCCTGGGCATGCAGCAGTTCGCGCAACTTGACGGCGGGCTGATCACGGCCAACCACGGTCAGCAGGGTCGTGCGGGCGCCCAGCATCTTGACGTTCAGCGCCACATTGGCGGCACCGCCCAAGCGCTCTTCCTCGCGCTCCACCCGCACCACCGGCACGGGAGCCTCGGGCGAGATGCGCTCGACCGCGCCGTGCCAGTAACGGTCCAGCATGACGTCACCGACCACCAGCACGCGCTTCTTTGCCAGCAACTCGCGGCTGGGGAGGCCTTGAAGTAAGTTCTTAGTCACAGACCCGACCCTCTCAATCCAGGCCCAGCTCGGCCTCGATCAGCCCGCACAAGGTGTGGCCGATCAGGATATGCGCCTCCTGGATGCGCGCCGTCACCGCATGTGGCACCACGATGGAAGCATCGCACAGGCCCAGCAGTTGCCCGCCGTCGCGGCCCAGCAGGCCCAGCGTGTAGACGCCGGCCGCCTTGGCCGCCTCGACCGCACGCAGCACATTGGCCGAATTGCCCGAGGTCGAGATCGCCACCAAAGCGTCGCCCGAGCGCGCCAGCGCGATCAGCTGGCGCGCGAACACCTGCTCGAACGCGTAGTCATTGGCGATGCAGGTCAAGGCTGATGTGTCGGTGCTGAGCGCAATCGCTGCCAGCGGGCGGCGGTCCTTGATGAAGCGGCCTGTCAACTCGGCCGCCAGGTGCTGGCTGTCGGCGGCCGAGCCGCCATTGCCGCAAAACATGATCTTGCCGCCCTGGCTCAAGACCTTGGCCAGGACCTGGCCAGCCTGCGCAACCTCGGCGTCCAGTGCGTGCAAAACGGTCATCAGTTGCTGATGCTCGGCAAGGTTGCGAAGAAACAATGAATTCATGGGTATTGCCTATCAAAAGTAAAAAGCAGGCCAGTCGCAGCATGCCATTATCAACGTAGGCCGGCGTGCCAAAGCGCTCGACCCCAAGCATCCAAAATGCCAGCGACAATCCCCCGCCATGACGACTGACTCTTCCGATCTCAAACCCGTGGCCAAGCGCCTGATGCGCTTCGTCAAACCCTACCGCGCCGGCCTGTCTCTGACGCTGCTGGTGTACGCGGCGGCAGCCGCCACCGAACCCTTGATCCCGCACCTGATCAAGACCGTGTTTGGTCAAGGCTTTGCGGACAATTCGTTCTCGGTCTGGTGGGTACCGGTGGTCTTGATCGGGCTGTTCGGTTTGCGCGGCTTGCTGGGCTTTTTAGGCCAGTACCTGCTGAACTGGTCGGTGACGCGGGTGGTGATGGATTTCCGTTGCGCGCTGCTCGACACCCTCTTGAAGGCCGACGCTCGCGTCTTCACCAGCTTGCAGCCGGGCACGGCGGTCACCAAGGTGGTGAACGACCCGCAGCAAGTGATGGGCATGCTAACCAACCCCTTCATCAGTGTCTTGCGCGACGGCCTGCCGGCGGTGGCGATTCTTGGCTATCTGTTTATGTTGAACTGGCAGCTGACCTTGCTGTCCTTGATCACCACACCTTTGATGGCCTTTGTGATGCGCAAGGTCGCCACCCGGGTGCGCAGGCTGGGCGGCATTGCCTATGACGCGCAGCTGCAGCTGGTCAACAAGGTCGACGACCTGACGCGCGCCTGGCGCGTGGTGCGCAGCTTTGACGGTGCCGAGCATGAGCGCGCCCATTTCAACGCGCTGGCCAAAGAGGTGCAGCGCAACAACCTCAAGTCCGCAGCCGCTGCGGCCATGACGCAGCCACTGTCACAGTTTGTCGCGAGCTGGGGTTTGTCCCTGATCGTTTGCCTGGCCTTGTTGCAAGCCCGCCAAGCCAATACCGGCGTGGGCGAATTCGCAGCCTTCATCACCGGCCTGCTTTTGCTGACATCGCGCCTGCGCCATTTAAGTGATCTGATGCCGCCCGTCACCAGCGCCTTGGTGATCGCGCGCGGCTGCATGAGCTTGCTGGACATGCCGGTCGAGCCCGACAAGGGCACGCGCGAACTGCAGGACTGCAAGGGCGAGATCCTGATACAGGACGTGCATCTGCAGTACCCGGACGCCGAGCGGCCCGCGCTGGACGGGCTGACGCTCAGCATCAAGGCCGGCCAAACCACCGCCCTGGTGGGTGCCTCGGGGGCCGGCAAAAGTTCCATCGTGCACTTGCTATTGGGGTTTGGCCAGGCCGACTCCGGCCAGATCCTGATCGACGGCGCCCCCGTCAGCGACATCCGCAAGGGCAATCTGCGCCGCCAGTTCGCGGTGGTGTCGCAAGACATTGTCTTGTTCGACGCCTCGGTGGCCGACAACATCGCCTACGCCCAGCCGATTGATGAGGCCAAGCTTGAACAGGCGCTGCGCGCCGCCAATCTGTGGGACTTTGCCGTCGGTCTGCCGCAGGGCCTGCAGACCATCATCGGCGCCAACGGCAGCAAGCTGTCGGGCGGCCAGCGCCAGCGCTTGGCGATTGCGCGTGCGCTCTACAAGGACGCGCCCATCTGGGTTTTCGATGAAGCGACGTCGGCCCTGGATACCGAGAGCGAGCGCGCCGTGCAGCAAGCACTTGAGCAATGGCAGGGCCGCAAAACCCTGCTCGTGATCGCCCACCGTTTGTCCACCATTCGTTCGGCCGACACCATTCATGTGCTGGGTGCGGGCCGGCTGCTGGAAAGCGGCTCGCATGCCCAGCTGTTAGCCCACGACGGTGCCTATGCCGCCATGGTGCGGGCCCAGCACGGCGAGTAGCAATGATGATGCGGCGGCGCGCGCTACTCATCACCAGTTTGAGCGGACTCTGTGCGCCGCTGCTGGCGCAGGAAAAACTGTTGCTGGAGCTCAATCAAGCCAGCCGCGCCGAACTGGAGTCGCTGCCCGGCCTGGGCGTACAGCTGGTCGAGCGGCTGCTGACTGCACGCGCCAACGCGCCGTTCAGCAATTGGGCCGATCTGCGCCAACGGGTGCGCGGCATTGGCCCGAGCAGCGCCAAAAAGCTCTCGGCGCTGGGCCTGCGCGTGAACGGTCAAGCCTACGTCGATTGATCGACAGCGGCAGGCATCGTCTCGGCAAAGCCGGCCTTGCGCCGGCGCATCGCGGCCGGGTCACATTGCAGGGCCTGGGCGGGCCAGCCAAAAAAGGCCTGCACCTCGGCACGCCTGGCCAGCGTGTCGCTCATGCCTAGATTGATCAAGTCGCCGGTGAACGAGGGCTCAAACAGCAAGTAACTGGTGAGCGCCGAGCCACTCGCGCCCTTGCCCTCACCGGCCACGCCGACGCTGCGCAAGAGGCCTTTGATGGTCGGCGGCAAGCTGCCCTGATGCTCGGCCGCCAAATCATCCAGGCGCCGACTGGGCGCGATCACCAACACCTCAATCGGCCGCAAGGGCGTGGCGTCGCGGGCCTGCTGCGGCAGCAGCGCCAAGGTATTGTTGATGCGCTGCAAACGCTCCACATCGACCGCCAGTGCATCCAAAAATATGTTCGACAAGGCATGACCGGCAATCTGCGCCATGCTGGGGTGGCCCGTGATCAGCGCAGCGCGCCGACTACCCGGCGGCTCATGCATGCGCCCCGCGCCAATCACCAAGACCCGCTCGGCGCCAAGGTGGATGGCCGGCGAGATCGGCGCGCTCTGGCGCATCGAGCCGTCTCCGAACCATTCGGGCTGACCGTCCAAGTCGAGTGACTGAGCCGGGAAGATAAACGGGATCGCCGATGAAGCCGTCAAGTGCTCGACGGTCAACTGCGCCTTGACCGCGATGCGCTGCGAACGCAGCCAGGGTTTGATGGGCTTGTGGGTTTGGTAAAACGTCACGTGTTGACCCGACGTGTAGCTGGACCCGCTGATGGCCAGCGCATGCATATGGCCGGCCGCCAGCATTTCGTCCAGGCGCTCCATCTGAATCCAGCGTTGCAGCAAGGCGGCCAGCGGAGAGTTGTCGAGCAGACTGCGCGGCTGGGTGCGGCGCCAGCGCGCCACCGCCCAACCCAGGCTCATCAACCTCAGCCAACGCGCACCGGTGCGGATGATGCCGAAGGCGTCGGCGCTGTAAATCTGGCCGACATGCAGGTTCTGCCACAGATGGACCAAGCCATCGACGGCGCCGTCAAAGTCGTCCGCATGGCAGGCCAAGGTGGCCGCGTTGATGGCACCGGCCGAGGTGCCGGCGATGATGGGGAAAGGGCTGGCGCCGCTGAGGCCCGCATCACGGCGCAGCTGCGCCACCGCCGCCAACACGCCGACCTGGTAAGCCGCACGCGCGCCGCCTCCGGTGAGGATCAGTCCACAAAGCCCAGCAGGTGATGGCCTTGGGGCAGCGTTGATAAGAGGCGGATGGGCGTTAGGCATGGTCGGCAATGGCCTGAATCATCGCCTAGTTAGCCCGGCCGAAGCCCCGGAACAGGGGGCATTCCCGGCTCGATTCCTCAGTCGTAGATGATTTGCGACAACGGCCCCGGCTGGGGCTCAAGCGTCGCTTGCCTGAGCTGGGCCAAGGCCTCATCACAGGGCCAAAAACGGCTGTCCTCGCCCAGCTCGATCTTGAACTCGGCCCCGGCCTGTTCGCCCAGCAGGAAATGGTGGGTGAGCATCTTCAAGCCCTGCGAGACTTGCCCTTGCTCGCTGCCTTGTTCGTCCACCACGCGTCTGGCCGGCCATTGCTTGATAACGTCCTGCAGCGCCGGCAACTTGGACCGCACCGGCACATAAAAATACTTGCCGAAGCGGCACATAAAAATACTTGCCGAAGCGGGCGCGCGCGCCGGCCAGATCCCAGACCGCCTGCACATTGAAGCGGTAGCCGCCGGCAAAGCGGTCCATCTGCACCTTGCCCTGCAGGATCAGCAACTCGTCGTCGACGAACAGCTCCTTGTGCGCGTTCAACAACTCCTCGCTGGCGACCGCCTCGATAAAGTCACTCTTGTCGTCAAGCTTGAAGATCGCCACCCGGCCGCGGTTGCCGTTGATGACGCGCAGATCGCTGACGATGCCGGCCAGCATCACCACCTCGCGACTCTGTGCCGCATCCTCGATATTGGCGACCCGGCGCTTGACCATGCGGCGCACCTCCTCGCCGCTTTGGTCAAACAAATGGCCGCTCAAGTAGAAGCCCACGGCCGTCTTCTCCAGCGTCAGCCGCTCCTTGATGCTCCAGGGCGCGGCGTCGACCAAGTCGGGCTCGGCGGTGCTGGCGGCGTGCGAGTCGTCGAAGTCGAACAGCCCGCCCTGGTCGGCATTC
>NZ_JANNMI010000072.1:0-7257 GCF_031397715.1 Roseateles sp.
CGATGGGCGCCTGCCCGCCGACCGCGGCGGCCTCGCCCGCTGCGAAGCGCTCCTCCGCTTCGAGGAACGCAGCGCCGCGACGCAGTTGTGGGCGATGTCGGTGGCCTTGGATGCCCAAGGGCTGACGGTACCCAGACGGGGTGCGACCAGCACCAGCTGACCCTCAGCGCCACCCAGATAGGCGTCGCCGTAGTTCAAGAGCGCGGCCAGCTTGACTTGATCGCCCTGCTGCAGCGCGGCGTCGCACCAGACCCAATGCACATGGCGAGCGTGCACGGCCTTGATACGCTCATTGACCGTTTGAAGCTGTGCCAGCAAGGCCTGAGCACGGAATGCAGAGAGAGCGTTGCCGCCTTCGAAAGAGAGCAAATGCTTGGAGGTGGCCATGGAGTCCCGCGTGGAAAGCACGGCGATAGCCGTGCGAGTGCCGTGAAAGTGCGGGATTCTACCGAGAGACTGGGCGCAGGGCGGTGCCAGCGACCATTGACTTCAGAGACCCGCCTTCATCTGCCCCACGATATGCTCGACCCGGTCCAGCAAGCCGGCCTGATCGATGGTGGTCAGGACACGGCCTTCAAGCACCCGGCGGCCGCCAACCCAGACATCAGACACATGCTCGCGGCCGGCCACATAGACCAGTTGCGCCTCGGGGTTGTAGACCGGCCGGCATTCCAGCGCGTCCAGCGACACCGCCACCACGTCGGCCAGCTTGCCGACTTCGAGCGAGCCCAAGTCAGCCGCACGGCCCATCGCCTTGGCCGCGCGAATGGTCGCCATTTCCAGCGCGGTGCGGGCCGACACGGTGGTGGAGTTGCAGGTCGAGCCCTTGGCCAACAGGGCGGCGGCGCGGATCTCGCCGAACATGTCTTGCCGGTTGTTGGACGCCGCACCGTCGGTGCCCAGAATCACATTGACGCCGGCCGCCTCCAAAGCGGTGACCGGGCAGACGCCCGAGGCCAGCTTCATGTTCGAGTTGGGGTTGTGGACCAGATGCACTTTTTGCGCCGCCAGCATGGCGATCTCGGCCTCGTTCAGATGCACCATGTGCACCGCCATCATCTTCTCGTTCAAGACGCCCAGCTTGTTCAGGCGCTCCAATGGCCGCATGCCAAATTGCTGCACGCTAGAGTCGACCTCGAATTGGGTTTCGTGAATATGGCAATGCATCTGCATCCCATATTTTTCGGACAACTCACGCAGCGCGACAAAGGTCTCGTCCGACACCGTGTAAGGCGCATGTGGGGCCGAGGTCCAGTCCAGGGAAGCTTCGCCTTTGAACTGCTCGTAGGCGGCCAGGCCGTTGGCGATGTACTCGGCCGCATTGGCGGCGTAACCGGTCGGGAAGTCGATCACATTGATGGACACGCCGGCGCGGATGCCGCTGTCCAGCGCTGCCCGCGCCATCGCGGCGGGGAAAAAGTACATATCGTTCAGATAGGTGACGCCGCCGCGCAGCGCCTCGGCGGCCGACAGCATCGAGCCCTGATAGGTCCAGTCATCGCTGACCCATTTTTTCTCCAGCTGCCAGATGTGGTTTTGCAGCCAGTCCATCAAGGGCACGTCATCGGCGACGCCGCGCAGCAAGGACATCGCAGAATGGGTATGGCCGTTGATCAGGCCAGGGATCAGCACATGCTCCCCCAACTCGACCCGCTCGGCATCGGGGTACTGCGCCTCGGCTTCAGCCCAGGGCATGACGCCCGCAATGCGCTCGCCGCTGATCACCAAGGCGTGGTCGTTCAGCACGCCGCTGCCAGGCGCCATGCTCAGCAGCCAGCGGGCTTTCAGGATGGTGGTCTTCATAGCATTCTCCAAAGGGTTATCGTGACTTTATCGTCAAGAAGCGTCGAAAGCCTGATCGAAGATGGCCAGCACGCGCTCAGGTCTCACCGCGATGCAGACCTGCTGCGCCGGGCAGCCGCTCCAGGGCGTCACAGCGCCGCTGGGCTTGCGGAAGTCTTGAATCGTCTGGCCGCGTGCGATGCCTTCGGTCACCACCCGTACCGGCCCCGCACGCAGCGTGAAGGCCGCCGGCTCGATCGCATAGACGATGGCGCTGGCGTCATGGGCGTAGACGCCGTTGATGCCGTCGACGGATTGATAAAAGTCTTGGTAATGGCGGGTCGCCTGCCAGAGGAAGTCGCCCACACAGACACCAACACCGGCACCACGCCCTTGCAGGTTGGACAAGTAACTTTCGGTCATGACGGTTTCATGGGTCACGTCCAGACCGACGATCACCACCGGCCAATCGGCGCTGAAGACCAGGTCCGCCGCTTCGGGGTCGTTGATGATATTGGCCTCGGCCACCGGAGTCACATTGCCGCAGCGCGCCTGTGTTCCGAAGGCGCCGCCCATCACGATGACGCGGTGGACCTTGGCCGCGATGCCGGGGTCGTGGCGCAGCGCCAAGGCCAGGTTGGTCAACGGGCCGACCGCGATCAGGGTGATGGCACCCGGCTCGGCATTGACCATATCGCAGATCAGCTGAGAGGCGGGCCGCGCGTCCAGCGCCGGCACCTCGGCGTCAATCATCGCGGCCATGCCGCCCAATCCATCATCACCATGCACATGGACGGAAAACTCCCGTTCCGCGTCCACATGCAATGGCCCGGCCGCGCCCTTGGCGACCGGCACTTGCTGATCGAACAAAGCGGCCAGCAGTTGGCCATTGCGGCTGGTCACGTCGACCCCGGCATTGCCGAACACCGTCGTGATGGCGCGCAGTTCCAACGCCGGATGGTGGGCCAACAAGTACAGAGCCATCGCGTCGTCAATGCCTGGGTCGGTGTCAAAGATCACCGGCATGGGGGCGGGTTTTTTCATCATCAAACTGTCCTGCAAAATTGGTTGGTCAACTCGGCCCGATGCGGCATAGCCGACTGCACGCCGCTGCGGCTGACCGCAATCGCGGCGGCCGCCTGCCCCAGTCGCACCGCATCGGCGGCTGTCATGCCCTCGGCCAAGCCGGCAGCCAGGCCACCGACAAAAGTGTCGCCGGCGCCGACGGTATCGATGGCCTTGACCGCCTGGGCCGGGAAATGCTGCATAGCCTCGACCGTGCAGAGCAAGGCACCGTCGGCCCCAAGCGTTATCAGAACCTGCTTGACGCCGCAGCTCAACAGTTGCCCTGCCGCAAGTTCCGCCTGCGGGAGAACGCCTGTCTGCGCTGAAACGGCTAAGCCTGCGAGCTGGCTGGCCTCGGTCTCGTTCAGCACCAACCAGTCGGTCAGGGCCAGCAAGGCGGCGGGCAGCTGCAGCGCCGGCGCTGCATTCAGCACCGTGATCGCCCCGGCGCCACGCGCCAGCTCGAACGCAGCGTAAACCGCGGGCAGCGGCACTTCCAGCTGCGCCACCACCACGGCTGCGGCCTGCAGCGTGCTTGCTGCGGCCCGCACGTCCACCGCGCTCAACTGGGCATTGCTGCCGGGCACATAGACGATGGCGTTCTCGCCGCCAAGGGCCGCCACCATGATGACGGCGATGCCGGGCAAGGCGGCGGCGTCCCGCACCACCGCCTCACACGCAATGCCCTCGCTCTGCATGGCCTGCAGCAACTCTGCGCCGTACTGGCGCATGCCGACGCGGGCGACAAAGTCCACCGCAGCACCCAGGCGCGCGCTGGCCACCGCTTGGTTGCCGCCCTTGCCGCCGGGCGCCATCACAAAGGCCTCGCCGGCCAGGGTCTCACCCGGTGCGGGCAGGCGGCTGGCGTGCGCCACCATGTCCATATTTAGGCTGCCGACCACCACCACGCGGCCGCTGTTGTTCTCTGTCATAGTTTTTTAATGCCCCTGAAAAACCTGCGGCGGTGCCGTGCTTTCACGCACCACCAGATGCGGCGTTAGCAGCACGTCCTTCAACACCTCGCCCGGGTTTTCGATCCGCGCGATCAAGACCCGGCCCGCCTCGGCGCCAAGCAGCCGCACGCCGCAACCCACCGTGGTCAGCGCCGGAAACACATAACGGCTCAACTCAATATCATCAAAGCCGACGATGGAGAGCTGCTGCGGCAGCTTCAAACCGAGCTCGGCGGCGGCTCGCAGGGCGCCGATGGCCATCATGTCATTGCTGGCAAAAATACTGGTGACGGGATGCTGGGCCGTGGCCGGACTGTGAGTCAGCAAGAGGCGCTTGGTCGCGTCATAACCACCCAGGCTGCTGAAATCGCTGACGATGACCAAGGACTCGTCGATCTCAACGCCGGCCTCTTGCAGCGCCCGGCGCCAACCCTCCACGCGCTCGCGCGCGACCTCGAACTCGGCCGGCCCGCTGATACAGGCAATGCGGCGGTGGCCGAGGTCAAGCAAATGCTTGACGGCGTTGTAGGCGCCTTGGCTGTTGTCCACGCTGACGCGATCGGCGCGTGCGCCGGCGACCAATCGGTCGACCGTCACCGTGGGCACGCTGGCCAGCTTGAAGATGCGCGCCAAGGCCTCGTCATCGCCGGCCGAGGACAAGAGCAGGCCGTCAACGCGCTTCTCCAGCAAGGTGCGCATGTATTGCTGCTGGCGCTTGGGGTCGTTGTCGGAGTTGCACAGAAACACCGAGTAGCCGGCCAGGCGGCAACATTCCTCGACGCCGCAAACCAGTTCAGCAAAGAACGGGTTTTGCACATTCGGCACCAGCACGCCGATGATCTTGGTCTCGCTCTTGCGCAGGGAGCGCGCCACGGCGCTGGGCAAATAGCCGATCTCGTCAACCGCCGCCAACACCCGCCGGCGTGCGTCGGCGCTGACCGGACGGGTGTCGTTCAGGACATGGGACACGGTGGTGAAGGACACGCCGGCCAAGGCGGCCACGTCTTTGATGGTGCTCAAGTTTGACTGTCTCGATTGAACTTATGACTGGCGAAAGCAAACGTTTGCCAGTTTGCGCAAGCATAGCCCAAGCTGTGGCCAGCCTCTGCGGCAAGGGCGGAAAAAAACCTCGCGGCCCGGTGCGGGCGGCGAGGTTTTGGCGCGCTACTGAACAGCGATCAGCGCTTGTCGATCGACTGCACATCGCGCGCCGTAGCACCCACGAAGAGCTGGCGCGGACGGCCGATCTTGTACTCGGGGTCGCCGATCATTTCGTTCAGCTGAGCGATCCAGCCGACCGTGCGTGCCAGGGCGAAGATCGCCGTGAACAGGCTGACCGGGATGCCGATCGCGCGCTGCACGATGCCGGAGTAGAAGTCGACGTTTGGATACAGCTTGCGGGAGACGAAATAGTCGTCTTCCAAAGCGATCTTTTCCAGTGCCATCGCCAGCTTGAACAGCGGGTCGTCGTGCAGGCCCAGGGCGCTCAAGACCTCGTGGCAGGTTTCACGCATCAGCTTGGCGCGCGGGTCGTAGTTCTTGTAGACCCGGTGACCGAAGCCCATCAGTTTGACGCCGGAGTTCTTGTCCTTGACCTGCTTGATGAACTCGCCGATCTTCTCGACGCCGCCGTTGCGCTGGATGTCTTCAAGCATTGTCAGCGCCGCTTCGTTGGCGCCGCCGTGAGCCGGACCCCACAGGCAGGCCACGCCGGCGGCGATGGCCGCGAACGGGTTGGTGCCGCTGGAGCCGCATAGGCGCACGGTCGAGGTCGAGGCGTTTTGCTCGTGGTCGGCGTGCAAGATGAAGATGCGCTCCATGGCCCGCACCAGCACCTCGTTAGGCTCGTAATTCTCGCAGGGCGTGGCGAACATCATGTGCATGAAGTTGGCGGTGTAGCCCAGATCATTGCGCGGATAGATGAAGGGCTGGCCGATCGAGTACTTGTAGGCCATTGCGACCAGTGTGGGCATCTTGGCAATCAGGCGGATCGCGGCGATTTCGCGGTGCTCCGGATTGTTGATGTCGGTGCTGTCGTGATAGAAGGCCGACATGGCGCCCACCAAGCCGGTCATCACCGCCATCGGGTGCGCGTCGCGGCGGAAACCGCGCAAGAAGAACTGCATCTGCTCGTTGACCATGGTGTGGTGGGTCACACGGTGATCAAAATCGGCCTTTTGAGCCGCATTCGGCAGCTCGCCGTAGAGCAGCAGATGGCAGGTTTCCAGGAAGTCGCAATTGGTGGCGAGCTGCTCGATCGGGTAGCCGCGGTACAGCAACTCGCCCTTGTCACCGTCGATATAGGTGATGGTGGAATTGCACGACGCGGTCGACAAGAAACCGGGGTCATAGGTGAACTTGCCGGTTTGCGCGTAGAGCTTGCGGATATCGATCACATCCGGGCCGACCGAGCCTTTGTAGATCGGCAGATCCATATTGGGGCTGCCGTCCGAGAACGACAGGGTGGCTTTGACGTCTGACGGAGTCATGAGCGAGTCCTTTTAAGTTTTGGAAATTCTTTTAGACGGGGTTGATTCTGAGCATCGCCAGAACCTCGTGAACATTGGGCCTATCCAACTCGTCCACCGCTTCCTTGCGGCGCAGCAACAGGTCCAGCAAATCGTTATCGGCCAGATCCATCAAGATCAACAGGCCAGCCTCTTGGCCCACCGTCAAATTATCTGCGTAACGGTTGAAGAAGCGCTCGATGAGTAAATCGTTCTCCAGCAGGCCGCGCCGGCAGCGCCAACGCAGCTTGGAGAGCGCCCGCTCATCAATCAGGGCGGTGGTATCAATAACAGTCGCGGTCATCACGGAGCCACCAGCTTAGATCGCGCGGCGAACCATCATTTCCTTGATCTTGCCGATCGCCTTGGTTGGGTTCAGCCCCTTGGGGCAGACGTCAACGCAATTCATGATGGTGTGACAGCGAAACAGGCGGTACGGATCTTCCAGATTGTCCAAGCGTTCGGCAGTCGCCTCATCGCGGCTATCCGCAATGAAACGATAGGCCTGCAGCAGGCCGGCCGGGCCGACAAACTTGTCCGGGTTCCACCAGAAGCTCGGGCAAGAAGTCGAGCAGCTGGCGCACAAGATGCATTCGTACAGGCCGTTGAGCTCGTCGCGCTCTTCGGGGAACTGCAAACGTTCTTTGTCCGGCAGCGGCGTGTCGTTGATCAGATACGGCTTGATCGAGTTGTACTGCTTGAAGAACTGCGTCATGTCGACGATCAGGTCGCGCACCACCGGCAGACCCGGCAGCGGCTTCAACACGATCACGCCGGGCAGCGTGCGCATATTGGTCAGACAGGCCAGGCCATTCTTGCCGTTGATATTCATCGCGTCCGAGCCGCACACGCCTTCGCGGCAGCTGCGGCGGAAGCTTAAGCTCGGGTCCAGCGCCTTCAACTTGCCCAGCGCGTCCAGCAACATGCGCTCGGTGCCGTCCAGCTCGACC
>NZ_JANNMI010000155.1:0-2946 GCF_031397715.1 Roseateles sp.
CTCGACTTGGCCACCCGCATGGGCCTGGACATGGCCAAGTTCACCGCTGCCTTCAACTCCTTCGGCGTGCAGACCAAGAGCACCCAGGCCAGCAAGCTGTCGGAGAACTACCGCATTGACGGTGTGCCGGCGCTCGGCATAGGCGGCAAGTTTCTGACCTCGCCGGCGATGGCCGGCGTGCAAGGGCAGAGTGAACTGCAACATGGCCAGCATGCACTGGCCGTGGCCGATTATTTGATCAAACTCGCCCGCAACAAGGTCTAAATCCATGAAGATTCAACGTCGACGCTTCAGCAGCGGCCTCGCCGCATTGGCTGCGGCGGGCTTGCCCGGCCTGAGCCTGGCCCAAGCTGCCGGGCCAGCCATGCCGGTCGAAGGCAAACAGTTCCTGCGCCTGAGCCAACCGCTGGCGGCTGCCGCCAATGGCAAGATCGAGGTGTTCGAGTTCTTCCTCTACACCTGCCCGCATTGCTTTGCCTTTGATCCTGTCGTCAGCGCCTGGAGCAAGCAATTGCCGCCCGACGTGCAGCTGCGCCAAATTCATGTCGGCATGGGTGCCATGCACAAGCTGCATCAGCGCCTGTTCTATGCGCTGGAGAGCCTGGGCCGCCTGGGCGATCTGCACACACAGGTTTTCAATGCCCTGCAAGTTGAGCGCCTGGATCTGAGCAGCGAGAAGGCCATCACCGCCTGGGCCGTCAGCAAGGGCCTGGACGCCGGCAAGTTCAGCGCCGCCTTCAATTCCTTCGGCGCCCAGGCCCGCCTGGGTCAATCGACCAAGCTGGCCGAGGCCTATCGCGCCGACGGCGTGCCGGCCTTGGGCGTCGGCGGGCGCTTTTTGACCTCACCCAGCATGGCCGGCGGCATGCCGCAGGCCTTGGCCGTTACCGATCAGTTGATCAAGCTGGCCCGCAGCAAGGGCTAGGAGCTCGGGCGACAGCAGAGTCGGCCGGCTAGAATGAACTGCAAGAATTGTGCCGCCACCCAGATGATGCCTATCCCAAAGCCCGCCCCTCGACGCAACCCCGCCTCTTTGCCGCCCCAGCTGCTTGGTCTCGCCATGGGCTTCGCTGGCTTGCTGCTGCTGGCCGCGGGGCCAGCACAGGCCGAAAAAGCCGATCGCCTGATGCCGCTGAACATCGTCTCCGAGAAGGGCGGCAGTGTTGACGTCGCCAATCAACGGACCGAATTCCTCGGCGATGTGGTGCTGAGCCGTGGCAGCCTGCTGTTGCGGGCCGAGCGCATCGACCTGCGCGAAACCGGTGATGGCTATTACCAGGCCAATGCCAGCGGTAAAACCGGCAAGCAAGTCAGCTTCCGCCAAGCTCGCGATGTGCCGGGCGAAGCGATCGAAGGCTTTGCCGATGCGCTCGAATATGACACCCGCAGCGACTCGGTGCGCTTTTTGGGCAATGCGGTGGTGCGGCGCACCCAGGGCAATCGGGTCGCCGACGAGGTCACCGGCGCCATCATCGTCTACAACAATCGCAGCGAAGTTTTCACCGCCGAAGGTGGCAACGCGTCGCCTCACCCCAGCGGCCGGGTGCGCGTGGTGCTGATGCCGCGCGGTGCTGCGGCAGCGGCCGAGGCGCCTTCATCGGCTTCAGCGGCTTCAGCGGCTTCATCGGGTGTTCCGGCGGCGTCCGCCGTGCCGCTGCAGCCCAGCCTGACCTTGCCGCAGCGCAAGCCGCTATGAGCGCCGCAGCCGCTCAGCACGCACACATGCCCGTCGCCGCCCTGGAGTCCGGGCCGCGCAGCCGCCTTGAGGCCGAGGGCCTGGCCAAAAGTTATGGCGTGCGCCGCGTCGTCACCAATGTCCATGTCGGCGTCAACAGCGGCGAGGTAGTCGGCTTGCTGGGCCCCAACGGCGCTGGCAAGACCACCAGCTTTTACATGATCGTCGGCCTGGTGCGCGCCGACGCCGGCGAGATCCGCATTGACGGCCAAGCGGTGCAACATTTGCCCATCCATCAACGCGCGCGCTTAGGCCTGAGCTATTTGCCGCAAGAGGCGTCGATCTTTCGCAAGCTGACGACCGAGCAGAACATCCGCGCGGTGCTGGAGCTGCAAATCGGGCCCGACGGCCGCGCCCTGTCGCCCGCCCGCATCAACGAACTGCTGGAGAGCCTGCTGCACGATCTCAGCATCGAAAAACTGCGTGACAGCCCGGCGCCGGCCTTGTCGGGCGGCGAGCGGCGCCGCGTCGAAATTGCCCGCGCGCTGGCCACCCAGCCGCGTTTCATCCTGCTGGACGAGCCGTTTGCCGGCGTTGACCCGATCGCGGTGCTGGAGATCCAGCGCATCATCGGTTTCCTGAAGGCGCGCGGCATCGGGGTACTGATCACCGACCACAATGTGCGCGAGACGCTGGGCATTTGTGACCGCGCCTACATCATCAGCGAAGGCTCGGTGCTGGCCGAGGGCACACCGGCCGAGATCATCGAAAACGCCGACGTGCGCAAGGTCTATCTCGGCGAAAACTTCCGCATGTAGTGTGATGAAGCCCTCCCTGCAGCTACGGCTGAGCCAGCATCTTTCTTTAACGCCGCAGTTGCAACAGTCGATCCGGCTCTTGCAGCTCTCCACCTTGGAGCTGAACCAAGAAGTCGAGCAGATGCTGGCGCAGAACCCGCTGCTGGAGACCGAGGAGGATTTCAGCGTTGCCGCGCCCGAGTTGGCCGAGCTGCGCGGCCAGCTCAGCGAGTCGACCGCCGCCGAGGACAGCGGCGCCGATGCGGAGCTGGGCGGCGGCGTTGAAACAACCGCCGAGCTGCAGGCAGATGACTTCGGTGCGCCTGAGCGCGAGGACTGGGAAAACGGCACCGAACGCGATGACTTCGACGGCATCCGCGAACTGCCCGCCAACAGCCCCGGCAGCGCCAACAACAATGACGACGACGGCGAGCATGCCGACCAGTCGAATGGCGAGATCAGCCTGCAAGAGCG
>NZ_JANNMI010000164.1:0-7703 GCF_031397715.1 Roseateles sp.
TCGTCCTCCAGGCTGACGAACAGCGTGCCCTTGGCCGTCTGCGGGCGCTGGCGCACGGTGACGATGCCGCAGGCGTGGACCTTGACGCCGCTGGGCCGGTTTTGCAGCTGCTCGGCGCTCTTGTATCCCAGCTTGGCCAGACGCGGGCGCAAGAGCTTGAGCGGATGGCTGCGCAGCGTCAGGCCTAAAGCGGCATAGTCCCAGAGCACTTCTTCGCCCTCGGGGGCGGCGGGCAGATCTAACTCTTCATCCGCACTGAATGAGCCCTGCAGCAGGCGCGGCTGGACCTGCAGGGCCGAGGCTTGCCAGACCTGCTGGCGGCGCTGGCCGGCCAGCGACATCAGCGCGTCGGCGGCGGCCAGCTGCTGCAGGTCTTGCTGATCCAGTTCGGCGCGCAGGGCCAGGTCTTGCGCGTCGCTGAAGGGGCCTGCGTTATGGGCGTTACGGCGAGCCGCCGCTATCCGCTCAGCAGCGGCGTTACTGAGGCCGGCGATCAGATGCAGGCCCAGGCGCACCGCCGGTTGCTGACGGCCTTCAATAGTCTCCAGGCTGCTCATCTGCTCGCTCTCGTTGACATCGGCCGCGCGCACCTCG
Source organism: Roseateles sp. (assembly GCF_031397715.1). Taxonomy (GTDB): domain Bacteria; phylum Pseudomonadota; class Gammaproteobacteria; order Burkholderiales; family Burkholderiaceae_C; genus Paucibacter_A. The sequence continues at coordinate 595 of NZ_JANNMI010000164.1, forward strand.
ATCTGGTGCCGGCGCGCATCCTGCACCAGCTGGCTGGGGGTGTAAAAGCCCAAGGGCTGTGAGTTCAGAAGAGCGCACAAGAACACCGCCGGCTCATGCCGCTTGACCCAGCAGGACACATAGGTCAGCAGCGCAAAACTGGCCGCATGCGATTCGGGGAAGCCATAGGACGCGAAGCCCTTGATCTGGCGAAAGATCGCCTCGGCGAATTCATCCTGGTAGCCGCGTTCGCGCATGCCTGTGAGGATTTTTTCGTGGAAGCGGGCCAGATCACCGGGGCGCTTCCAGGCCGCCATCGCGCGGCGTAATTGGTCGGCCTCGCCGGCGCTGAAGCCGGCCGCGATCATCGCCACCTGCATCACCTGCTCCTGAAAAATCGGGATGCCGCAGGTGCGCTCCAGCGCCGCGCGCAGCTCGTCCTTGGGGTATTTGATCTGCGCGGGCGGCAGCGCACGGTTTTTCAAATAGGGATGGACCATGCCGCCGGCAATCGGCCCGGGGCGCACCAGCGCGACCTCGATCACCAGATCGTAAAAACAGCGCGGCTTGAGGCGCGGCAACATCGACATCTGCGCGCGCGACTCGATCTGGAACACGCCGATGGTGTCGGCCTGGCAAATCATGTCGTAGGTGGGGGTGTCGCCCTCGGGGATGTCGGCCATGCCGAAAGCCCTGTCGGTGGGAAGACGGCGCAGTGTGGTGATCAGATCAAAGCTGCGCCGCAGCGCGCTCAGCATGCCCAGGGCCAGCACATCGACCTTCATCAGGCCGAGCGCGTCGATATCGTCCTTGTCCCACTGGATCACGGTGCGCTCGGCCATGCTGGCGTTCTCGATCGGTACCAGCCGGGAGAGCGGCCCCTCGGTCAACACAAAACCGCCCGGATGCTGGCTGAGGTGGCGCGGCATGCCCATCAGCTGGCGGCTCAAACGCACCAGTTGGCGGATGCGCAGGTCGTCGGTACTGAAGCCCAGCTCGGCCTGCAGCGCCTGCAGGCGCTCGTCGGGCAAGCTTTCCTCGCTCCAACCGCTGTGGTCCTTGGCGAGCTTTTCGACCAGGGCCTCGTCCAGCCCCAAGGCGCGGCCCACATCACGGATTGCGCTGCGCGGCCGGTAGCTGATGACCACGGCGGTCAGCGCGGCGCGCGCGCGGCCGTATTTGCGATACAGGTACTGGATCACTTCCTCGCGTCGCTCATGCTCGAAGTCCACATCGATATCGGGCGGCTCATTGCGTTCGCGGCTGATGAAGCGCTCAAACAGCATGCTGGAGCGCGCCGGGTCAACCTCGGTGATGAATAGGCAGAAGCAGACGATGCTGTTGGCGGCCGAGCCGCGGCCCTGGCAGAGGATTTTTTGCTGGCGCGCGTAGCGCACGATGTCGGCCACGGTGAGGAAGTAATGCTCGTAGCCCAGCTCTTGGATCAGGCTCAGCTCATACTCGATCTGGCCACGCAGCTTACTCGTTACTCCAGCGGGCCAGCGCCGCGCCGCGCCGGCCTCGGTCAGGGCGCGCAGATGGGCGGTGGGCGTGCTGCCGGCGGGTACGACCTCGCTGGGGTATTGGTAGCGGATTTCGTCGAGCGAGAACTGACACAAATCCGCCACCACCAGGGTCTGGTCCAGCAGCTCGGCCGGGTAGAGTTGGGCCAGGCGCAGGCGGCTGCGCAGATGACGCTCGGCGTTAGGCTGCAGCGCTAAGCCGCAGTCGGCGATGGGTTTGTTCAGCCGGGTCGCCGTCATCACATCCTGCAGCGGCTTGCGCGAGCGGCGGTGCATATGCACGTCGCCTGTTGCGACAAGGGGCAAGGCGGTCTGCTCCGACAAGGCACGCAGGCGCTGCAGCCACATCTCATCGCCCAGCTCGCGCAGCAGCTCGACACCCAGCCAGGCGCGGCCGGGCACATGCTGCAGCAGCCAGCGCGCCGGGGCCAGGAGCTGTGCGTCGCTGGCCGCGCGCGGCAGCAGGGCGATGAACAAGCAGTCGGCCAGGGCCGCCGGCTGCAGCTGTGACCAGCGCAGGCAATACGTGCCCTTGTCGGCGCTGCGGCGCAGGTCGGTGATGAACTGGCAGAGATTGCCGTAGCCGTTCAGATTGCGAGCCAGCACCAGCAGCTTGAACAAGGGCTCGCCTGCCTCGTCTCGCACGGTGAACTCGGAGCCGATGATCAGTTTGAGACCGCGACCGGCGCCGGGCCGTCCCAAGGCGGTCGACGCCCCCTCGGGGGGCAGGAGCGCAGCGACGTGGTGGCTCAAGGCCTTTGCGGCCACATGGGCGCGCACCACGCCGGCCAGCGAGCATTCATCGGTCAGGGCCAGGGCGGCATAACCCTGCGCATGCGCGCGCTCGACCAGCTCGGCCGGTGTCGAGGCGCCGCGCAGAAACGAGTAGTTGCTCAGCGCGTGCAGCTCGGCGTAGCCATTCATCAAGCAAACACCCCGTGCAAAAACCAGCCATGTTCGAACTCCGACAGGCGCTGCTGAAACACCCACAGCACGAGGTGGCCGGCGCTGAGCGCGAGAAAGTAGTCGCGCTGTTGTTGCGCGTGGCCATTCGGCAAGGCCGCGTCCAGCTGCCACCAGCCGCCCTCGACGCGCTGCGGCCCGGCCAGCAATTGCAGCGGTGCGTGTTGATAGAGCGGCTGGTCTTGGCGCATGGACAGGCGCAGTGGCGGGCTCAGCAACCAAGTCGGCTGCGGATAGGTGGAACCTTGTGCGGACACCGCAGCAGGGCCGTTGCTGGCCCAGGCCCGCCATTGCTGCATCGCCTCCAGCCGGTGGTCTTCCAGCAAGCTGCCGCAGCGCACTCGCTCTGGACTCAAGCGCACCGAGAGGCGCTCCAGCAACTGCGCCAACGGCTCATGCGCCTGCTCGGGTGCGGCCGGCAGCAAGCTGGCGCTGAGCTCCTCCAGCGCCATGACCGCGCCGGCCTGCAGGCGAATCTCGCCGGCCGGCGCGGCCAGCGTCAGCTGCGCCAGATGCTCGCCAAGCAGGCGCCAGAGGTGGCCGAAGTCGCGCGTGCAGTGGCTGGTGTGGATGGTCAAAGAGCCGCCGCTGCCCACATCGCGAGCCCGCATCGCGTCATGTTCCCAATGCAGGGTCAGGGACTGAATGCCGGCATGGCGGCCTGCCAACCAGGCGCATAACTGCAAGAGCAGATGGCGCACATAGTGCAGCAGCAGCTGCGCGTTCTCGACCCGCTGCGGCAGCTCCAGCCTGGCCTCGAATTCGGCCGGCGCCTGCAGCCAGGCATGCGCCTCGGGCTGCAGGCCCAGTGCCTGATCCAAGGCCAGCAGCGGGGCCTTGCCGAAGCGGCGGCTCAAGCCCGCCCGCGGCAGCCGCCGCACATCGCCCAGCGTGCGGCAGCCCAGCCGCGCCAGCATGGCTGCTTGCGCCTGCACGGCGGTCAGGCAATGCAAGGGAAGACCGTCTATTATTTGAGTTATGGGTCGGCTCAGGCCATTATTGACACCCGCGCGGGCCAGCGCCAGCGCGGCCAGGCTGGTCGGCGCCCAGGCGAGTGCTTGCAGGCTCAGGCCGGCCTGGCCGGCGGTGCCGAGCACCCGTTCATGCAAGGCGTCGGCGCCGCCGAACAGGCGCAGGCTGGCGGCCACCTCCAGCACCACCGCTTCTTCGAGCCGCGCGACCTTGGGGCTGAACTGCAGCGCCCACCAAGCCAGCGCTTGTAGGCTCTGTTCGGGGTCAGCGCTGCAGGTCGGCGACTCATCGGAGGATGGTTGCGGCGGGCTGGGGAGCAGGGCGAGCCAATGCATGGCGAGCCTCCACGGTGTTGGGCGGCTGAAGCTGTGGCTGGGCTCGGCTCAGTATCTGCGCTGTCAGCACCTGGGCCAGATCGTCCGGCAGCGCCGGCAGAATCAAGCAGCCCTCGCGCACCGGGCCGCGGCGCTTGAGAATGCGCAGCTGCAGCGTCCAGCCCGGCCCGGCGCTGACGCACAAGCGCAGCGGCGCGGCCGAGGACTGGGTTTGCGTGCTGAGCGGGCGGAACAAAAAAATTGGCGCATCCATCGCCTGGGCACAACTTTGCAGGCGGCGGATTTGCTCGGGCGCGGCGTGCGGCAGCCAGGCCAGGATGGCGGCGCTGGCGTTTGATTTGATCGCTTGCTCCAGCGCCCAGAGCTGCTGGGCCGGCGTCTGCGGCGCGATCCAGATCAGCCGCTGGGGCGGCAGGCCGGCGCGTTGCAGGCCGGGCAGATGAGGAGTTAGCGGTGGGTTGATCAGCAGCAGCGGGCGCTCGGCGTGGTTTTCGGTGCGGCCGCGCTTGACCGGCCGGGCCGGCGCGCCGCAGAGCAGCGGGCGCAAGGCCGGCGCCAGCAGCCGCCATTCCACGCCGGCCCAGCCGTCGGTGAGGATCTCGCTCAGGCTTTGCGTCGGCCAACCGCCGCCCGGCAGCTCGGCATTCAAGGTCGCAAAGCCGCTGCCTACGCAGGGGCTGTGGCCCGACCCTAAGCTGCTGGCGCGCCAAACTTGCGCCCGCAGCAAGCCCTCCAGCCGGGCGCTGTTGGCGGCGGCTGATGACGGTGACGGCGCTGCTGGCGCTGCTGGCGTTGATGGGCTGGAGTCGGCGGCAAGCATGGGTTGATCAACACTGTATTTTTGTACAGTATACAACTGCTCATTCGGCTAGCTCCAACAGACATTTACGCTCTTAGAATCCTGCTCGGGCGCACTAGCGTGGGTGTCGATGCATAACAGGTGTCTGATGAACCAGAGGCGGCGTGGAATTTCGCTTTGCTTGGCTGGGCTGCTTGCAGCCAAGGCCAGCATGGCTATGCCCGTGACGCAGGCCTTGGATCAGGGCACTCAGGAGCAGCGTGACGCGGATTTCTTTGTTCAACTCAACCCCTTGCCGAGCTTGGTCTTGAAGCCCGAAACGGGAATCAAGGCCCTCGCGGGCATGGGCGGCAACAGCCTCTTGCTGATGGACTTGGCCAAGCATCCCGGCGCCGAGTTCGAGGCGGTGTTGGTGAAGGGTGAGGCCTTGCCTGGCGTTGGCCCGCGGCCCAATATCCAGGCCGAACAAGAGCTGTTCAGCGGCGGCGCCAAGGAGGTGCTGATCTCCGCCGAGCTCAAGAACATCGTGAAGGACCTGCGCGGTGAGCTGCACCAACTGACCGGCGACCACTTTAGAAATGCGCAGGCCGCGGGCGAAGCCGAGCAAGAGCGGCTGGCTCGGCGGCTGGATGAGGCCAAGTCTGCACGCGATGAGGCCGCGCACTCGGCCGGCCGGGCGCTGTCAGAAGAAGAGCGCCGATTGGGCGCTCGGCAGTTGGCGGTGATGACCGAGCAGTTGCTCGAAGAGATCAAACCCTGGGCGATCACGGCGCTGGTTTTGTTCGGGCTTTTCCATGCTGCGCAGGCGCAGATGCGCAAACAGGCCGCGGTCAAGTTGGTGCGGGCCAGGTCGAGCCGGCAAGCCAGCCATCAAGCGGCCGACCCGCTGGCCGCGACTGTGCAGGAAGCGGCGCAGCCAGCGCCGCGGCGCGTGCGGGTCAGGCAGCGTATCCGCCTCGGTTCTGCTGCTACTGCTGAGTCGCCCTCAAAATCGCGCCAACGCCGGCCTTTTTAGCGCCGACGCTGGCCCAAGAGGCTTGCTACTGCTGCTGCGCCAGCAAGCCTTCCAACTGATCCATCGCGAGGTTCATGCGCCGCACCAGCGCGCGGTAGGGTTCCGGCGTGGCCAAGTCCAGGCCGGCGGCGCGGGTCAGCGGATAGGGGTCGGCCGAGTTGCCGGCCTTGAGCAGGGTGAAGTAACGGGCCAGCATGGCGGTGTCGCCGTTGGCAATGCCCTCGGCAAAGAAGGCCCCGGCGCTGATGCAGGTGGCGTATTGATAGACGTAGAAATCGCGGTAGAAATGCGGGATATAGGCCCACTCAATGCCGTAGAGATCGTCGATCTTGACCACGCCCTGGGCGTCGCCGTGATAGCGCTTGAGCAGGTCCAGATAGAGCTTGCTCAGGCTCTCGCCGGTGACCGGCTCGCCCTTTTCGACCGCCGCATGGGCGGCCAGTTCGAACTCGGCAAACATGGCCTGGCGGAAGAAAGTGGCGCGCAGGTTCTCCAACTGCTGGCTGAGCGCAAAGATCTTCTCGTCGCGGGTCTTGGCGTTGGCGACCATGTAATCGGCCAGCAGCAGCTCGTTGGCGGTCGACGGGATCTCGGCGATGAAGGTCGCATAACCCGAAGTCTCATAGGGCTGCGAGTTCGAGTAGACCGTGTGCATCGCGTGGCCCCACTCATGCGCCAGCGTCGAGACGCTGTTGTAGTCGCCGTTGTAGCTCATCAACAGATAGGGGTGCACATCGTAGGCCGCGCCGTTCATATAGGCGCCCGAGCGCTTGCCGCGCTGCGGCACCGAGTGCATCCAGTTTTGTTTGAAGGCAGCGCTCAGTTTTTGCGTGTAGTCCGCGCCCAGCGGCTGCAGCGCGGCCAAGGTCAAAGCCTCGGCTTCGGCCTGTGTGTAGCGGCCGGCGGGCTTGGCCAGCGGCACATACATGTCCTGGTAGCCGGCCTGCTTCAGACCCAGCACCTTGCTGCGCAGCTTGAGGTAGCGGTGCAGCGTGGGCAGGCCGGCATTGGCCTCTTGCACCAGGGTCAGGTAGACGGCCTCGGGGATGTTGTATTCGGCCTGCGCCATCGCCACGCTGCTGGGGTATTTGCGTGCCTTGGCGTTGTAGACGGTGCCGCGCAGATTGGCTGCATAAACGGCGCCGAGCGTGCGCTCATAGTTCTTGTAGACCGGCCAGAAGGCGTCGAAGACCTGCTTGCGCACTTTCGGGTCCGAGTCGGAACGGTAAGCGGTGTATTGCTCCTGATCGAGCACGACGGTCTTGCCGCGGATTTTGATCTTGGGCCAAGGCAGATCGGCATTGGTCAACAAGGTGTAGATCTGGCCCGGCTGCTGCAGCGTTTCGCTGGCGGCGGCCAGCAGCGCTTCTTCTTTTGTGCCCAAGACGTGCTCGGCCATGCGCAGGATGGTCTGCAGCGACTGCTTGTGCTTGGCCAAGCCCGGTTCGGCTTTGATGAAGCCCTCGATCTTGGCGCGGCCCAGCGCGGCGATTTCCGCATTGACGAAGGAGATCGCCTCGCCG
>NZ_JANNMI010000175.1:0-2647 GCF_031397715.1 Roseateles sp.
TACCTGGGCATTTGTCTGGGCATGCAGGTCGCCACGATCGAGTACGCGCGCCACATGGCGGGCCTCACGGGAGCCAACTCGACCGAGTTCGATCCCGAGACCCCGCATCCGGTGATCGCCCTGATCGACGAATGGCAGGACGCCGACGGCAGCATCCAAAAGCGCGACGAAAAGTCCAATCTGGGTGGCACCATGCGCCTGGGCGCGCAGAGCTCCGATGTCGCGCCGGGTACCCTGGCTTTCGACATCTATGGCCCGGTGGTCAGCGAACGGCACCGCCATCGCTACGAGGCGAATGAGCATTACCTCGACCAATTGCGTGAGGCCGGCTTGGTCATTTCGGCCATCACCCAGCGTGAAAAGCTGACCGAGATGGTCGAGCTGCCGCGTGCGGTCCACCCCTGGTATGTCGGTGTGCAGTTCCACCCCGAATTCAAGTCCACGCCCTGGGACGGCCATCCGCTGTTCATCGCCTTCATCAAGGCGGCCTTGGACAACAAGTTAGCTTGAAGGAAGCAACCCATGAAGCTTTGCGGTTTTGAAGTCGGCATCGACCGACCCTTCTTCCTGATTGCCGGCACCTGCTCGATCGAGGGGCTGGAAATGTCCATCGAGGTCGCGGGTCGGCTCAAAGAAGCCTGCTCAGGCTTGGGCATTCCGCTCATCTACAAGGGCTCCTTCGACAAGGCCAATCGCTCCTCAGGCTCAACCAAGCGTGGTGTCGGCATCGACGCAGGACTGAAGATCCTGGACGAGGTGCGCAAGCAGCTGCAGTTGCCCATCCTCACCGATGTGCATGACGAGGCGCAAGTGAATGAGGTGGCCAGCGTCGTCGATGTGCTGCAAACGCCGGCCTTCCTGTGCCGCCAAACCGACTTCATCCGGGCGGTGGCCCAGTCAGGCAAACCGGTCAACATCAAGAAGGGCCAGTTTCTCGCACCTTGGGACATGAAGAACGTCATCGACAAAGCCCGCGACGCTGCGCGCGAGGCCGGCCTCTCCGAGGACAGCTTCCTGGCCTGCGAGCGCGGCGTTAGCTTTGGCTATAACAACTTGGTCGCGGATATGTGCAGCCTGGCCGAAATGCGCAAGACCGGCGCGCCGGTTGTATTCGACGTCACCCACTCGGTGCAAAAGCCCGGCGGCCAGGGTACCAGCAGCGGTGGCGCTCGCGAGATGGTCCCCGTGCTGGCCCGCGCCGGCGTTGGCGCAGGTGTGGCCGGGCTCTTCATGGAAACCCATCCGAGCCCGCATGAGGCTTGGTCAGACGGCCCCAATGCCGTACCGCTCAAGCACATGCGCGCGCTGTTGGAACAGCTGGTTGCGATCGACCGCATCGTCAAAGCGCAGCCCTTGCTTGAGGATGACTTCAGCTGCTGATTGCTTCGCCGTGATCTTGTTCAGCGCAGGTAACTGCCTGCTGGCATGATTCGCTCGAACATATTTTTGAAACTTTCGGAGACATTGAATGAGTGCCATTGTTGACATCGTCGGGCGTGAAATCTTGGACAGCCGCGGCAACCCTACCGTCGAATGCGATGTGTTGCTGGAATCCGGTGTGATGGGCCGCGCGGCGGTGCCGTCCGGCGCCTCGACCGGCTCGCGCGAAGCGATCGAGCTGCGCGACGGCGACAAGAGCCGCTACCTCGGCAAAGGCGTGCTCAAGGCCGTTGAGCACATCAACGGGGAGATCTCCGAGGCCGTGTTGGGCCTGGACGCGTCCGAGCAGGCCTTTCTGGACCGCACCCTGATCGACCTCGACGGCACCGACAACAAGGGTCGCCTGGGCGCCAACGCGATGTTGGCCGTGTCGATGGCTGTGGCACGCGCTGCGGCCGAAGAGTCGGGCCTGCCGCTGTACCGTTACTTCGGCGGCATGGGCGCTTGCCAACTGCCGGTGCCGATGATGAACGTCATCAACGGCGGCGCGCATGCCAACAACAGCCTTGATCTGCAAGAGCTGATGATCATCCCGATCGGCGCGCCAAGCTTCCGTGAAGCGATCCGCTGGGGCGCCGAAGTCTTCCACGCACTGAAGAAAATTCTGCACGACAAGGGCATCAGCACGGCAGTGGGCGACGAAGGTGGTTTCGCGCCCAGCGTCGAAAACCACGAAGCCGCTATCCAGATGATTCTGGAAGCGATCGACAAGGCCGGCTACACCGCGGGCGAGCAAATCGCCATCGGCCTGGACTGCGCCGCCAGCGAGTTCTACAAAGACGGCAAGTACGTGCTGGGCGCCGAAGGCCTGAGCCTGACGGCCCAGGAATGGACCGATATGCTGGCCACTTGGGTCGACAAATATCCGATCATCTCGATCGAAGACGGCATGGCCGAAGGCGACTGGGACGGCTGGAAGCTGCTGACCGATCGTCTGGGCAAGAGCGTGCAGATCGTCGGCGACGACTTGTTCGTCACAAACACCAAGATCTTGCAAGAAGGCATAGCCAAAGGCATTGCCAACTCGATCCTGATCAAGATCAACCAGATCGGCACCTTGACCGAGACCTTCGCCGCGATCGAGATGGCCAAGCGCGCCGGCTACACCGCCGTCATCAGCCACCGCTCCGGCGAGACCGAGGATTCCACCATTGCCGATATTGCAGTGGGCACCAACGCCGGCCAGATCAAGACCGGATCGCTGAGC
>NZ_JANNMI010000215.1:0-1583 GCF_031397715.1 Roseateles sp.
TCGACCTTGCCCGCCACGCGCAGCGCCCGCAGAGCATTTACCAAAGCGCGACCATCGGCGGCGACGATAGGCGCTTCGCCGGCCGCATAGACCTCGGTCAGCAGCACCTCGTCGGCGCCGGCAATCACGCGCACAAAGTCCTCGAAACAGTCGCGCGTGCGGGTGTAGCGATGCGGCTGGAAGGCCAAGACCAGGCGCCGACCGGGGAAGGCACCGCGGGCGGCCGCCAACACAGCGGCCATCTCGACCGGGTGGAGACCGTAGTCATCGATCAGGGAGAACTCGCCGCCGCCGACAGCGGGCAAATCGCCGTAGCGCTGGAAGCGCCGGCCGACGCCGCCGAACTGGGCCAGCGCCGCTGCTATTGGTGCATCCGGCAACTCCAGCTCGGTCGCCACCGCGATCGCGGCCAGGGCGTTCAAGACATTGTGAGCGCCGGCCAGATTCAGCATTATGGGCAGATCAACCATATCAGCGCGCTGCACGGTGAAGCTCATCTGGCCGCCGGCCAAGGCCTGCACGTCGACGGCGCGCACATCATTGCCTTCGTTGAAGCCATAGCTGATCAGCGGCCTCGACAGCAGCGGCATGATGGAACGAACACCGGCATCGTCGCCGCACAGCACGGCCGCGCCGTAGAAGGGCATGCGGTGCAGGAACTCGACAAAAGCGGCCTTCAGGCGCGCGAAGTCGTGACCATAGGTTTCCATATGGTCGGCGTCGATATTGGTGACCACCGCCAGCATCGGCAGCAAGTTCAAGAAGGACGCATCGGATTCGTCGGCCTCGACCACGAGGTACTCGCCCGAGCCCAGGCGCGAGTTCGCGCCGGCGCTCATCAATTTCCCGCCGATGACGAAGGTCGGGTCGATGCCGGCCTCGGTCAAGACGGCGGTAACCAGGGAGGTCGTCGTCGTCTTGCCATGGGTGCCGGCAATCGCGATGCCCTTCTTCAAGCGCATCAACTCGGCCAGCATGACGGCGCGCGGCACCACCGGGATGCGCTGGGCGCGGGCGGCAATCACCTCGGGGTTGTCGGGCTTGACGGCGGTCGAGGTGACCACCGCTTGCGCGCCGGCGATATGCTCGGCGGCGTGGCCGATATGGATCTGCAGGCCCAGGCCGGCCAGGCGCTGGGTGGTGGCGCTGTCCGACTGGTCGGAGCCCGACACCGTGTAGCCGAGGTTGTGCAGGATCTCGGCGATGCCGCTCATGCCGGCGCCGCCGACGCCAACGAAGTGGATGTGTTTGACGGCGTGCTTCATGACTCGCTCCTGCCGGGCCGCCCCAAAGGAGCGAAGCGCCCCCTCGGGGGGCAGTGAAGCGACACAGTCGCGAACGTGGGGGTCATGATGTTTTTACCAGGGCTTCAATTTCGTCGGCGACGCGGGACGCTGCGCGGGGCCGCGCCAGCACGCGGGCCTTTTCCGCCATCGCCAGCAAGGCCTCGCGGTCCATGCTTTTCAGCAACTGGTACACGCCGTCGGCCGACATATCTTCTTGCGGCAGGTAGACGGCCGCGCCGTGTTGGGCCATGAAGCGGGCGTTGTCGCGCTGGTGCGAGGTGGTGCTGACGACCAGCG
>NZ_JANNMI010000230.1:0-4944 GCF_031397715.1 Roseateles sp.
GCGTTCAAACGGTCCGCCAACCCGATCAATAACGGTAGTGATCGGGTTTGAACGGACCATTCATGTCGATGCCGAGATACTATGCCTGGGCTTCGGTCATGCGCGTCAACTGCGCGCCGAGTGTCTTAAGGTGCAGGCTCGCGACTTTCTCGTCGAGGTGCTTGGGCAGCACGTACACCTTCTTCTCGTACTTGCTGTTGTGCGAGAAAAGCTCGATCTGGGCGATCACCTGGTTGGTGAACGAGCTCGACATGTCGAAGCTCGGGTGGCCGGTGCCGCAGCCGAGGTTCACGAGGCGTCCCTCCGCGAGCAGGATCAGCCGCTTGCCGCTCGGGAAGATGATGTGGTCGACCTGCGGCTTGATGTTGTCCCACTTGTATTGTTTCAGGCTCGCGACGTCGATCTCGGAATCGAAGTGCCCGATGTTGCACACGATCGCGTTGTTCTTCATCCGCTGCATGTGCTCGAGCGTGATCACGTCGATGTTGCCCGTCGCCGTGACGAAGATGTCGGCCTTGTCGCAGGCGTATTCCATCGTCACCACGCGATAGCCTTCCATCGCGGCCTGCAACGCGCAGATCGGATCGATCTCGGTAACCCACACCTGCGCCGACAGCGCGCGCAGTGCCTGCGCCGAGCCCTTGCCCACGTCGCCATAGCCGGCGATCACGGCGACCTTGCCGGCGATCATCACATCGGTGGCGCGCTTGACGGCGTCCACCAATGACTCGCGGCAACCATAAAGGTTGTCAAACTTGCTCTTGGTGACCGAGTCATTGACGTTGATGGCGCGGAACAGCAACTCGCCCTTGGCCGACATTTCCTGCAAGCGGTGCACGCCGGTGGTGGTCTCTTCGGTGACGCCCAGGATCTCGGCGCTCTTGCGGGTGTACCAAGTGCCGTCAACGGCGATCTTGGCCTTGATGGAAGCGAACAGCACGCGCTCTTCTTCGCTGCCCGGCTTGTCCAGTACGCTCAGGTCCTTCTCGGCCTTTTGGCCCAGGTGCATCAACAGCGTGGCGTCGCCGCCGTCGTCCAGAATCATGTTCGGGCCTTCGCCGGGCTCACCCTTGGCGGCAAAGTCAAAAATGCGGTGGGTGTAGTCCCAATAGTCGGCCAGCGTCTCGCCCTTGTAGGCAAACACCGGCGTGCCGGCGGCGACCAGCGCGGCGGCAGCTTGGTCCTGGGTCGAGTAGATATTGCAGGATGCCCAGCGCACTGCAGCGCCCAGCGCCTGCAGCGTTTCCACCAGCACGGCGGTCTGGATCGTCATGTGCAGCGAGCCGGTGATGCGCGCGCCCTTGAGCGGCTGCGTCGTCGCGTATTCCTTGCGGATCGCCATCAGCGCGGGCATTTCGCACTCGGCGATATTCATTTCCTTGCGGCCCCAGGCGGCAAGGCTCAGGTCGGCAATATGGAATTGGTCTTTGGACAGGGTGGTGGCAGTCATGGCGAGCTCTTTCCTTCATGCAATCTATGAAGCCGCTGCCGTCAGTGCATGGGGGGTTGTGGCCAGCCAAGAGCTTGGCTGGCAGCGATCACCCACGCGAAAACGTCAGCGGGTGAGCGCGGTTGCAGGTTCTGCTGGCCATTGAAGCCGGATGCGGAACTTTTCCGAGCCTGGCCTGGGAGTTTGTGTACTCGCAGGTTGCAACGCTCCTCGGAACAGCCCGAATTCTAGCCGCAAGCTGAATTTCGATACGTGGAGGAGTGCCGAGATTGCGGACAATTCCGCCCTATGCAGCCTTTCCGCCTTTGCCCACCCGAGCGTTTGCGCAACCTGCGCGGCGTGTTGACCGATATCGATGACACGCTCACAAGCGGCGGCGCGATTGCCCCGGCCGCGTTGTCGGCGCTGCAGGCCTTGAGTGACGCCGGTGTGCCGGTGATCGCCATCACGGGCCGGTCGAGCGGCTGGAGTGAGCCTTTCGCCCTGGCTTGGCCGCTGCTCGCCATCGTGGCCGAGAACGGTGCCGTGATGCTGCGTCGCGATGCAAAGGGCCTGCTGCGGCGCGAGTTCAGTCAAGCTGATGAGCAGCTACGACATGCCAATTTCGAGCGGCTACAGGTCTGTGCGGCCGCTGTGTTGCGGCGCGTGCCGGGCGCGCGCTTGGCCGCCGACTCGGCCGGCCGCTTGACCGATATCGCCATCGACCACAGCGAGTTCGCGCATCTGGATGCCGCGCAGATCGCGGCGACCTGCGCCGTGATGCGCGAGCATGGCTTGGTGGCCACGGTCAGCTCCATCCACATCAATGGCTGGATCGGGGAACACAATAAATGGACGGCCGCCGCGTGGGCGGTGCCGGCGCTGCTGGGCGAGAGTTTTGACGCGCAGCGCTGGCTGTACATCGGCGACTCGGCCAATGATCAGCTGCTGTTCGAGCGCATGCCCCTGACGGTCGGCGTGGCCAATATTGCGCGGTGGGCGCCTCAGCTGCGGCATCTGCCGAGCTATGTGACGCAGGCCGAGCGCGGCGATGGGTTTGCCGAACTGGCGCGCGCGGTTTTGCATGCGCGCGCCAGCAAGTGCTGATCAATCAGCCAGGGGTTTTAGCCGCGGCGACGGCGTACCAAGAAGCCCATCGCGGCCAAGCCGGCCAACATCAGCGCATAGCTCGACGGCTCAGGTACCGGCGGGTTGAAGCCGCCGCCGTTGTTGCTGAAGTCCCAGTTGGTGTTGATGTCGTCGGCCGTGGCGGAATAGGTCACATTGCCATAGATCTGGCTGGTGCCGCCCAGTCCCGCCTGCTCCGCACCTGACTCCAGCATCGACTGAAACGGCAGCTCGATGGAGCTGATGTAGCCGGTATGCGAGAAGTCCGATTCGGCGTTCACGTAGGCCTGCGACCACTGGTTCAAATCGATGTTGAAGACAGTCCCATATTGAAACAGCAGCTTCTTATAGGTGGTGCGGCTGCCGGTCCAAGTCGGATCGCCGGAGTTGGTGCCGATTTGGAAGCTGCTGGAAAAACTGACGCCGGCCAGGTCAACGAAACTGGAGCGCAATTGCCCGTTGCCGTAGGCATAGCCGTCGACCATGTCCGAGGTGGTTCCTTGCAGGGTAAAGCCCACCAAAATGGCACCGTAACTGCCCTTGGGGCGGTGCGGCGTAGATTCGATCAAGAACTGTTGGTTCCAGCTCGCACTCGCGTAGCTCCACAGCTGGCTGTTCGGCGACGAGGCAGTTTCACCGAGCGCATTGACGGTGGTCGACGTGGTCTTGGTGCGCAGGCGCAGACGGTCCGCTTCGGCTTGAGCGGCATAGGAAAAACCGTACTGGCCGTCGCTGGTGACGATGTTGTAAATCGGATCGGTGCTGGTCTGACCTGCCGCGATGGTGTAGTTGACGCTGGCCAAACCTGAGCTGGTATTGCCCAGCGGGTTGTTCCAGTTGTACTGGGAATCACTTGGGCCCTGCAATGTGAAGCGGACATCGCCCAGCAGTGGGCTGGAATAGCTGGTGTCGATGTTGCCCTGGACCCAGCCGGAACTTGAAAAATATAGCGGCACGGCGGCTGCCGGAAAAGCCGCCGCCAGGGCCAAAAGGCTGGCGGCGAACGGGCGGGTGTACGAGGCCTGCGGCCGGACCAAACGAGACTTTGCTGATGACAACATACGGTGCTCCCAAGATCGGTGGCCTGCTGGAATTCCGCGCTCCGAATGAGCCGGTCGCCGTGTAGGCCGTGTCAAAGCTGGCCCGATGCCAGAGCGGCGATTGAATCATTGGGCCAAATGGAGTGTCAACGCGTAACGGCTTACTTCCCATGACCTAGGGGGACAAAAAACGCAGGAAATGACGGGGCTTTGATCTCCGTCAAGAAACGCTCAAACCCAGGAATGTCGACATGCGCGCCAGCTCAGCGTCAAGAGCGAGTTGCAGCTCCCGGTCCTGCTGCGCAGCAGGTTCTACAAAGCCGAACTGTGCCTGCAATCCGCCGTTCAGGACCGACAGGTTTGCCCAGCCCACCATCTGTCCTCGCCACAGCATTGGCAGCGCGTAATAGCCGAGTTTGCGTTTGGGTGCTGGCGTGTAGGCCTCGAACCGGTAGGCCCAGCCCCACAGCAATTCGAAGCGCAGGCGGTCCCACACGATGGGGTCAAAGGGTGCCAGTAGTCGCAGCTCATCATCCAGCCGCCAGCGTTTGGCGGCGGGGTCTTCCCCGTCGGGCCAGAGCCAGCTCACGCCGGCTACCTCTGCACTGGGCAGCGCCTTGCGAGCGTGCGCCAAGGCGTGCTTGATCTCGGCGCCAAGATGGGGTGCGCCATAGCCCAATAGGCTGCAAAGGGCCCCAAGGCTGCGTGAGGGCAGCGGTGCGTATTTGGCCAGCACCAGATGCAGCAGTGCATCTGCTTTGGCTTGCGGGCTGCGCTCGTCCTCGGGATGCTGCACCGCGGCATAGATGCGCTGGCCGGCCTCGCGCTCGTGAACGCGCAAGAGGCCCCGGTAATGCATGCCGTCCAGCAGCTGGGTGGTGGCATTGCTGTTACCGCCCCAGGCATTGCGGGTGCTGCCCAGATTGATATGGGCCTGGATCTCGCGCGGGTGACTGGGCCCGCGGGCGCTGACAAAGTTCAGAATCGCCTCGGCCTGCTCTTGCGTCTTGGCGTCCCAGACGCGCCGCGCGATGCGTGGATGCATCAGATGCAGATGCTCTCGGGGCAAGAAGCCGTAATTGACCAAACAGTCTTCTTCGACGGCCAGCTTGGCATAGCGGCGCTCCAACTCCCCGGCCCGGTAGTCCTTGACGCGCAGCCGCAGGGTCAGGTCTTGCGCTCGCGCCGGGGCGCGGATGGGGTCGGCCTGCACAAAGCCCAGTTTTCTGATGGCAGCGGGCAGGGTGGTCGGGGTGAACAGGCTGCGGGCGATGGCGTAGCGGCGCAGGTCCGCGAGTTTGATGGGGCGAGCGGGCATTTAAACGTGTCTGTGCGGATGAGCGGTAC
>NZ_JANNMI010000232.1:0-4631 GCF_031397715.1 Roseateles sp.
TGTATTTGCGGCCGCGCACGACCGTGCGGATGGCCCGCACGATCTCTTCAGGGTCGCAGTCTTTGTTCAAGTAGCCGCTGGCGCCTTGGCGCAGCAAGGTGGTGGCGTAATGGGACTCGGGGAAGCCGCTCAAAATCAACACCGGCAAATCGGGCGCTCGCGCCCGGATCGCGCCCAGGGCGTCCACGCCGCTTTGGTCGGGCATCGAAATGTCCAGCAAGATCACGTCAATGTCGCCTTTGCGAACAATCTCCATTGCCTCGCGACCGGTGGCGGCCTCGGCCACCACTTGGAAGTCAATCTGGTCGGCAAAGAATTGCCTCAAGCCAGCGCGAACGATGGCGTGGTCATCAACAATTGCAATACGAATCATGGGTTTGGCAGCGCTCCTTGCGGGCATGATCCCATGATTTACAGCCAGGTCAGCATATGAATCTTTTAGCCGTCGCCAAGCGCAGTCCCTTGGTGCTGCCCTTGGCTTGTGTGGCGGCCTTGGCGATCATGTTTTTGAGTGAGCATTCGTACTGGCGCGCCAGCACCACGCTTGACGACATGGCGGCCATTGCCAAGCTTAAAGTTACGACCGGCCTGCTCTTGGTGGGTATGTTGGACGCCGAAACCGGCCAACGTGGCTATTTGCTCACCGCAGACAAGGCCTACCTTGAACCCTATGTGCAGGGGCTGAAAGACAGCGAAGCGGCGATGGGTGTGTTGAGCCTGGAATATGGCGGTGACCAGTATTTCAGCACCTTGCTGGCCCACATCAACGAGCTGCAGTTGGCCAAAAAGCAAGTGCTTGCGCAAGCCCTTGCCTGGGCTGATGAAGGCCGGCGCGAGCAGGCCTTGGCACTGGTGAAAAGCGGTGTTGGCAAGGCGCAGATGGATAAGCTCAGGGCCGATATTGCCGAGCTGTTGCAGTTGGAGACCGAGCGTTTTGATCGGCAACGAGAGCGGCTGAATCTGATCCTGACGGTCAGCCGCATCGGGCTGGCGGCACTCTGTGCCAGCAGCTTGTTGGCCTTGTTTTTGTATCTGCGCCAAACCCTGATTTTGAAGCAACAGACGCTGGAATCTCGGCGCACGCTGCAAGATGATCGCGATCAGCTGCAAGATGAGGCCGGCCTCAGCACGCTGATGTTGACCGAATTGACGCAGCATTTGCTGACCGCACGCGAAGACGAGCGGGGCCGCTTGGCACGCGATCTGCACGACGAGTTGGGCGCGCTGCTGACCTCGGCCAAGCTGGATGCGGCGCGCATCAAGTCGCGTTTGGTCAATCTGGTGCCGGGCGCACCCGAGGCGTTGGAGCGCTTGGCTCATTTGGTCGGCACGCTCAACGCCAGCATTGCCCTGGGGCGCACCATCATTGAGGATTTGCGCCCCTCCACCTTGAGCAATCTGGGCCTGCTGCCTACGCTGGAAATTTTGGTGCGCGAATTTGCTGAAGCCAAAGGCCTGCAGGTCCATTGTGAATTGCAGCCGGTTGAGCTGGCCAGTGGCGCGGAGATCATCGTCTACCGGGTGGTGCAAGAGGCTGTGACCAATATTTCCAAGTACGCGCAGGCGCGCCAGATTTGGCTCAAGATGCAGCAGGTCGACGGCGTGGTGACGGTGTCGGTGCGCGACGACGGCGTCGGCTTTGACAGCGAAGTTGTGCCGCGTTCGACCTACGGTTTGCTGGGCATGCGCATGCGCGTGGAGGCCGAGGGCGGGCAACTACAGGTGTCATCCAACCCGGGGCAGGGTACTTTGATTCAGATCAGCCTGCCGGCTTGCTCGGCGAACTTGGCTTAGGCTGACCCTGCCGGGCGGCAGCCGGCCAAGCTGAGCCCGCATTGCGCCCGTCGTCGGCCCCGTCCTACAGCGCCGCGTCCTATCTTCCGACCGCAATTTAGCCATGCCGCCTATCGTTGGCTCCGGCCGTGGGGCGGACACTTACAGCATGCCGCAGCCCACCCATCTGCGACGCTACTGGCCCCTTTTTACTTGCTCATCATGCCGCGTCAGCGGCTGCACCGGAGATCATCATGCTGCATTACGCCGTTGTCTTTTTCGTCATTGCCCTGATCGCTGCCTTGTTCGGTTTTGGTGGCATCGCAGCCAGCGCCGTCGGCATCGCGAAGATCTTGTTCGTCGTGTTTGCGGTGCTGGCTGTCGCCAGTTTCCTGTTCGGGCTGATTAGCAAGAACTAACGCATTACTTAACCCACTGTCCGACTTTAAGGAATCATCATGTTTGGTATCAACAAGACCTCAGTTTCGCCCAATAGCCGCTTGGACCATGGCGGCAATGCAGCCACAAATGCCCTGGCCGATGCGGATAAAGCTGTTGATTCGGCTGTCCAATCGGCTGAAAACGCGATGCAGGCCACGCAAGAACTGGCGCAGCAGGCGCTGGACAGCCTGGACAGCGGCGTGCAGGAATTGCGCGAAAAAACCTTTCCGATGCTCCACAAGGCGGCGGACCGCGCCAGCAACTTCGCCCATCGAAGCGTCGACGCGGTGCACGACCAATCCGTGCGTTTGCGCGACCAAGCCGTCCGCGCCCGCGCCAACACCAGCGACTACATTCGCGACGAGCCGGTCAAGTCGGTGCTGATGGCGGCAGCCACCGGCGCAGCCTTGATGGCCTTGATCGGCATGGTCAGCCGCAAGCGCGGCTGACCTACTGAATCCCGGATGCTCACGCTGCCATGCTGCAGGCTCTGATTCACCTGTTCACCACCCAGCCGGCTGCGTTGACGCAGCATGTGCAAGCCTATGCGGATCTGTTCGGCGACGAGTTTGGTTTGGCTAAACAGGCCTTGCGCAAGCGCTTGGTGTTGTGGGCGGCGGCTATTTGCGGCCTGAGCCTAAGCATGGGCTTGGCCGGTGTGGCGCTGTTGCTTTGGGCAGTGACGCCACCCGAGCAAGTGCACTCGATATGGATCTTGCTCGGCGTTCCCCTGCTACCCTTGGTGGCGGCACTGGCCTGCCTGTGGGCCGCAAGCGCCAAACTTAGTAGCGACGGCGCCATGTTTGCCAATTTTCGGCAACAGCTGGCGGTTGACCGGGCGCTGATGACGACGGTCAGCGCGGGACTATGAAGTCCGTTACGGCGAGGCCGAAGGCGGGCCTGGAAGCGGTGGCGCGCCTGAGCGTCACGCGTGAGTTGCTGTGCCAGAGCTTGCGCCAAAATTTGCAACAGCGCAGTGGCGGCAAGAGCGGCGGCAGCGAGAGCGGTGGGTCCGGCTTTCAGTCGCTGCCTGCGGTTGCCCTATTGCTTGAGGCGGCGAGAGCTTGGGCGCAAGGCCAGCCGCTGCGCATGAGCGCCGCGCTGCTGGCCGATACGTTCAAGGCTAGCTTGGCGCCGCTCGCCAAGCGCCACCCTTTGAGCCTTGTGTTTGGAGTCGCTGCCTTGGCGGGCTTGCTGGTGTGGGCGCGGCCGTGGCGCTGGGGCTTGGTCAAGCCGGCGCTGTTGGCCGGATTGGCGCAGCAGTTGCTTTCCAAAGCGCTCAACGGCGTTTCGCTGGAGGGCGTGCTGGCCATGTTTACGAGGTTTGCGCAACCACCATCGGCTGGCGCGCCGGTGCCCCCGCCGCCACCCTAACTCAGAGCCAATAGGCCCATGCATGAGCAAACTGCTCTTGCATGCGTTGCAGCAGCGGCCGGTGCTGCCACTGCTGCAACGTGATCTGTGTCGAGGCGCGCAAGTCCTGCTTGAACTGCGCCTGCATTTGCGCGCCAAATTCGGCCCCCAGCACCACCACATTCAACTCATGGTTGTGCAAAAAGCTGCGCCAGTCGAGATTGGTAGAGCCGACGGTCGACCAGACGCCGTCGATCGACGCGGTCTTGGTGTGCAGGATGGCGCCTTGGCGCTCGAAGATTTTCACGCCCGCTCGCAGCAGCGGCGCGTAGCTGGCGCGGCCGGCCTGCAGTACCAACCAAAAATCGGTTTGGCCGGGCAGCAGCAGCGTGACGTCAACGCCGCGCTGGGCCGCTTTGATCAGCGCCTCCAACAACTGCGGGTCGGGCACGAAATAGGCATTGCTCAGATGCACGCTGGTTTCGGCACTGGCAATTGCCGACAGCAGCGTGGCGTAGATGAGGCTGAAAGGCTCCTCCGGCGAGCTGCCAATGGCGCGCACCACTTGCTGGCCGGCACTGGTCACGGGCGGAAAGTAGTTGCTCTGTGCCAGCGCCGGGCCATTTTGGCCCGCCCACGTCGCCATGAATAGCCGCTGCAGATCGGCCACCACCGGGCCTTGCAATTGCAGATCGGTGTCGCGCCAAGCCAGCTGGGCGAGTCCGTTGGTTTTCTTGGCGGCCCGTGAGCCCGATTTAAATGAGCCACCCGAATAGACGCTGCTGATATTGATGCCCCCCAGAAAGGCGATGCGGCCGTCGACGATCAGCAGCTTGCGGTGGTCACGTTGATTGAGCTTCCACTCGCCACCGGCATCCAGTGCCTGCGCGGGATTGATGGGGTTGAAGGTCAAGACCTTGATACCGGCGCCGCGCAAGCGCTCGAAAAAGGCCGCCGGCGTGGCGATAGTGCCGACGCCGTCATGAATCAAATGGACCTGCACACCACCGCGTTGCTTGGCCATCAAGGCCTGGGCGAAGCGCTGGCCGACCTCATCGTCGTCG
>NZ_JANNMI010000256.1:0-4543 GCF_031397715.1 Roseateles sp.
CCCACTATCTGTGCGTCAACATCGAGTGCAGCAAGGAAACCCTGGTTGAGCTCGAAACCGGCTTCCGTTTCAACGACGCCGTGCTTCGCCACCTGACGGTGCTGAAGCCCAAGGCCGAAACCACACCTTCAGTCATGATGAAGTCTGTGGATCGCGAAGAAGCCCGTAAGGCTCCTCAAGTCGCGTCTGCCTAATTCTTTGAATTGGCTTTAGCTTGGTGTTTGAAACGGTAGTGAGTTTGCCGGGCAGCGTGGCACAACAAGGCTGGTGGGTTCTTCGTTGAATCACTTGATCTTGCAAGCGCAGTTGCTTGAGTTGGGTTTGGTCAGGTACACACCGGCCGGTTTGATGGCCTTGGACTGCTGCTTGAAGCATGAGTCCCAGGTTCAGGAAGCTGGCAGGCCGCGCAAGATTTCCCTGGAAATCAAGGCGGTCGTCATCGGTGATCTGGCCAAGCGCCTGCAAAGCTTAGGCCTTGGTGGAATGGCCCAATTTACGGGCTTCCTCAGTGCCCAGCGCAATGGTCGTGGAACGATATTCCACATCACCGCGCTCGAAACCGTCACGACGCCAAATTGTTCGAATCCGGATAGAAATAAATGAGGTCACACAATGGCTCCTCCCCGCGGTAAAGGTCGCTTCTCGAAAGACAAGAAGCCCAAGCGCAATACCCAATCCTTGCTGTTCCGTCGTAAGCGTTTCTGCCGCTTCACCGTCACCGGTGTTGAGCAGATCGACTACAAGGACATCGACACGCTGCGCGATTTCGTCGGCGAAAACGGCAAGATCACGCCCGCTCGCCTGACCGGCACGCGCGCATTCTTCCAGCGTCAGCTGACTGTTGCGATCAAGCGTGCGCGTTTCCTCGCCATGCTGCCGTACAGCGATCAGCACAAGGTCTGAGGAGTAGGACAACATGCAAATTATTCTGCTTGAAAAAGTAGCCAACCTCGGCAACCTGGGCGATGTCGTCACGGTCAAGAACGGTTACGCACGCAACTTCCTGATCCCGACTCGCCAGGCACGCCGTGCCACCGAGGCAGCGATCAAGGAATTCGAAGTCAAGCGCGCAGAGCTCGAGAAGGTCGCCGCTGAAAAGCTGGCAACGGCTCAGGCTCTGGGCGAAAGCTTGGCCGGCAAGACCGTGCGCATCAGCCAAAAGGCTGGCGTGGACGGCCGCTTGTTCGGCTCGGTGACCAATGCCGACGTGGCCGAAGCGCTGGTGAAGCTGGGTTTTGCCAGCATCACGAAGACGCAAGTTCGCATGCCTTTGGGTGCACTGAAGGCGGTTGGCGAATTTTCCGTCAACGTGGCTCCTCACACCGATGTGCTGGTGGAAGTCAGCGTCCAGGTGGTTCGTCAGGCCGACTAAGGTCCTGAGTTGCTGACCCCGGCGGGTCAGTTGAGAAAAGCCGACAGCTGTCAAAGCCGTCGGCTTTTTGCGTTTTTGGACGATGATTTATACACAGTCATCCCCTGCATTTCCACAGGCTTGTCCACAGGGCAGGACTGTTCAGCTTTTTGGGTTTCTTTGTCAATCACCGAGTTTCAGCGAGCCCCATCACCATGAGCGCGACCTTTTCTTCAACGCCCTTACCTGGTTCGTCGGGTTCGTCGGGTTCGTCGGGTTCAGCTGGCCCGGCCGGCTCCGCCGACCGCCGCGACGATGAAGTGGCGCGCCTGCGCACGCCGCCGCATTCGATCGAGGCGGAACAAAGCGTGTTGGGCGGCTTGCTGATCGACAACTCGGCTTGGGACCGCGCCGGCGACTTGCTGACCGAGTCCGACTTCTACCGCTTCGAGCACAAGCAGATCTTTGTCGGCATCGGCAAGCTGATCAATGCGGCCAAGCCGGCCGATGTGGTGACCGTGTTCGAGGAGTTGACCTCCCACGGCAAGGCCGAGGAATGTGGCGGGCTGGCCTATCTGAATGCCTTGGCCCAGAGCGTGCCGAGCGCCGCCAATATTCGCCGTTATGCCGAGATCGTGCGCGAGCGCGGCATCCTGCGTAAATTGGTCAGCGCCAGCGATGAGATCGCCACGGCTGCCATGGCGCCGCAGGGCCGTGCGGTGGCTCAAATTCTCGACGAAGCCGAGGGCAAGATCTTCCGCATTGGCGAGGAGGGCTCACGCAGCCAGCAGGGCTTCCAGAGCATGGATAACCTGGTGGTGGCGCTGATCGACCGGGTCAACGAGCTGGCCGAGAACGGCGCCGAGGACGTCACCGGCGTGCGCACCGGCTTCTATGATCTTGACCGTATGACGGCTGGCTTCCAGCCCGGTGACCTGATCATTTTGGCGGCGCGTCCGTCGATGGGCAAGACCGCGTTCGCGATCAATATTGGCGAGAACGTGGCCATCAATGAGGGCTTGCCGGTCGTCATTTATTCAATGGAGATGGGCGCCGCCCAGCTCGCCATGCGTATGGTCGGCTCGATCGGCCGCATCGACCAAAGCCATCTGCGTACCGGCCGCTTGGCCGACGATGAATGGGGGCGCTTGTCCGAGGCGGTCGACAAGCTCGGCAAGGCCAGCATCTTCATCGACGAGAGCCCGGGCCTGAGCCCGTCGGAGGTGCGCGCTCGTGCGCGCCGTCAAGCGCGTATTTGCGGCAAGCTGGGTTTGATCATCGTTGACTACTTGCAGCTGATGAGTGGCAATGGCGGCAATGAGGAAAACCGGGCCACCGTGATTGGCGAAATTTCGCGCGGCTTGAAGGCCTTGGCCAAGGAGCTGCAATGCCCGGTGATTGCGCTGTCGCAGCTGAACCGCAGCGTTGAGCAGCGGCCCGACAAACGCCCGATGATGAGTGACTTGCGCGAGTCCGGTGCGATCGAGCAGGACGCCGACATCATCATGTTCATCTACCGCGATGACTATTACATGAAGGAGGAGTCCAAGGAGCCGGGCATTGCCGAGATCATCATCGCCAAGCAGCGTAATGGCCCGGTTGGAACCTGCAAGCTCTTCTTCAAGCGCGAGCACACCAAATTCGAGAACCTGGCGCCGGGCTATGTGGGCGTGGGTGGTGACGAGTATTGATTTGCTTCTGGTCGCCCCGGCGTCGTTCAGGACCGTAGAGCAAGCCCGCCGGCCGAGCGTTTTTGCCGGTTGCCTGCACCCAGTGGCTTCACAAAGCGCGTATGCAGTTGCAGAATTCGCTCGGACAAAGACTCGGCATCATCGATTTTTTCGCTGTGCCGCTTGAGCACCAAACCGGCCATGTCGATCAGCTTGGCGTTGCGGGTCGCCTCGCCTTGCTGAATCAGCAACTCCACGCCGACCCGGGCCGAACCTCGCATCGAATGGCGCATCGCTGTTTCAGCAATACCGAAGATCCGCGCATGGCAGTTGCGCAGCTCTTCGGCCACGGCTAGATTGCCCTCGCACATCGCCACAAGCACCTCGGTAGCGGCCTTGGTGGTGCAAAAGCGCAGGCCCAGCTGAGTCACCAATTGACTCATTTCTTCCAGCTCGATCATGGCTGCCAAGCGCACCCAAAGGGCCAAAAGGAGGCTGGCGGCTTCGAGGTCAAAGTCTTCTTGTTCGCTGGCCCGGCGGGTCAGGTCACGCGCGCGCTCCAAGGCATCGGCGACCCGTTTGTCCAGCATGAAGCGCAGGCATTGAAACAACACGTCAAAGCGTTGCAGCCGCTTGGAGTTGGGGTGCCTCTCCATCTCGCTGCTCATCGCGTCAAAGGCATATTTGAGGCCTTTGCTGTCCCGGTTGTCGAAACGCATCAAGGCGATCAAGACCAGGCTCAGCATGTCAAACAACTTGGAACGCAGGCCTTGGGCCATGGTTTGCTCAAGCTGTTTCAAGGCCTCTGGGCGCTGGCCGGCGTAATAGGCCAAGCAGCCGCAACGCTGAGCGCGCAGCAGGCAACCAGGGGTCAGGCGGGCAGCGGTGCGGTAGGTCGCCAAAGCGCCTTCGATTTCACCCAGATCCATTTGCACCCGGCCCATCACATCATGGGAGTCGGCGTGATCGGGGATGTCGCCAATCAGGGTTTCGAGCGTGCGCCGCGCCGCCGACGTATTGCCCGAACCCAGCTCGGTACGCGCCACGCCCAGCCGGGCCCAGGGGACAGTCTTGGCCTCGATGATTGCGTCATAGAGCTTGCGCGCGTCGTCGAAACGATTCAGGCGCAGCAAGAGCTCGGCGCCGATGCGCGCGGCGTACAGCCAGAATTGGCTGCGTGACTCAAAGCGCTTCAAGCAATGGCCGGCGGCGGCTTCGAAATCCTCGCGTTCGATCGCCTCGAAGATGTCCTTCAACACCCGCTTGCGGTGGCGCGCATTGGCCAAACGGTCGGCCAAGGACGCCATGGTGTAGGGCTTGACCAGATAGGCATAGCGCCGCCTCGGCGGCTTCAGCCACCTTGCTGTATGACGCCTCACCGGTGACCATGACGAAGACGGTCGAGTAGGGCAGCAAATGCTCACGCCGCAGCTCATCCAATAAGTCCTGCCCTGACATTTCGCTGCCATCAAAGTGATAGTCGCACAGCACGATGTCGTAGGCCTTGTGCTCTAGGATCACG
>NZ_JANNMI010000271.1:0-18426 GCF_031397715.1 Roseateles sp.
CCTTCGCCGAGCTCGCGGCCGACTGGGCGGAATCACTCCACACGGAGTCCGGCCCATGATGAAGTCGCCTGCGCTGAAAGATTTCAAGGCCATGTACCCGGACGTGAAAACCAAGTCCGGCATCATGGTGGGCCTGGGCGAAACCGACGAAGAAATCCTGCAGGTGATGCGCGATATGCGCGCCCACAACATCGACATGCTGACCATCGGCCAGTACCTGGCGCCGAGCGGCCACCACCTGCCGGTGCGCCGTTATGTGCACCCGGACACCTTCAAGATGTTCGAGGAAGAGGCCTACAAGATGGGCTTCAGCCACGCGGCGGTGGGCGCGATGGTGCGCTCCAGCTACCACGCCGATCAGCAGGCGCATGGGGTGGTGGCGGGCGGTTAAGTTGCTTGGCCTTGCGGGCGCTCATCGATCCCGCACTCGTTTTCGATCTGCTCGATGCTGGGTAGCTTGGTTTTCAAGTCGGCAGGCAAGGACTGCAGCAGTTCGTACACGCATCCCTTGTCATGCAAGGGGGTAAGGCCTTCCACTTTGTGACGGGCGGCATTGCCGAGGCGCTAGAGCGTGCCCGGGCGGCGGCGTCAATGTCATCCAACAGTATCTTCACCGCCACCGAATCGATCAGCTTCACATCGCCATAACGCCGGTCTTGCTCGGCGCCGGTGAGCGACTCGTCGACAAAGTGAATCTTCCCGCTTTGGGCTATACCGGCATCAAGCAAGAAGCTTCGGCCGGGGCCACCCATCTGGTGCAGTCTCGGCAGTGACCGTCGTTCACTAAGGTAGGCTGGTCAGCGGGTCATCGCTGGCGAAACCGTTACCGAGCGCATGGCTACTTTGGCGCTTGGTGGCAAAAAGCGCTGCGGCTAATTCGGTCTCCCGCTCTTTCACGGTGGTCAAAAATTCAGCGGCACCATGCATGGCCCTGAAAGTGTCGAAGCCGGACTCCAAAAAGGCTTGCAGCTCGCCCATCCCGGCGGCCGTTGCTGGGCCGCGCATCATCCGCAGTGCATGCCTTAGCAAGGGTTTGCGGGTGAGGTTTTCAAGTGACTCGCCGACTGCCACTGTCAACGTGATCTGCAGTTGACGCAGTTCGGCCTGCTGGCAGGCTTGCCAAGCACGCCAATAGGCCAGGGCTTCGATGTGGGTTGAGCGCAGCTGTTCGGCCATCAAGGTGTCCAGGCGCTCAGAAATGGCGTGCAGGCGAGCAAGCCGGGCGACCGTGTCGACGACTTCGGCCGGAAACAGCTTGACCAAGGCCGGCACAACGCGTGCGAACTGCGCATCTCGGCGAGTGTAGTCACCGGGCCCATAAAGCTCCCGCAGAAAAAACCGCGCAGCACCTTGGTAACGGGCCGACATCAACAGATCCGCATAAGTATTGGCGAAACGCTGTTGCTGATAGCGCTTGAGGGCCTGCACTTGCGCCGCTAGGCCGGGCTGCTGATCACGCAGCGCGCGCTGCTCATCGACTTGATGGAGGTGGTGCAAGATCTGGTCGGCAAGGGCTGAATCCATGGGTGGCGAGCGGGCTGGCTTGAGTGGCCCCATTGTGCCGCCCCTACACTGAGCAGATGAACGCACAGATCCAACGCGCAGTGATGGCCTGCAAGATAAGCTTGAGCCTGCTCGGCCTGCTGTGGGGCTGGGCAACTGGGCAGGGCTGGCTGGGCTTGGTGGCCGCGGTGGCTATTTTTTGCTTCAGCGGGCTGTTCATTTTGCTGGGCTTGCTGGTGCTGCGGCGCGTCAATCGAGGCGCCCCACATTTGCCGACAAGGGCCTTACTCGGCGCGTGGTGGCGGGAATGGTCAGCCTTCGAGCGTGTCTTTTCCTGGCAGCAGCCGTTCGCCACGCAGCGCTACCCCGATTATTTGCCCGCCACTTGCCGGGAGCGGGGGGTATTGCTGGTGCATGGGTTTACTTGCAATCGCGGCCTGTGGAACGGCTGGATGAAGCGCTTGGGCGAACAATCGACCCCGTTTGTGGCATTGACGCTGGAGCCGGCATTTGGCTCGATTGATGCCTACGCTGAGCAGATCGAGGCCGGCGTACAGGCCTTGTTGCGCCTGGGCGGGCCGCCCCCGGTGATTGTGGCCCACAGCATGGGGGGCTTAGCGGTGCGCGCTTGGCTGCGGCGTTATGGGGACGGGCCCGGCGGCGCGCCGCGGCTGGCCCATGTGATGACCTTGGGCTCACCTCACCAAGGCACGCTGATGGCGCGCTTCTCGCCGGCCCGCAACGCGCGGCAAATGCGCATTGGCAATGCTTGGCTGGCCGAGCTTGCCCGCAGCGAGGCGCCTGAGTTGCGCGCGCTCTTCAGCTGTTATTTCAGCTATTTTGACCAAGTGGTTTGCCCCGTTCGTACGGCGGTTTTGACCGGGGCGCGCGAGATCGAGGTGCCCCATAGCGGCCATATGGGTTTGCTGGACCACCCCCGCGCCTTCGCCGATTTGCAGCAATGGCTGGCCGAAAAAAAGCCCTGAGGCGAGCTGCGCTCAGGGCTTTGTAGAGTGCTTGTATTTTAGGCGTTAGGCCACCGAATCGTCCTTCAGCACGCCGCGGCGGATCTGGTCCAGCTCGATGCTCTCGAACAACGCCTTGAAGTTGCCTTCGCCGAAGCCTTCATTGCCCTTGCGCTGGATGATCTCGAAGAAGATCGGGCCGATCACTTCTTTGGTGAAGATCTGCAGCAGCAATTCGTTAGGCGCGTCCAAGTGCGCGGCACCGTCGATCAAGATGCGCAGGCGGCGCAGCTCGTCGACGTTCTCGCCGTGGCCGGGCAGGCGCTTGTCGATCAGATCGAAATAGGTGTTGATGGTGTCTTGGAAATCAACGCCGCAAGTGCGCATGCGCTCGACCGTGCCGTAGACATCATCGGTGCCCATGGCCACGTGCTGAATGCCTTCGCCGTGATAGATGTCCAGGTACTCGGCGATTTGGCTTTTGTCGTCGCTGCTCTCATTGATCGGGATGCGAATATTGCCGCAGGGGCTGGTCATCGCCTTGCTCTTCAGGCCGGTCAGCTTGCCTTCGATGTCGAAGTAGCGCACCTCACGGAAATTGAAGAAGCGCTCGTAGAAATCAGCCCACTCCTTCATGCGACCACGGAAGACGTTATGCGTCAGATGGTCGATATAGGTCAGCCCCAAGCCGACCGGGTTGGCCGGCACCGGCTGACCCTGCGCATCCAGCAGCGGCACAAAGTCGACGTCATAGATGCTGATATTGCCGATGTCACCGGCAGCCGCGCCATGCTTGCCTTGCCAGCGGTCAACAAAATAGATCAGCGAGTCGCCAATGCCCTTGATGGCCGGGATGTTCAGCTCCATCGGGCCGGCCTTGTTGTCAAAGCCCCAGGCGCCCAGCTCCAGCGCGCGCTTGTAGGCGAAGGCGGCGTCGTCGACGCGGAAGGCGATGGCGCAGATCGACGGGCCATGCAGACGCGCAAAGCGCTGCGCGAACGAGTCCAGCTCGGCGTTGATGATGAAGTTCACGCCGCCTTGGCGGTACAGCGTGACGTTTTTGTGGCGGTGCTTGGCCACGGCGGTGAAGCCCATGGTCAAAAAGAGCTTGCCCAGCTCGGCCGGATCGGGGGCGGCGAATTCGATGAATTCGAAGCCGGCGCTGCCCATCGGGTTGTCCCAGGGAATGAAAGCCATGATTTGTCTCCAACAAAGAGTCTTGCGATGGGTCAAGACTGTAGGTTGTCGGCGGCGCAGGATTCATGCGAACTCTGGCGCCAACTTGCGGTCTGGCGCAGGAATACTGCGAGAATTTCAAAGATGAGAAACGATGTACAGCTCGATACGATTGATCGGCGCATTTTGAGGGCGTTGCAGGTGGACGGCCGCGTCACCTATGACGCGTTGGCCGCGCAGGTCAGTTTGTCGGCCTCGGCGGTGCTGCGGCGGGTGCGGCGGCTGGAGGAATCGGGGGCGATTTCGGCCTATGTGGCCTTGGTGCCGCCCGAAAAGGTCGGGCTCGGGCTGACCGCCTATATCAATGTGCGGCTTGAAAAGCACACCGAAAGCCATCAGCGCAACCCGATGGAGCTGTTCCGCGTGGCGGTGCAGGCCTGGCCCGAGGTGGTCGAGTGCGCGGCGCTGACCGGCGACATGGACTATTTGCTGCGCGTGCTGGTGCAAGACATGGCGCATTACGCGCGCTTCATCACTGAAACCTTGCTCAAGCATCCCAGCGTGCAGGACTGCAAGACCAGCTTTGTGTTGGACCGCCTGAAGAACACCACGGCGGTGCCGGTTTGATGGTTTAGCTCAAGAGGCTGCAAATCCGGCAAAAACTGTCCTCGCCGAGGGCGCCTTTCGCTATCGCCGCTTTCAGCCGCCCGGGGTTCCTAGCCAATGGTCGGCACCAAATCTGAGACCAGAATCCGGCACCTTCACCCGACAAGCCGACGCCGCGCCAGCGTTGCAAACCCCAGCCCGGCCAGCATGAGCAGGAAGGTTGAGGGTTCTGGAATCGGCAGATTGACACCATGCCAAGTCCAGTGCGCATGCCAGACAGTCCCAGGCGCAATGACCGAATCAAAACTAGCCAAGCGAAACGAGCATCTGTCAAAAGAACCACCCCAAGTTTGATCGTGCGCAATTTCCGCGCGACTATGCATCGCAGGTTGAGCACCTGCAGCTTGGTTTCTACGCCCCGCCGAACCGACATCCGGCGCGTTCACATACAGATTGATGATGCTGACCGGCCTCCGGCAGCGCCGGTGTTCGCGGTGTTCGCGGCCATCGGCCGGCCGTTGCTCAACCCGCCATAGAGCTGGGCCGTTCCCAAACCCCGCAGCGTCAGCCGCGGCCATGGGCGTGCATGCTGCGGAAAACGCCTTCCAATGGCACCAACTGATTGCCGAGCAGCCGCCAGTGGCGCTGGCCGAGTTCGCTGAGCAGGTAGTCGCGGCGGCGGCCAACGCGACCGTCGGCCAGCAGGCTTTTGAGCACGACGAAACGCACCTCGCCCTCGGGTGAAAGGATGATGGTGCAGCCCCCGTAGTGCGTGAAGCCGGGCCCGTCCGGTCCGGGCGCCACATGCATTGCCTGAGTCACCTCGGCCACGAGGTCGAACACAACCTGGCCGCTTGGGCCGGCGCGGCGGGCCGAGCGAATGGATTGCACCACCGGCCGCTCGACGGTGTCGCCGGATTCCAGGCGCGCATCGCCTGCGGCCACCAGACCGAACTCACCCAGATGGCCCGGCAGGGTCACGAAGGCGCCGAGAGCATCGGCCTGGCGGCACAGTTCGTCGGCGCTAGCCGCTTGGGCCGGATCGCCGCGAAACTTCAAAGTGGCGAAGTCAAGACCAGGAACAGGCATCAGGGTCATGCGGGGCGCCCGCCAGCGCAGTGCATCCTGGGACAGGTGTTGCGCCGTGCGCGGGTAGATGCCGCGACGCCAGAACGCGTCAATAAATGCGCCGCGGTAGTCCCATGGATCGTCGGGCACGAGGTCATGGTCGGCGGTGATGACGGCACGAAGATAGTCGCCGAACATCATGCCGGTGGGCGGGCAGTAGTCAATGGCGCGGATGCAGATGGCGAGGAACTGGCTGGCGAGTTTGCTAGCGCGCGCCGCCAGCAATTGTTGCAGGTCGTGCGGCAGCTCACCCGCAGGAAGCTCGCCGGTACCGCCCGTGGCCAGCCGTACGAGGGCCTGCGTCTTGCGGTCGAACACGGTGGTGAAGGCTTCGAAGACCGCACTCACCAACACGCTGCCGAGCTCATGCGGTTCGAGCTCGGCTCGGTAGCGACGCGCCTGCCCGGTGTCGATGGCGGTGCGCAGCGCGCCCGCGCTGTTGGTGGTGTGCCCGAATTGGCGCGCGATGTCACCAAGCAGCGCCGACTGGTTCAGGGCACCGCGGCATTGGCGGATGGCGGCTCGCACAACCTCCGGATAGCTGAAATGCTGGAACACCGCGACGATGTCTGCGAACGCCTCATGGAAAGCGGTCACGTCCGGGTTGGTGGGCACCATGAAGTGCGCGCGCATGCCGTCCAGCAGCGCGTGGGTCATCTCATGCACGACGATGTCGTGCGACAGGCAAGTGAACACGATTCCGCCGGGCAGGGTGCGGTCGGTCGGGTGATCGTCGGCGGCGTAGTAGCCGAAGCGCAGCTCGCCACAATCTCCAACGCGTTCGTAATACGCATTGGCCTCGGGCGCGAAATGCGGTCGGATCACCAGCCGCGCCGGCCCGGCGGCGCCGCCAAAGCTCCAGCCTGGTGTGCGGCCCAGCGCGGTGCGGAAGGCGGAGTACACGTTGCTGCAGACGGCATAGACCATCTGCTGGTGAAAGCGCGGGTCCGACGGCGAAGGCTCGTAACCGTCGGTCATCAGTACAAAGGGGTCGTCCAGATTCGCCTTGCGGTTGGCGTGGCCCGAGGCGGCATCGATATCCTCCACCTTCAGCAGCGCGCCTACCGGGCCTTCCTCCAGCGGTTCGTAGGCGACGTTGACGGTCGCGACCGCACCTTCGAGGCAGTGGTGCGAGGGGTCGACGGTGTAGATGCGCAGCGGCCGGTAGATCGGCTCGTTGGCACGGCGCTCATGCGGCCGCACCGAATCTCTCAGAACGCCGTTGCCCAGTTGGTAGGGCGCACCTGGTGGCGTAGGGGCAACCTCAGGGGCTTCAGCGCCGGGCTCCGCCGTGCCAGGCTCGTCGCGGCTGGCGGCGTCCGCCGCCACGGCCTGCTGAGTGCTGGACGCGCCTCCGCTCACGAGGAAAGTTTCCGGCTCAGCAACTGCACGGCTTCAGCCAGGGCGACGACGGCGGGCACAAGGCCGGCATCCGACGAAAACTCCGGGTCGCGCGCGCCCGCCGCACCAGCGGCCACGTACCCGAGCGGCTGCAGCAGCGCTTGGCCGCGCGCCGGCTTGGCACAATCGAGCAGGGGATTCTGCCGTGCCGCGCTGCCGAATTCAGCCAACACGGCCTGCAGGAAACCGTCGTTGCTCAGGCCCTGACGAGGGCGTTGCAGCACGCGCAGTGCGCGGCGCGTGAACTCGCCGCTGCCGGCGCTTTCCAGCGCGACCTCGGCGTCCTTGCAGGCTGCGAACTTGACGTGGCGCATCTGCTCTTGGCCGCCGGCGTGGGTGGTGCGGCTGGCGCGGGAGCCCGCGCCGCCACGAAAGCGCGCATGCGCCTGCTGCAGGGCAGCGTCTGGCTCCACGTAGCGGGCTTTGGCGTCTGCCGGCAGGCTGGCGGCGCCGGGCTGCAGGCCGACGGCGAAGCGCGTGTTGCTGCCAGAGTGACAGCAGTCCATGAAGAGGGTGAGGTTCACGCCTTCGGGCAGCAGCGCGAGCACCTCGGCGATGTCGTCGTCGATGTAGAGGGCGCCGCTCGCGAAGTCCACCGGGCAAAGCGCTTCGTCCTGGCCATCGACTTCGTCGCCGTCGAGGTCGTCCACATGGGTACCGTGGCCGGCGTACTGCACCGCGATCACGTCGCCAGCGCGGGCCTGCATCACCAGACGGCGCAGTTCGCTGTCCATCGCGGCGCGCGTGACCTGCGCGTCCAGCAGAAGGCGCACCTCGAAGCCGTAGTCGGCAAGTGCGCCGGCCCAGGCTTTGGCGTCGTTGGTGCAGCCGGCAAGGCGATGGCGGGGGTCCGGATAGGCATCCACGCCCATGCACAGCGCGATGCGACGCCCGCCCCCCGTGGGCGCAATGGGAGGGGCCTTACCCGCAGCCGCCGTCGACCACGCAGCAGCCGTGGACACAGGGCCCCAGGCTGCCGCTGCCGGCGCGGGCAGTGCTGCCACGGCGTGACCGGTTGGCCAGTCCGCCGGCCAATCGACTTCGTCCACCCAGTCGCGTTCCACGGCGCGGCTGCCGTCCGGGAAATTGTCGATGGGATGTGCATCGGCGAAGCCCAGCAGGCGGCGCGCAACGCTGTTCATCGTCGGCGCATCATCGTCGAAGCCACCGTGAGTTGCGGAGCGGCTGGCCGAGCGGCCGGTGTCCGACGGGCTCTTCGACCACACGACCTCCCCCTTGCCCGCGCTGCCGCCCAGGCCGAAGAAGGCTTTGAGTTCGACATCGCCGCGCAAGCATTCTTCCAGGCCGAGGATGGGCGTGCGGCGCTCGTCCTCCAGCGCATGAAAGATGAGATAGAGCAGGGACTTTCGGTAGACGCGGGCGCAATCGTCGCTTCGTTCGTAGTCGCGGTTCATTGTGAATACGCTGACGTTGGCGGCCATCTGGCCCTGGGCAAGGCCGGCAAGCAGTTGCCGCTTGAAGGTGTCCACGCGGACCGCAGGCGCCAGCAACTGCAGCGTCTTGAAGACCGGCACACCGAGCGCGTGACAAGCCGGCAGGAAGTGTGCGTGGAAGATCGACCCGGCGCTGTGACCAATTGCGTGCAATTCCACCGCTGCAGCGTGCTTGTCGCAGAAGGCTTTCAGCTTTTGCGCCACGTAGTCTGCCGCGCCGCCGGGCTGCGAGGCGCGCTCGGCGCTCCATTTCATGCCACCCCAGATGCGCGGGCCCTGCAGCACGCGCGCGGCGGTCTCGATCAGCGGATCGGTCGTGTAGTCGGCGAGATCGCGCGTGGCGGCGCGAGTGCCGCCGCGCGCGCGTGACAACAGCTGCCCGATGGTCTCGAAAAAGCTCGTCTCCCAAATGAAGTAGATCGGGTAGACCGCGTTCTTGCCCCACCAGCCGATGTGGCGGTGCGCGCCGCGCAGACCGTTGGCTTCGGAGACGAGGCCGCCGTGAGCGTAGAACAACAACTGCAGCTTGCCCCCGTTGGGCAGCGCGGCAAGGGCGCGTGGCAGGTGCTGCTCGAAGATGGCGTCCACGTCCTGCGGCGTCGACTTGAACTCACCGTCGGCCGAGAACACGCCGGAGCGCAGGTTCACCAGGTGCGGCCGCATGGCAGCGAGCGTGGCCGCGTCCAGCCCAGAGCCGCCACGTGCAGCCGACGTTGCTGTCGTTGCTGTCGCTGCCGAGGGCGAATCCTGGCAATCGCGACACTCGTCCTCGCTGTGGTCTTGCTCCACGTCGCCGCGCTCGCCCTGCGCGTCCGTCAAGCGCGTGAGCGCCTCGATGGCCTGGCGCAGCACGAGGTCCTGCTCATCGGGGAACGGGGACAGCGCCGCGAGACCGCGTGCGCCACCCGGTGTACTGGCGGTGTCCAACTGAGCGTGAAGCTGCTCAACGGCGTCCAGCGTCGCGTCGTAGTCGATGCCGGAGCCAGGGCAGGTCTTGCTCGACATCATGTTGTGAAAGCGCAGCGTGGCTGGGCGCAGGCCGAAGCGCCGCTGCACGAGCGCGACGACCCGCAGCGCCGCCTCCTTCTGCGCGCCGTTGAAGGGTTCGCGGCCGGTGTCGAAGTCGCCCACCATCTCGAACATGAAGGGCCCCGCGGCACTGCTGCCGTTATGCCCAGCGGCGCTGGCCGGCGCCACGTTCCAATTGCGGCCCAGCCAGACGAAGCCGTCCGGGTCGATGGTGAGGTGCTGGGCGATGTTGCTCCAGCCGTTCACCTGCGTATGGTGGCGCCACATGCTCACAATGGTGTCGTGACCGCGAAAGTCGATTCGCCGAGGCCGCCATGTATGGTGCATGTGCACGGCATTCACCTTGCGGGTGAACGGGAACTTGTTCAGCAGAGCTTCGAACTGCGCCAAGTCCAGGCGCTGGAAAGTGGGTGTCGGCATGGTGAACCTATCGGGTGAGCGGCAATCAGATCAGGTTTAAGTCGATCAGCCGCTTGAGGGCAACGGCGGCACCGCACTGCTTGGACACTGCGTCTTCGACGAAAACACCGTCTTTGACGAACTTGCCGCAAACGTAGCGGTCAGAAAAACTCCATAGATATGGGCTTGCGAGGCCCCGCAATCGGTATCCGAATCCGTTGTATCGCTCAAGTCGGTACAGGATTGCGGCCCTTGACCAGTCGGCCTGGGTGTTGAACCCCAACATCGTGAGTGCGTCTCTTGCGCTGGTGACCCACGCAAATGGAGGATCGGCAACCTCTGCCTTGGGGCGACCCGCAGGCACATGGGTGGTCCTATGCATCAAAGAGTCACCGTTGTGCAAGTGAGTGGAGAAGTTGCTGTTACTTTCCAAAGCGTGAACAAGCCCTATGAAAAACCAAGGGATGTTCATCGTTTTACCGAGAGGCTCATAGGTCGACCTGAACGAGGCTATGGTCTGAGCCCGCTTGGTAGCCTCGGCAACGTGCTCCGGTGCGATGACCGCGGCATCGAACATGGCCAAGTACTCGCCGGCGATTTCACTCAAACGCGTGCTGGTGCTTGCGGTGTTCCGCGCTGGAAGGTGAGCGGCCGCAGCGACATGCGCCACCGGTGATTCAGGTTCTGCCTCGGATGAGCCCGCACTGGGCGCGATCTCATCCGAGACGCCTGACAAGCTGGTCTGTACATCGCCGAGCTGACGCAAGACAGGGATGAGCGTTGCGACGGCGTCTCCGCCGGGGTGTTGCCGGGCAAGGGTGGTGAGGTTGACAAAGTCTGTGACCAGCCCTGCAAATGCCGCTGAGTTATTCGCGAACATACCCGCCGCAGCTTGAAGGGATGCCTGGGAGAGTTTTTGGGCTAGGTCACCAGCAGCCTGCTGCACCACTTCCGGATGCCTGAAGTCTTGATTTATCGCCAACAGTTGCACGATGCCAAGTTTGCTGAGCGCCTCGATTTTGGCCTGGACTTCAGGTGTGAGTTCGTTTGCCATGTGTCGCCTCGTTACTTGGTGTCAAGGAGGCGACGAATTTCTCGCGCCTGATCTTTCAAAACTGCCAAACTTTGCAACGCTTGCTCTGTGCCGCCGCCAGTAGCGAACACCTGCTGTGAGGCCTTGATGAGCGCATTGAAGGACTTCTCCAATGTGGTCAGCATTTCATCAAAGCGTGTCAGTGCGGCCACGCTTACCTGGTACCGCGTCCCGACCGCTTTAAAGCGCGTTACGTTCTCAGCCATGCTGCTCAACGTCACTTCCATCAACCTGACCGATTCGGTGTCCAAGGCAGGGGCACTACCAGGAGCCTTGAAGACAAGATTTTTCACCCTAAAGACTGACTTGATCTCGGGCTCCGGGCTGGAAAAAACCCGCTCGAATTTTTCCCCTAGAGCTAGATACAGGCTCTCAACCGCCGGGTCGGTAGGCGGCGAAAATCCCCCAACACTCCTGCCGATCAGTCCCAGCTGCTTGTTGATTGAACGCGTCAGTTCGACCAGTTGGTTAGATGCAAACGTTCGGTGAAGAACGTAGAGATTGTTGATGTCTGTTCTCAGCGCGCCGATGAACGCACGAATCGCGGGTTCCCCCTCAAGGAGTTTTGCCAACAGGGCCGCGCGGTCCTGCGCTTTCAAGGCCTCCCCTGCGACCGCCTTTAGTGCTGGAATCGCAGCAGTGATCGCAGCGACCGGCAGGGCGGCGGCAACACTGGCTGGCGCCAGAGTCAAGATCGTGTCGAGGCTCTTGCCCACGTTATCGATCAAGGCCATGGGCTCGCTGAGCGTCTTACCGCTGCTGAGATCGAGGAGCGCTTGGTTATAGTTCTTGAGGGCGAACAAAGCCTGGCAACGTATATGCAGATCGACGTCAGACGCTATCAGTCGACCACAACCCTCTCGATCGAAGCTGCCCGGCCCAAGGGTTACAGGGAACGCGAGCGATGTAGGGGTTATGCCGCGCGCCCCGTCAAGTGCCGGCGCGGCATCCTCATACACAGCGGTCGCCGCTGCCTTGACCTCATCGTAGGTTGTCGCATACCCCTGGAGTTGCGGTTTCGGGACGCCAGCGCACCCGCTCAACAGCAAGGCGACTGATGCTGTCAGTACTAGGGTCAGGGCTTGTTTGATGGCCATGGCAGACGATCCTCGGTACGCCAAGCGAAAAGCATAACTGAAGGCCAGAGCGGCTTCACGCCGAAAGCTCTGTTGAATTAGGGGTGGTCTGCACAAAGGGTCTGCACAAAGCACCGCCGGGTGTGATCGGTGCAGATTGGGGAGTTTTAGTGACGTGGCCCCAGCCAGGCAGAACTGTTCTCGTC
The DNA here is from genome assembly GCF_031397715.1 of Roseateles sp. Taxonomy (GTDB): domain Bacteria; phylum Pseudomonadota; class Gammaproteobacteria; order Burkholderiales; family Burkholderiaceae_C; genus Paucibacter_A. Next base: position 12,037 of record NZ_JANNMI010000271.1, read on the forward strand.
TTCGTTTGCCACCCGCAATCTCTGGCAAGGCCGGGAGCACCTTCAGCGACGGCAGCGGCATCATCCAGACCGCTGCCGTGCCCTATGTCGAGGCCTATCTGCCCTCGGCCGAGGCACCGGGCACCGGGCGGCGGGCGGCGGGCGCTATCTGGCCAATGCCATCGAGGCCGGCGTGGCCATGCTGCTCGACGCCTCATCGGCGCGATGCATCAGCATCACGTTCAGCGCCATCGTCAACTACGGCGGCAATCCGAGCCCGCCCGTCGACAGGCTGATGCAGAATCGCGCCATCGATTTTTACGCTTCCAAGCTCAATCTATGGCCACTATTTTGATCATCGGCGCCTCGCGCGGCATCGGCCTGGAGTTCGTGCGCCAGTACCGCGCCGCCGGTGCGCAGGTTGTGGCCACGGCGCGCAGCGAGGCCGGCCTGGCGCTGTTGCGGGCCGAGGGCGCGACGGCGCTCAAGCTTGACGTCAGCGACACCGCCGGCGCCTCCGGCCTGGCCTGGCAGATCGACGGCACCCAGTTCAACCAGGTGCTCTATGTGGCAGGCGTGTTCGGCCCGCGCAGCGTTGGCCTGCAAACCCCCACCGAGGCTGACTTCAACGCCGTCATGCATGCCAATGTGCTGGGGCCGATGCGGGTGTTGCCACAGTTGGTCGACGCCTTAGCGCCCGGCGCCAAGCTGGGGCTGCTGTCCTCGCGCATGGGCTCGATGACTCTGCGTGAGAATAGCAGCGGCTGGCTTTACCGCGCCTCCAAGGCGGCGGCCAATTCGGTGCTGAAGGATGCGTCCATCGCCCTGCGCGAGCGCGCCATCTGCGTCAGCCTGCACCCCGGCTGGGTGCGCACCGAGATGGGCGGCGAGGGCGCTGACATTGATGTGCAAACCAGCGTAGCCGGCATGCGTGGCGTGCTTGCCGGTCTGACGCTGGCCGACAACGGCGGCTTTTTCAATTACGACGGCCAAACCCTGGCCTGGTGACGAGACAAGACCATCATGTTACTGAGTGAAGACCACCTGGCCGTGCAAGACGCGGTACGCGCATTTGTGCAAGCCGAGATCGCGCCCAAGGCCGCCCAATGGGACAAGACCCACCATTTTCCTGCCGCCGAGTTGCAGGGTTTGGCCGCTTTAGGCTGCTACGGCGTGGCCGTGCCGACCGAGTACGACGGCGCCGGTTTGGACTATCTGGCGCTGGCCATCATCCTGGAAGAAATCGCCGCCGGCGACGGCGCGACCTCGACCGTGGTCAGTGTGAATAACTGCCCATGTTGTTCGATCCTGATGGGCTTCGGCAACGAGGATCAAAAGCAGAATTTCCTCAAACCGCTGGCGCGCGGCGCCATGCTCGGCGCGTTCTGCTTAACCGAGCCGCATGTCGGCTCCGAAGCCGGCGGCCTGCGTACCACGGCGGTCAGAGATGGCGATGAGTACGTGATTCAGGGCGTCAAGCAGTTCATCACCAGCGGCAAGAATGGCGATGTGGCGATTGTCATGGCGGTGACCGACAAGGCTGCCGGCAAGAAGGGCATCAGCGCCTTCTTGGTGCCGACCAACACGCCCGGCTACGAGATCGACCGGATCGAAGACAAGATGGGTCAGCACGCCAGCGACACCGCCCAGATCCGGTTTGAGAACTGCCGCATTCCCGCCGCCAACCGCCTCGGTGAAGAAGGCCAGGGTCTGAAGATTGCATTGGCCGGCCTGGAAGGCGGCCGTATCGGCATCGCGTCTCAGGCAGTCGGCATGGCGCGGGCCGCGTTCGAGGCGGCGCTCGGCTATGCCAAGCAGCGCGAGTCCTTCGGCCAGCCCATCTTCAATCACCAGGCGATCAACTTCAAACTGGCCGATATGGCGACGCAGATCGAAGCCGCGCGCCAGTTGATTCATCACGCGGCCAGTCTGAAGGACGCCGGCAAGCCCTGCCTGAAAGAAGCGGCGATGGCCAAGCTGTTTGCCAGCGAGATGGCCGAGCGCGTCTGTTCGGACGCGATCCAGGTCCATGGCGGTTACGGTTATGTCAGCGACTTCCCCGTCGAGCGCATCTACCGCGACGTGCGGGTCTGTCAGATCTACGAGGGTACGTCCGAGGTGCAGAAGATCTTGATCGGGCGGGCCCTCGCCTAGTCTTACTGTGTCATAAGCGCGGCCTTGCGTTGATACGCAGGCAACATGGACATCTAGGTAGCGCCTGCAGCAAGGCTGCGGCGATAAGCAGCCGCAAAGTCGTGATGGATGATGAGACGCACGCGCTGCGTGCGCAGGGCTGCCTCGAGGCTTGTAATGCGTGGGTAGGGCAGGTTCTTCGAATCGTGCAGAGTTTTTTTTACCACCGCCTTCAGGGTGTCGGAGTTGCTGCGCCATCAAGAAGCCGTAGGCCGCGATGCTCAGGCTGGCGTGGTGATGGAAACCCCGCCAGCCTCGGCCCTCAAACTGCCCCAGCCCCACCTCTTGCTTGAGGTCTTGGTAGTCGCGCTCAATACGCCAGCGCATCTTGGCCTCGAACACCATGCGCTCCAGCGGCACGTCCTGATCCAGCGTGGACAGCCAGTACTTCATCGGCTCTTTGTGGCCTTCGGGCCACTCGATGAGAAGCCACTCTTCGCCCCGCTGTTGCGTGCGCTCCTGCTCCCGATGGGCCGCCCGCACACGAACCCGTGCAAAGCGGGAGCGCAAAGTGAAGTTGCTGCCTTCGCGCCACTCCACGTCATGCCACTGCGACGCCGCCAAGTCGAACGCCACTTCCTTGATCGCCTGCGGACGCTGGTGCTCGGCCGCCCCCAATCGCTGGCGCGTGGGCACGGCACCACGCCCACTGTAGGTCGCCGGCGGCAGCGGCGCACGCCCGGGCGGCCACACCGTCACCTGACCCGTCACGCCCACCACATAACTCAGGCCCAACTCGCTCAAACCCTCTCGAAACGCCGTGTCCACGCCGTAGCCCGCGTCGGCCAACAAGCAGTGCTTGGGCGCGCCTTGCTCGATCAGCTGCGCGAGCTGTGCCAGCGCTATCGCCGGCTTGGTGGCGAACTCGATGTCCTGCGGCACACCGGCACTTTTGCAGCGCGGCAGGTCGTCGGCCCATTCCTTGGGCAGGTACAGCCGCCAAGCCACCGGCAGGCTGCCCGCCTCGCAGGCCAGCGTCACACTCACCGCAACTTGACAGTTATCCTGCTTGCCCAACATGCCGCAGTACTGCCGGGCCACGCCGACCGAGTGCGTGCCTTGCTTGGGAAAACCGGTGTCGTCCACGATCCACCAGCCGCCACCCGAGAAGTCCATCGCCGGCACGACCCACTGCGCGACACGCAGCAGCATCTGCTCGTCAGACCAGGCCGAGTCGGCCACGAAGTGGTGCAGCGACTGGTGTCGCGAGCGGGTGGACATCGGTGCCAAATGCGACGCCATCGGCTCCACACTCTTGCGCTTCAGCGGTGCCATCAGCCCGGTGCAATATCCGCGCAGACCGGCGTGCCGGTCTACATGACCCAGGCCATCACTCAAGTGCGCCATGTAGCGTTCAAACTCGCGAAGCTCTTCCATCAAGGTTCACCTCTTGCTTGAAGAAGTACACATAATGCCTTGATTTTGATAACACAGTAAGGCTAGGGCGAGGCCTGCCAGTGAACCTCTCCCCGTAGCGCGGCGCTTGCGCCTGCGCAATGCTGTTCGAATCGCAGATCCAGAGCCACGATGCGAGCATCGATATAACGCACGGTGTCGATGACGAACCAGCCTGTCAGCTGTCCGCATGCTCGTCCTGCGCCATGCCAGATCAGTCCGCCCAGCGCCGGGTTGTGATCGCCGTAGCCCAGCAGGTTGCCGTAGTAGCCAGGCGCCAGACGATCAAGTGAGTTCATGGCTTGGAACTGACCGTTCCAATGGGCTGCGGTGTGCGCACTCACCTGGACGCGCGCCCCGTCACCAGTCACCTGCAATTCGGTCGCAGGCGCAAGCAGCAAGAGATTGATGCCTTGGCCCACGTAGTCGCCCGGATCGCTTTCTAGGTAGACGTAGTTTCCGCTGGCGGGGCGCACTTGAACAGGGGGCGACCAGAGTCCGGCGGGCGCGGGATGAATCGGCCCCGAAGGGATCTGAACATCTTCCGCCCGCCAGCGGACTTTGCCGTTCAGGGCCGCCGCCGCACCGGCGCAACGCACTTCAAAGCGCAGGGTGATGGCCTTCAGAACGCCCTCGACATAGCGGACGTCCTCCACCACGAACCAGCCCTCCGAGGATACACAGTTGCCATAGTCTCCGTTCCAGTTCAGCGCCCCCCGCAGCGGGTTGTGGAAAGGCGACGCTCGCAGATCCGGGTAGAAACCCGGCTGCAACTGGGTCAGCGTATGCATGGCCCGGAATTCCCCTTGCCAAGCCTGATCGCCACGGATGTTGAGGCCGAAGTTCCCTTGGTACTCGCTGATTGACCACACAGCATTGCTGCCTGTGTGCAGGTAGCTAGACCCCCTGCCCAGCGAGTCCCCTGTTTCGCTTTGCAGATAGACATAGTTGCCACTGGCCGGCAGCGCTGTCGCCGGTGGCTCCCATAGACCGGCAGGCACGGGTGTCACGGGCTTGGTGACCGGCACGACCTCGTCTGAGCGCCAGCGAATCTTTCCGCGCAGCGGCAGCGTCTCCCCTTCGCAGGTTTGCTCGAATCTCAGCTCGATCGAAAAAAGACTGCCATCTGTGGCATAGCTGATACCGTCCACCGAAAACCAACCCAGCAGCTGGTTGCAGTTAGCCGCATACCCCGTCCAGCTCATACCGCCCTTGGCCGGGTTGTGGAAGGGGTATGAATGCAGATTGGCATAGTGGCCTGCTTGCATCCGGCTCAGACTGCTCATGACCACAAAGTTCCCGCCAGGCGATTCGTCCCCCGACACCTTGACGGTCAGGCGCCCGCCCGACTCGCTCACCTGAAGAATGGCATTGGCCGAGGTGGCGAGGGCGCTGCGGTTCGTGATCTCGGCGTAGGTGTAGACGTAGTTTCCGCTGGTGGGCGTACTGCCGGCCGCCGGGGTCCAGAGGCCTGCCGGAGGTGTCACCGGACCCGGCGGGGCGGTCGTGTCCTCGGCTTCCCAGTGCAGCGTGCCGTGTAGGGCCTGGGCGGCGCGCTCGCAACGATGCGTGAAGCGCAGATCCAATGCCGCCAAATTGCCGCTGCTGTAGCGCACGCTAAGAATCTCCAAATCGCCCTCGGATTCGCAGCCGCGGCCCTCGCCGGACCAGGAGATGCCGCCCTTGATCGCCTCGACCAGATTGAACGCCCGCAGCCCTTCGTGTCGCCCCACGCTAACCGTTGTCCCGGCACCGGGCAGATCGAACTGGCCAGACCATCGCTCATCTCCCTGTATGCTGAATCGGAGATTGCGACCCTTCGCGGTCAAGGTCATCCGGGCATTGCTCAGGTTGTACGCATATTTGCGGCCTTGCCCCACAAAGTCACCAGTTTCGCTTTCGAGTAGAAGATAACTGCCCGTCACCGGAGCCGTCGGCGAGGGCGCGGGCGAGGGTGCTGGCGAGGGCGAGGGTCATGTATTTCGACGCCCCCGCCAGCCACAATGCCGGGCCCATTTCGGCCCCCGCGGACGCTCGTGCGGTGCTGGCCATCAACGGCGCACTCATTCTCATTCTGGGGCTGCTTCCTGGCGGTTTGATGACCCTGTGTTCGCAGTCCATCAGCAGCATCGTGAAGTCGCTCGGAAGTTAACGATTCTTCATGAGTCAAACCGCTTCCGTCTGGCTGGTTGTGATGGCCGCCTTGCTGGTGGCCAATCTGCCGTTCATCAGCAACCGCCTGTTCGCGGTTTACGCGCTCAAGACGCCTAAAAACCTGGCTGTGCGCCTCGCTGAACTGGTCGCCGGCTATTTCGTGGTCGGCGCGTTGGGGCTGTATCTTGAGCAGCGCAGTGGGCAGATCGCGCCACAGGGCTGGGAGTTCTACGCGATTACCGGCACACTGTTTGTCACGTTCGCGTTCCCCGGTTTTATTTATCGTTATCTGTTCAGGAAGCGTTCCTGAAAAGGCGCTGTGCGTGCCATGTCTGATTCACATCTGATCGAAAACCGGATTCGCTCCGAGCAACTGCTGAATGGGCATTTTCTTGATGTTCACCGCGACATGGTGCGACTGCCCGACGGCAGCGAGGCGTCCCGTGAGTACGTGATCCATCCCGGCGCGGTCATGATCGTGGCTCAACTCGATGATGGGCAACTGGTGCTCGAGCGGCAGTTCCGTTATCCGGTGCGGGCGGTGATGATTGAATTTCCCGCCGGCAAGCTTGATCCGGGTGAGCCGTCCTTGGTCTGCGCGCAGCGGGAGTTGCTGGAAGAAACTGGCTACACCGCACGCGAGTGGGCCAAGGCCGGGGTACTGCATCC
>NZ_JANNMI010000285.1:0-8402 GCF_031397715.1 Roseateles sp.
GCTCAGACTTTCAGAACCAATGCGCTGATGAGCAGATTTTCTGAACAGAAGCACACGAAGAGCGCGAAGGGGGCTATCTTTGCCCCGGCAAGTAATCAAGCCGCCAGCAGCGTCTGCAACTCCTGCTCCCGGATGCCATAAAAACGCTTGATCTCGGCGATCTGCGCCTGCAACTCCGCTCGCCGCTCAGCGCTCAAAGGCTGAGCGCGTTTGACGGCCAGAATCATCTTGTTCTTGCTGGTGTGCTCCAGCGCCACGAACTCGAACACTTGGGTGTCATAACCTTCCGCTTCCAGCAACAGCGCACGCAGGCCGTCGGTGACCATCTCGGCTTCTTGGCCCAGATGAATGCCATGCTGCAAGAGCGGACGCAGCAACGGCGGCGTCTGCATCTGCGGCCGCACCTGCTTGTGGCAGCAGGGCGAGCACATGATGACTTTGGCGCCGGCGCGCAGACCGAAATGGATCGCGTAGTCGGTGGCGATGTCGCAGGCATGCAGTGCAATCATGACGTCCAACCTCAGCGGCGTGTAGCTGCGCACATCGCCTTGGTCGAAACGCAGGCCGGCCATCTGATGCTTGGCCGCGGCAGCGCCGCAGAGCCTGACCAGGTCGTCGCGCAGCTCGACGCCGGTCACCTCGGCGCGTTTGCCCTGCGCGCGCAGCCAATCATGCATGGCAAAAGTCAGATAGCCCTTGCCGGAGCCAAAGTCGGCCACATGCACATCGGGGCTCTCATTCAGGCCCGAGGACTTCAGCGCCGCCGAAAAAATCTCGATGAACTTGTTGATCTGCTTCCATTTGCGCGACATCGCCGGCACCAACGCGGCCTCGCCACGCACCAGATGGGTGACGCCCAAATCTAGCCAGAAAGGCCGACTCAGCTCCAGATAACGCAGCTTTTCCTTGTCGTGCCCTGCATCAACCGCGACCGGCAGCGCCGCAGCCGGTGCCTTGCCCATGCGCAGGCTGGGCCGGCCCTTGCGGCTGAACACCAGCTGCACTTCGCCGCTCAGCGTCTGCAGATGCGCGCTGTGGAACTGCGCACCCAGCAACTCGCTCAACAGCGCAAGCGCCTCAGGCAAGGGGTAATTCTTGGTGATATCGCGGGTCTGGTAGCGCCACAAAAATGACAGCTGGCGCTCACCGCGCAGCAGCACTTCGCGCACCGTCAGGCGGTCCAACCCAGCTTCCGCGCCGACATATTTACTCAGCAGCAGTTTGGCAAAGCTGCTATTGGCCAGCGCCGTTTCCAGCAAGCGCTCAAAGCGCTGTTTGGCATCGGCCTTGGCCACGGGTGGCGCGCTGTCGGGAATCAGATTGGTGAACATCGGCAGGGCCAAGTGGGTGAGCAAGCCAGGGATTTTCGCTCATCAAGTCAATCCGGCCCCGAGCGCCACACCGCAGCAAACGCGCGCAGCTTGTTCCAGGCCGACAGGCGCTCGTCCGACAAGGCATCCAAGAAGTCCGACAGGCGTTTGGACTTGACCATGGTGTAGATCGTCAACGCCAAGGTTGCCCCCATCACCAGCGCAAAGTAGAGCAGGCGCCGGCTCAGCGGCGCATCGGCCTCGGCCAGCAGGTTCATGCCCAAAAAGCCGGTGGTGATGGTGCCCACCAGACCGAAGATGGTCACCACGGTCAGCCGCACCACCGTATTGGCCTGTCGGCGGATGCTGTCGGTTTCCAGATAGGCGCTCATATCGGTGATGCGCTCCTTGACCTCGGCATACAAGACCGGCAGTTCCAGATGATTGGCACACATGCGAAACAGCGCGCGCGCCTGCGCTGCTTCAGCCACCTCATGAAACCAGTAGCGGTGCGAAAAACGCAAAAAGCCCTCGAAGCTGGAACGGATGGCGCGCTTGAAGCGGCGCACGTTCTCGGCGTCTTGCACGTTCAGGCGGCGCAGCGCTTCGACCAGGCGGTCGGAAAACATCAGCAGCGACGCCTTCTGAAAATGCGCGATCAGAAAGATCAAGAAATGCTGATGGCGGAACTGCGCCAAAACGCCGCGGGCACCGCAGCTGAAGAAGGCCGAGTCGGCGCGGCCTATCACCACCAAGGAATGCCCCCCGCACAAGTAACGCGTATTCGGTGCGGAGCCGGCATCGCTCCAGAAGCGGTCGTAGCAGTATTTGCTCTCGAAATCCTGCAGATGCTTTTCCGCGTAAGGCAGCTCATGGCCGCCGGGCTTGGCGGGCGGCCCCGTCACCAACCCCAGGCTGACCATATCGCTGCGCGACAGGGCACGCGGCTCATCCAGCGCCAGATAGGCCATCATCGGCATGCGGTAGTACTCGATCTGGCGAAAGCGCAAGGCCCCCGGTTCGATCGAGTGGTCGACCACCAGCGGGCGCAGCACATAGGCCCAATGCTCGGCAATGCACGGCGCACGGTGCTCCTGCACATGAGCGATGTAATGCTCGCGCTCCAGCGCGTCCGAGGCCGCCAAGACCTGACCCTGCGCGTCCAGCCATTCGGCGCTGGCCAGGCTGTGCAGGGGCAGGCCCTGCGCATCCCAGCCCGAGGGGTAGGCGCGGCCCAGCCGGTACAGCAGCTCCTGCGCCTGGCTCAGCTCAAGGTCGGTAGCGCTAACCTCAACATTCAGCAGCACCACATCGACATCGAAAAAGAAGTACAGGTCGACATGCACCACATCGAGCGTCAGCACTTCAGCGCCCGGCCGGGGGCAGACGCGCAGCTGGGCCAAATCGCGGCGCCGGAAGACCTTCATGCCGGCTTCGCTGCGGCCGTCTTGTGGTCGGCCCGGCGAGCGCCCGTCGCCGTAGAGAAAGCGCTGCACATAGGGCAGAAAGGTCACGAACTCCTGATAGTGGCGCTCGTGAAAACTGGCCGGGTCACCGGTGTACTCGTCGATCAACTCATGCCAGGGGCCGGCACCCGACCCGGATGGCAGCATTTCCCAGGGCCGCCGCGGCGCGCTCGGCGCGTCGCCCAGCGGCATCAAACGCAGGGGCCACAACAGAATCTGGTGCATGCGCTGCACCTTGGGCGGTGGAGGCTCTGTCGGCTGGACCGGCTGGACCGGCTGGATCGGCTGGTTTGGCATGGCGGCAGCTGGGCAAACAGGATGCCGCCGTCATGCCGCTGACCGGGCAAGCGACCCTTTTGTCAGCTTGAGTTAGTCGGCGCGGCGGCTACGCAGCGCCAACAGGCCGCCCAGGCCGGCAGCGAACAGCAAATAGGTCGATGGCTCGGGCACGGCCACCGCCATCACCGTCAGCGGCTGTGCATTCACCGTCAACACGCTCAGGCTGGAATTCAGGAACTCGACGTCCGAGAAGCTCATCACCGATGCGCCGGCGTTGGCCACATTGAAGCTGATGTGGGCCAAGCTGCCGCCGCCGCTGACGCCGGGCACGGCGCCGAGCAAGGTGTTGAACACAAACGAGATCGAACCTGCACCGTTGTCAATCGTGCCGGGGTCAGCGAAGGTGTTGCCACCGCTGGCCAAAAAGCTGCCCTCGGTGACGCCAATGGCCTGCAGCACGGCGGCGTTGAAAGACAGCGTGAACTGATAGCCGTACAGGTCGACGACATCGGCAATCCGCACGTCCAGATCAATCACCGAACCCTGCTGCGCCGGATTGGCTGACGCCACGATCGACAGGGTGGCGTCGGCCGCCGAGGCCTGAGCGGACAAGGCGCCCAACAGCAGCGCGGTGTAAAAACTCTTATTCAAAGCTGCCTGCCGAATTGTCATGATGCCTGCCCCTGTAACCATTTTCACAAGCGGCAAGTGTTCCATCGCAGGCCCGTCGGCAGCAAGAGGGGAATCCCGCCCCATCCGCGCGGCGACGTGTTTTAGCTATAGGTGCTTGCGCTTGAAGGCGATGCGGCCGCGCAGGTCCTGCAGCGCGGCCTCGATCACGTCGAGCGCCGCCGGCCCCGCGCCCTCACGGCGGAACACCTGTCGGGTCTTGCCGCCGCTGTGTTCGATGCTGATGATGATCCAGGCGCCGTCGCGGGTTTGCGGGTCGTCATAGACATCCTGCAGCGCCATGAAGCCCTGTGCCAAAGTGAGACGCGCTAGCGCCTCGAAATCGTCGCCGCCGACCCACCCGACGCTGACTTGATCCTGCGTGCGATGGCGTGCTTTGCCGGTCACGATGAGGCTGGCCTGGCCGTCGCGCCGCAACACCAAGCGCTCTCCGGTGCTGCAGCCGAAGCAGTCCGTCTCCAGCGAAATCAAGCTGATGTCGGCACTGTCTGCGGGCCGTTGGGCGGCACCAAGCTCGGCGCCAAGATTGGCACCGACAGCGAGCGTGCCTGCGCACAAAGTCAGCGCAAAGACGGCTCGCCGCAGACCGCCTTGCCGCTGCAAAGGCGGCAACATATTTGATCGCGTCATCGGGAATGCCCCTCTATTGCTGGTACGAACTTGTCCACTATTCTTGCACCCTTGTTCGGACCATGAATGAATCAACAATGCATCTGAATGTCAAGTTACTGACCATTGTTTCATCATTGACCGAGCCCCAGTCAACCCGCCCCAATCGAGGACATCTCATGCAATTTCGCGTCTTTGGCTACTCGTCGCCCATTGGGCTTTTTAACCGCACGCCGTCACATCGCCGCAGCCACAGCGCCGGCGCCGTAGCGGCGCTGTGCTTGGGTCTGGCCGCCGCCACTGCCGCGCCGCAGGCCTATGCGGCAACTGCGCAAGAAGGCTTCAGCTCGGCGCCGCAAGCGCAAGCCGGCGGCTCGTTCTGGCAAGAGACCAAATTGGCCACGGGCAAGCTGTCCGCCAAGGGTGCCGTGATGGCGGTGCAGCCCAAGCGCTTTCGCTCGCTGACGCTGGACCGTAGCGGCTTTGCCGCGCTGGCCTTCGAAGCGCCGCTTGAACGCACAGCCGCCGCCAGCTTGAGCCCCTTGGTGATCTCGCTGCCGCATCCGAATGGTGGCTACCAGCGTTTTGCGATCAGCGAATCGCCGGTGATGGAGCCGCTGCTTGCCGAACGCCATCCCGAGATCAAGACCTTCGCGGGCCGCGGCCTTGACGACCCGCGCGCAAGCCTGCGCATGGACTTGACGCCACTGGGCCTGCATGCATCGGTCCGCTCGCCCAAGGGTGCCTGGTATATCGACCCCTTGTTCCACCTGGACGACAGCGTCTACGCCAGCTACCTCGGCCGCGACCTGACTAACACGCATAACCGACTGACCGAGGTCGCGCAGACCGAGGCCCATATCACGCTGACCCGCGGCTTCTACCACGCGGCCGACGCGGTCGAGGTGCGCGGCTCCGGCTTCGCCCCCGGCGCGCAGGTGACCATCACGGTCAAGGACCCCGCCAATGATGTCGGCCCGCGCCAGACCGTCAACGTCGTCGCCGACCGTGACGGCACCATCAGCGCCAGCGTCACCGCCGATCCGTCCCGCAACCTCGGCGCCTATGAGGTCAGCGCCAGCGACGGCAACACCCGCGCCAGCTCGGCCTATCACGTGGTCGGCGATGACGTCAGCCCGACGGCGGCCGTCGGCAACCAGCTGCGCAATTACCGCCTGGCGCTGGTGACCGACCCGACCTACGCCTCATTCTTCGGCGGCAGCGCCAATGTGACGGCGGCCAAGGTCACCCTGGTCAACCGCATCACCCATGTCTACGAGGACGAGACCTCGATCCGCCTGACGCTGGTGAATGACAACGACAAGCTCAATCTCGACACCGCTGCACTGATGACCGGCGCCAACGGCCCTTGCGGCGCGACCGCCTGCTACACCGCAAGCCAAGCCGCCAGCTGCGGCGGCGGCACGCTGACCCGCAACCGCCAAGTCGTGGGCCTGTTGATCGGCGCCAGCAACTACGACGTCGGCCATATCGGCATGGGCAATGACGGCGGCGGCCTGGCCAGCCTTGGCGTGGTCGGCGGCAATAGCAAGGCACAAGGTTGCACCGGCGTGACCACCCCGGTCGGCGACCTGTTCGCGGTCGACTATGTCGCGCATGAAATTGGCCACCAGTTCTCCGGCAACCACAGCTTCAACGGCATCAGCGGCAGCTGCACCGGCGGCAACCGCAATCCCGGCACCTCAGTGGAGCCGGGCAGCGGCTCATCCATCATGGCCTATGCCGGCATTTGTGGCACCGATGACACCCAGCCGCACAGCGATGCTTATTGGTCGCAGCGCAGCTTTGACGAGATCGTTGCCTACTCCTCGGGTGCCGAGAGCAATCTGAATGAATCGCAGATGGCCGCCCTGACCGGCTTCACCGGCAGCGCCAAGTTCAAGCTGCAGTACAAGGGCAATTTGTCGGCCGACATCGTGCGCGGCAGCAACTTCACCACCGCCGGCATCAAGGCGGCGATCGAGGGTATCAGCGGCTGGCCTGCGGGCGGCACCGCGTCGGTCAGTGCGCTGACCGACGCGGGCTTCACGGTCGCATTCAGCGGCACGCTGGCGGCCACCAATGTCGACCCCTTGACGCTGATCAGCGGCACCGCCGGCTTTACCGGTTATGTCGGCGAGATCGCGGCCGGCGGCAAGACCGCCCGCGGCGGTAATGTCAGCGCCACCGGCAATAGCGTGCCCGTTGTCAGCGCGCCGGCCGGCTACACCATCCCGCTGCGCACGCCGTTCGCGCTGACCGGCATGGCCAGCGACGCCGATGGCGACACCTTGACCTATATGTGGGAGCAGAACGACCGCGGCGGCTCCACCGGCACCGGGCTGTTCAGCAACACCAAGCTCAACGGCCCGCTGTTCCGCCAGTTCGGTACCCGCGCCGATGTCAGCGAAGCCAATAGCCAGCTCTACAACTCGCCCGGCGAGAACCAGGTGACGAGCGACCCGACCCGCGTCTTCCCCGACCTGGCGCAGATCCTCGTCAACAACACCAATGCGGCTACCGGCACCTGCGCGGCCGGCAATGTGGACTGCTTCTCGGAGTTCTTGCCGACCGCCGACTATGTGGGCTTTGCCGGCGTCAATGCCAGCCCGGCCGCGCTGAACTTCAAGCTGACGGCGCGCGACGGCCGTGGCGGCGTCGGCAGTGCCAGCACCCAATTGATTCTGGCCGCGAACAGCGGCCCCTTCCTGGTGACGGCGCCCAACACATCCGTGTCCTGGCGCGGCGGCTCCGCGCAAACAGTAAGCTGGAGCGTGGCCAACACCCATGTTGCCCCGGTGAACACCGCCAATGTCAAGATCAGCTTGTCGGTCGACGGCGGCGCGAGCTTCCCCCATGTCCTGGCCGCCAGCGTGCCGAACAACGGCAGCCGCTCGGTCACGCTGCCCTTCCTCAACGCAGCCAAGGCGCGCATCAAGGTCGAGGCGATTGACAATGTGTTCTTCGACATCTCGAACGAGAACTTCGGCATCAGCTTCAACCCCGATGTCAATGGCGATGGCAAGGTCAACTGCGACGACCTCGCCATCATCAAGGCGGCGATGGGCACGCGCGTCGGTCAGCCCGGCTTTGATCCGCGCGCCGACCTGAACGGCGACGGCGTGGTGAACATCCGCGACCTCAGCGCCGTCAGTCAAATCCTCGCGACCGGCGCACGCTGCAAGTGATGAGCACAAACTAGCCCCGCCTTGGCAAGCCCGGCCGGCCCCCTCCCGCTTCACGCAGGGGAGGGGGCTTTTTCATGGGCGGCGGGTAAACTCGGCCCGGCTGAACAAGTCAGCCAATCTCCGCATTGCCATGGCTAACCAAGTAACGAATTACCTGCACTTCTTCCAGCAATTCGGCCTGCTCAGCTTGGTGGCTTTGCCGTTTCTGGCCAGCTTGATCGCGGCGCTGCTGCCCAGCAATGCGCGCAATGCCGAGTCGACCTTGGCCGGCGCGGTGGCGCTGTTCTGCTTGGTGCAGGCGGTGTCCTACTTCCCCGACATGGCCGCCGGCGGCGTGATCCGCCAGGAGTTTGTCTGGCTGCCGTCCTTGGGCCTGAACTTCGTCCTGCGCGTGGACGGCTTCGCCTGGATGTTCTCGCTGCTGGTGTTGGGGCTGGGTGCGCTGGTGGTGCTGTACGCGCGCTACTACATGTCGCCCAGCGACCCGGTGCCGCGTTTTTTCGCCTTCCTGCTGGCCTTTATGGGCGCCATGAGCGGGGTGGTGCTGTCGGGCAACTTGGTGCAGCTGGTGCTGTTCTGGGAGCTGACCAGCCTGTTCTCGTTCTTGCTGATCGGTTATTGGCACCACCGGCGCGACGCGCGGCGCGGCGCCCGTATGGCACTGACCGTCACCGGCGCCGGCGGCCTGTGCCTGCTGGCCGGCGTCTTGGTGTTGGGCCATATCGTCGGCAGCTATGACCTGGATGTGGTGCTGGCCAGCGGCGCACTGGTGCGCGCGCATCCGCTCTATGTGACGGCGCTGGTCCTGGTGCTGCTGGGCGCGCTGACCAAGAGCGCGCAGTTCCCGTTTCACTTCTGGC
>NZ_JANNMI010000291.1:0-5357 GCF_031397715.1 Roseateles sp.
GGCGCGCGATGCGCTCAAGGCCTCACTGCTCTCAATCAAGGATCAGGCGCCGGGTGTCAAGAGCGAGGTGATCTGGGCGGATGACAAGCCGGTCAAAAACGCCGACCTCTGGCAGCGCCTGGACGCCTTGCGCAAGCTGCATCAAGTGGAGTGGCGCTGGGTCAAGGGGCATTCAGGCGATCCGGGTAACGAGCGTGCCGATGCGCTGGCCAATCAGGGCGTCAACGCGGCGCCGCGCTGAAACTTGACGGCGAGTTTGTGCGTTGATCGCACGGCAACCGTCGCTCACGACACCGAGCGCGTATTTCGGAGCATTTTCAAACCATTCGCCAAGCGCCGACCGCGGACTGACGCTAGAGTGCTGCACGGAGAATTGCATGACTGTAAAGAAGAAATTTCATAGCGTGGTGGCTGTCGTGGCCTTGCTTGGACTGAGTGCTGCGGCCTATTGGTGGCAGCACAGGCCGGCGAAAGCTCAGCTCCCGCTTGCCCAAGCCGCGGCCAAAGCGCCCGCGGGTGCCGGTGCTGCCGGTGCTGGTGCAGCCCAAGGCCCGATCCCGGTCGAGGTGGGCACGGTTGAATCGGCGTCCTTGCCGGACGATGCCCAAACCGTCGGCACCTTGAAGGCGCGCCAGTCGGCGCTGCTCAAACCCGAGGTCAGCGGGCGCATCGTCAAACTCGGCTTCAGCGACGGCCAGAACGTGCGCCAGGGCCAATTGCTGGTGCAGCTTGATGACGGTTTGCAAGCGGCGCAGCTGCAGCAATCGCAGGCGCAGGCCAGCATTGCGCGCTCCAGCTTGAAGCGCAATAGCGAGTTACTTGCGCAGGGTTTCGTCAGCACCAGCGCGCTTGAGCAGGCGCAATCCGTGTTGCAGGTGGCCGAGGCGCAAGTGGCACTGAGCCAGGCGCAGCTGACCCGTATGCAGGTGCGCGCGCCGTTTGACGGCGTGATGGGCATCCGCAGCGTCAGCGTGGGCGACTATGTCAAAGACGGCAGTGATTTGGTCAGCATTGAAGACACCTCGACGATGTGGTTGGACTTTCGCCTGCCCGAGCGCTTCGTGCCGCGGCTGAAGGTAGGCCAGCAGGTCGAGGTGCAACTCGATGCGTTGCCGGGCAAGGCCTTCACGGCCCAGATTGTTGCCCTGGATACCCAGCTGGAAGCCAACGGCCGCTCGCTGTTGGTGCGGGCCAAGTTGCCGGCCAACACGCCGGAGCTGCGCTCGGGACTGTTCGCCCGTGTGCGTGTGCTGTTGGCTGTGCATCAAAACGCGTTGTTGGTGCCCGAGGAGGCGCTGGTTCCTCAGGGCGGCAAGCAATACATCATCAAGGTTGTCGAGCAAGGCTCGGCGGCGCCGACCGCCCAGCGCATCGAGGCCAAGCTGGGCCTGCGTTTGCCGGGCAAGGTGGAAGTACTGTCGGGCTTGAAGGCCGGTGACCGGGTGGTGACGGCCGGCCAAGCCAAGCTGATGCGCGGCGAGGGCCAGGTCTTGAAGGTCATCGACGTGGACAAGCAGGGTACCGCGCGCGCCGTGGCGGGTGCAGCCAGTGCGGCCAACTCGGTCAGCCGATAGAACAGCCGACAAAAAAGCAGTCCGCCATGCGTATTTCCGAAATTTCAATCCGCCGACCGGTCTTTGCGACGGTGATGTCCTTGGTTCTGATCCTGGTCGGCCTGGTCGCCTTCGGGCGGCTGTCGCTGCGCGAGTACCCGCGCATCGACGAGCCAGTGGTGACGGTCAGCACCCGCCTGGTGGGTGCCTCCAGCGAGGTGATCGAAAGCCAGATCACCAAGCCGCTGGAGGATTCGATTGCCGGCATCGACGGCATCGAGGTGCTGACGTCGAGTTCGCGCACCGAGTCCAGCCAAATCACCGCGCGCTTCAAGCTGGAAAAGGATCCCGATGACGCCGCTGCCGATGTGCGCGACCGCGTCGCCCGGGTGCGTGGGCGCCTGCCCGACGCGGCCGATGAGCCGGTGGTGGCCAAGGTCGAGGCGGATGCGCAGCCGACCATCTGGATCGCTTTTTCCAGCGAGACGCTGAGCCCGCTGGAGATCACCGATCTGGTCAACCGCGTGGTCAAGCCGCGGCTGCAGACCATTCCCGGCGTGGCCGATGTGCAGACCGGCGGTGACCGCAAATACGGCATGCGGATCTGGCTCGACGCCGACCGCCTGGCCGCCTACAAGCTGACCGTGCAGGACGTCGAGGACGCGCTGCGGCGCCAGAATCTCGAAGTGCCGGCCGGCCGGATCGAAAGCCAGCAGCGCGAATTCAGCGTCACTGCCCGCACCGACCTGAACACGGTGGCCGAGTTCGCCGAGGTCATCCTGAAGCAAACCGGTGGCTTCGCCGTGCGGCTGAAGGACGTGGCACGGATCGAGGAGGCGGCGGCCAGCGAGCGCTCGCGGGTGCGCTTGAACGGGGTGTTATCGGTGTCCTTGGGCGTGATTCGTCAAGCCACCGCCAACCCGCTGGAAGTGTCGGCGGCGGTGCGCGAGATGATGCCCAAGCTGCAGGCCGACCTACCGGACAGCATCAAGGTCTTGCCGGCGAATGACAACTCGGTCTTCATCGACCGCTCGATCAAATCGGTCTATTCCACCATTGTCGAATCGGTCGTGCTGGTGGCGCTGGTGGTGTTTGTTTTCTTGCGCACCTTGCGCGCGTCCATCATCCCGCTGGTGACGATCCCGATCAGCCTGATCGGCTCCTTTGCCCTGATGGCGGCCGCCGGCTTCACCGTCAATACCTTGACCTTGCTGGCCTTGGTGCTGGCGATTGGCCTGGTGGTGGACGATGCCATCGTGGTGCTGGAGAACATCTTCCGGCATATCGAGGAGGGGCTGGAGCCATTTCAGGCCGCCTTGAAAGGGGCCAAGGAAATCGCATTTGCGGTGCTGGCGATGACCATGACCTTGGCCGCGGTGTTCGCGCCGCTGGCCTTCACGCCCGGGCGCACCGGCCGCTTGTTCGTTGAGTTCGCGATGACCATGGCCGGCGCCGTGATCGTCTCGGGCTTTGTGGCGCTGACGCTGACGCCGATGATGTGCAGCAAATTGCTGCGCCATAACGCCCATCCGAGCCGTTTCGATCGTGGCATGGAGCGCGTGCTGGTGGGGATCTCGGACGGCTACGCGGGCGCCCTGCGTTTTGCACTGCGCGCCCGTTGGGTGGTGGTGCTGGTGATGCTGGGCTCGGGGGCGGCCAGCTGGTTCTTGTTCAGCACCATGAAGTCCGAGTTGGCGCCTATGGAAGACCGCGGCGTGATCGTGATGCCCATCAGCGCCCCGGACGGCGCCACCCTGGCCTTCACGTCCCGCTACCTCGATGCGGTTGACCGCATCGCGGCGCAGTACCCCGAGTTTGACCGGGCGTTTTTGTTCTCGGGCGGTGGTGGCGTGTCATCCGGCTTGGCGATTTTGCGTACCGTCGACTGGTCCGAGCGCAGCCGCAGCACGCAGGAGATTGCGCGCCTGATGCTGCCGCAAGTCAGCTTGTTGCCGGGCGTGCAGGCCTTCCCGACCACACCGGCCAGCCTGGGCCAGGGCTTTACCTCACGGCCGGTCAATTTCGTCGTCGTGACCAGTGACAGCTACGCCAATTTGGCCAAGGTCACCCAGCAAATGATGGCCGAGATGGCCAAGAATCCGGGTTTGAGCCAGCCCGACAATGATTTGCGCTTGAACAAGCCCGAGCTGTTCATGGAGATCGACCGCGAACGCGCGGCCGATCTGGGCGTGTCGGTGGACGCCGTCGCCCGCACCGTCGAGACCATGTTGGGCAGCCGGGCGGTAACGCGTTACAAGCGCGGCGCCGATCAATACGATGTGCTGGTGCAGACCGAGGCTGCGGGGCGCGCCACGCCCGAGCAGATCGAGCGCTTATTCGTGCGCGGCCGGGGCGACACCATGGTGCCGCTGTCCAGCCTGATCAAGGTCAACGAGGCAGTCAGCCCACGCGAGCTGAATCATTTCAACCAACGCCGCTCGGTCGCCTTCACCGCCAATCTGGCGCCCGGCTATGCCTTGGGTGAGGCGCTGACCTTCATGGACCAGACGGCGGCCAAGGTGCTGCCGGTCGGCTACGCGACCGAACTGAACGGCGTCTCGCGCGAGTTCAAGTCCAGCAGTGGCGCGCTCGGGCTGGTGTTTGTGCTGGCGCTGCTGTTCATCTTTTTGGTGCTGGCGGCGCAGTTCGAAAGCTTCATCGACCCCTTTGTGATCTTGCTGTCGGTGCCGCTGTCCATGGTCGGCGCCCTGGCGGCCTTGCAATGGTCTGGCGGCACGCTGAATGTCTATTCGCAGATCGGCTTGATCACCTTGGTGGGCCTGATCACCAAACACGGGATTTTGATTGTCGAATTCAGTAACCAGTTACGTCAGCAGGGGCGCGGAGTTCAGGAGGCCGTGATTGAGGCGGCCGCTTTGCGCCTGCGGCCGATTTTGATGACCACCGGTGCGATGGTGCTGGGGGCCTTGCCCTTGGCGCTGGCCAGCGGCGCGGGCGCCGAGAGCCGCCAGCAAATTGGCTGGGTGATTGTCGGCGGCATGAGCTTGGGCACCTTGCTGACGATCTTTGTGGTGCCGACCATGTACACCTTGTTTGCGCGCAAGAGCACGCCCGGTGAGATCACCACGCCGGCGCTGGTCGGTTGACAGCCCCTAAAATGCATGCTTAAACCCGGGGGGAATTCAGATGACGATCAAGAGTGACAAGTGGATACGCCGCATGGCCGAGCAGCACGGCATGATCGAGCCGTTTGAGCCGGGCCAGGTGCGGGCCAATGCGGCCGGCGAACGCATCGTCTCTTATGGCACCTCCAGCTATGGCTATGACATCCGCTGCGCGCCCGAGTTCAAGGTCTTCACCAATGTCTACAGCAGCATCGTCGATCCGAAGAACTTCGACGAGAAGAGCTTTGTCGACATGGAGGGTGACTTCTGCATCATCCCGCCGAACAGCTTTTGCCTGGCCCGCACGGTCGAGTACTTCCGCATTCCGCGCAATGTGCTGACGGTCTGTCTGGGAAAGAGTACCTATGCGCGCTGCGGCATCATCGTCAACGTGACCCCGTTCGAGCCCGAATGGGAGGGTTTTGTAACGCTGGAGTTCAGCAACACCACGCCGCTGCCGGCCAAGATCTATGCCGGCGAGGGCTGCGCGCAGGTGCTGTTCTTCGAGAGCGACGAGGTCTGCGAGACCAGCTATAAGGACCGCGGCGGCAAGTACCAAGGCCAGCGCGGCGTGACCTTGCCCAAGACCTGAAAAAGAAAACTTAAATTGAATCAGCCGGTGAAAGCTGGGCTTTTTCGGATTTAAGTTTTTGTGAGCGCTCGCATCATGGCGGCATCC
>NZ_JANNMI010000296.1:0-3971 GCF_031397715.1 Roseateles sp.
AGCATCTTCGTCAACCGCCTGCAATTCGCGCCGCACGAGGACTTTGACCGTTACCCCCGCACGCTGGAGCGCGACGCGGCGCTGTTGGCCGGCGCCGGTTGCGACATCGTCTTTGCCCCGGCCGAGGGCGAGCTGTACCCGGAAACGCAGGGCTACAAAATCCATCCGCCGTCCGCGCTGTCGGACATTCTGGAGGGCCATTTCCGCCCCGGTTTCTTCATCGGCGTGTGCACGGTGGTGGCCAAGCTGTTCAATATCGTCCAACCTTCGATGGCCTTGTTCGGCAAGAAGGACTATCAGCAGCTGCTGGTCTTGCGCCGCATGGCGGCGCAGCTGGCCCTGCCTATCGAGATCATGGCCGGCGAAACCCAGCGCAGCGCCGAGGGCCTGGCGCTGTCATCACGCAATGCGTATTTGAGCGAAGCCGAGCGCACCGAGGCGCTGCGCCTGAGCCAGACGCTGCGGGCGCTGATCGGGCGCTGGCAGGCCGGCGAGCGCGATGTGGCGAAGCTAGAGGCCGAGGCAATCCAGCATTTGCGCGCTCATGGCTGGCAGCCCGACTATGTGGCCTTGCGCCGCCAGAGTGATCTGGGCGCTCCTGTCGAAGGCCAGCCGCTGGTGGCGCTGGCGGCGGCGAAGCTGGGAGCGACGAGGTTGATTGATAACCTCGAAGCTTGAGCTCTGGCTTTCCGGGTTTACTTGACGCTCAGCAACTCAACGTCAAACACCAGCGCGGCGTTAGCGGGAATGGTGCCTGCGCCGGTCGTGCCGTAGGCCAAGCTGCTGGGGATGGTCAAAGTACGCTTGCCGCCCACTTTCATGTCCTTGACACCCTGGTCAAAGCCCTTGATCACATCGGCACTGCCAACCTTGAAGTTGAGCGGCATTTTGCCGACCGAACTGTCGAATTGGGCGCCGCGTGTGCCGGTGGCTTTGACGTCATACAGCCAGCCGGTGTATTGCACGGTCGCTGACGTGCCGGTTGCTGCAACAGCGCCGGTACCGACGAGGGTGTCAACAATCTTTAGTTCAGTGACGGCGGCCGAGCCCGAGGTGTCGGTGAAATTGCTGGTGCCGGAGTCACCGCCGCCACCGCAGGCGCTCAGGCCAAGGCCGGCGGAGAGGGCCAGAACGACTGCGGAGATGGAGAAAAAATTTTTGATAAACATGCTGGTCTTGAAAAGGTGACGGAGCGGTTGGTAGTCGGTGCGCGCAGTCTAGTGCAAGTCGTTCGGCCGGCGCGGCGTAACAAGGCGTAAGCGAAAGCTCAAGCGCCGCCCTCGCTGTCATCGTGATGATCGGCCGTCGCGTTGAGCTTGCTATGGTTTCAGGAGACTTCTCAATGCGCTCTTTTGTTTTACGCGCGGCCACGGCCGCTGTGGTGATTGTCTTAACGGGCTGCGGCGGCGGTGGTGGCGATGAAGGCCATCAAGCGCCGCTGCCGTCGCCCCGGCCCAACCCCAATCCCCTCCCCAACACGCTGAGCTGCAGCAACGAGGGTTTGTCGAAATCGGCGCTCAGCAGCTTGCCGACCGTCTGCATGTTGACCAGCAGCGGCGAGATCGTCTTCGAGCTGTATTCGGACACGGTCCCCAACACGGTCAACAACTTCCTGCGCTATGTGGCCGACGGCGCGTACAAGAACACCTTGTTCCACCGCGTCGACCGCGACTTCGTCATCCAGGGTGGCGGCTACACCAGCGGCATGTTCGAGCGCCCGCCCGCCTATGCGCCGATCCCGCTGGAAGCACGCGAGTACAACCTGCCCGGCACCATCGCGATGGCCCGCCGCAGCGATCCCAACAGCGCCACCAATCAGTTCTTCATCAACGTGAAGGACAATAAAGACTTGGACTACCAGTCCGCCGCAAAACCGGGTTATGCGGTGTTCGGCCGGGTGATCTCGGGCATGGCCACCGTGGAGGCGATCAATGCAGTGCCGGTTTATGTTTACAGCGACGCCGACCTGCGGCCGCAGCAAGAGGTCTTGATCTATTGGGTGCAGCGTCTGAAATAGCCGCCCCGCCCGGCATCAGCCTGCCGCGCATGCGGCTGCGCTGGAGTGCGGTGGCCCTGCAGGCCTTGTTGCGCCGTTGGGCCGCTTTCATCGTGGTGCTAGCCGCCGTCTTGGGGCAGTTTTTCAGCACGCTGATCGGCTGGCCCGCGCTGCCGCTGTTCTGGGGCAGTGCGCAACAGAGCTGGCTGCTGGGCCAGGGCGTGGTGTTGCTGCATGCGCTGCCGGGTGCCTTGCTGTGCTGGGGCCTGCGCGAGCAGTTGCTGCCCGTGCATTGGCTGGCGCCTGAGCGTGCGCTGCCGCTGCGCCGCCGCGACCTGTTGCGCGCCGACCTGGCCGTGCTCGCCTTGGCCCTGCTGCCTTTGGCCCTGCTCAATCTGATCTCGATTGCCGCTTGGCGCCATGCCGACCCGGCCTGGATGCGCGGCCTGTGGCCGGCGGCGATCGGCTACTTTTTGCAGTCGCTGCTGCTGTCGGCCGCCGCTGGGGCCTTGCTGCTGCAACTCAGGCGCCGGCCAATACGGGCTGCCAAGCCGGCGCTGACGCGCAGCCCGGCGCCAACGGCACGCGGCGACGCCGGCCCCAACCTTGCGCTGCTCTTGTTGCCACTCTGGCGCGGCCCGGCGCGGCCGGTGCTGCATCTGCTGATACTCGCCTGCGCAGCGCTGGCGACGACGCTAGCGGCCGCCTGGCGCTGGCCGGGCCAGGCCTCCTGGGCCTTGGCCGCTTACACCTTGCTGGCCATGGGCTTGAGCGCGCGCCTGCATGCCCAGGCCACGCTTTGCTATGCGCCGATTCGACGCGAGTGCCAGGTCTTGCCTTTGCCACCGCGCTTCTGGCCGGCTCGCCTGCTGCTGCTGGCGCAACTGCCCGCTCTGTTGGCCTGGTGCGCCCTGGCCTTGCTGCTGTGGGTCTTGGCGCCTTGGCAGTTGGCGCCCTTGGCAACCCCGCTGTTCATGGCCTATGGCCTGCTGGCGCCGGGCTTGCCGCTGTTGGCCAAAGAAGGCGGCAGCCCGGAGGGGCGCGCCGGCCGCTGGTTACTGGGCTGGGCGCTGTGGGTGGCGCTGGCCAGCGAAGTTCTGCAGTCCTGATTTAGCGACATCATCAACCAAGAAACCATGGCCGACTCCCCCTCATTCTTGTGCATCGAAGCGCTCAGTTATGCCTATGGCACCAGCAGCCGGCGTGTGGTCGACCTGTGGAGTCAGAATTTGGCGCCCGGCCTGGTCTGGCTGCGCGGGCCCAATGGCAGCGGCAAGTCAACCCGCCTCAAGCTGCTGGCCGGCATGCTGCAGCCGCAATACGGCAGCGCTCGAATGGCCGGCTTGGACCTGCTGAGCCAGCCCTTGGACTATCGCCGCAACGTCAGTTTTGTCGGTGCCGAGCCGCCGCCCTTCGAGCATCTCAGCCCGGCCGAGCGCTTCGGCTTCTTGAGCGGGCTTTACCCCGGCGCCGATGCAGCCAGCTGGCAGGCCCATGTCCAAGGCTTTTGCCTGCAGCCCTTCCTCAACCAGCCGCTGCGCACGCTGTCCACCGGCACGCAGCACAAAGCGGCCTTGGCGGCAGCGCTGGCGCTGCACACGCCGCTGCTGCTGTTGGATGAGCCGCTGAATGCGCTGGACGCGGTGTCGCTGGCCTATCTGCGGGGCTTGCTGGGCGAGGCGGCGCAGCGGCGCGATCGGCTGACGCTGGTGGTCAGCCATGAGGAGCTGGGCCTTGAGCCCAGCGCTTGTTTGCAGCTCTAGCCCATAAAGTCCAGCACCACCCGTGAAGGCACTTCGCCCTTGGCCAAACGCTCAAAGACGCTGTTGATGGCCGACAAGGGCTGCAGCTCGATATCGGCCTTGACCTTGCCGGCGGCGGCAAAAGCCAGCG
Organism: Roseateles sp.; assembly: GCF_031397715.1. Classification (GTDB taxonomy): domain Bacteria; phylum Pseudomonadota; class Gammaproteobacteria; order Burkholderiales; family Burkholderiaceae_C; genus Paucibacter_A. Next base: position 3,890 of record NZ_JANNMI010000296.1, read on the forward strand.
CCTCGGCCATATCGCGCCGGCTGCCGACGAAGGAGCCGCGGATGGTGATGCAGTTGGCCACCACGTCGAACAGCGGCGTCGG
>NZ_JANNMI010000320.1:0-6701 GCF_031397715.1 Roseateles sp.
TCAACCTCGACCACGGCACCGATTTCGCCACTTTTGTGGACGGCATGCCGGTCAATATGCCGACCCACGCGCATGGCCACGGCTACAGCGATCTGAACTGGCTGATCCCTGAGCTGGTCAATCGCATCAGCTATAAAAAAGGCCCCTACTTTGCCGATGTGGGTGACTTTGGCTCGGCCGGCGCGGCCCGCTTTGAGCTGGCCGAGCGCATGGATGTCGGGCAGGCTTCGTTGACCCTGGGCCAGAACGGCTACCGCCGTGCGCTGCTGACCAAGTCGCTGGAACTGGCCGGCGGCGATCTGCTCTATGCGCTGGAGGCCCAGCACAACGATGGCCCGTGGGAGAACCCGGAGCATTTGCGACGCAATAACGGCGTGCTGCGCTACAGCTTTGGCCCGGCCGAGCAGCGCAGCAGCATCACCGCGATGGCCTATGAAGCCGACTGGAACTCGACCGACCAGATTCCGCTGCGCGCGGTGAATGCCGGTTTGGTCGGCCGTTTCGGTGCACTCGATCCGACCGATGGCGGCCACACCTCGCGCCTGAGCTTGTCCTTCTCGACCGAGCGCAAAGGCGAAGACGGCGGTTTCAAATTCAATGCCTATGCGATCAAGTCCAGACTTGATCTGTTCTCCAACTTCACCTTTTTCCTTGAGCACCCGGTCGATCTGGACCCCAGCGGCAAGGCTGGCGACCAATTCGAGCAGGCCGAGCGGCGCCAGCTCTACGGCCTGGCCGGCAGCCGCAGCTGGAACCTCAATCTGGCCGGGCTGGAGACCGTCAATACGCTTGGCCTGCAGCTCCGTCATGACCGCTTGAGCCCGGTTGGGCTGTATGAGTCGGTGGCGCGCGAGCGGGTCGGGGTCATTCAGGAGAGCCGTGTGCGCCAGACCTCGGTGGGCTTCTTTGCTGAGAACTCGACCCAATGGCGACCCTGGTTGCGCAGCGTTGCCGGCCTGCGCTTCGATCAGCTAACGCTCAACGTCAACAGCTCGATTGCCGCCAACAGCGGCAAGGAAAGCGCCCATTTGAGCAGCCCCAAGCTGTCGCTGATCTTTGGCCCCTGGCAAAAGACCGAGGCCTTCGTCAACTATGGCCAAGGCTTTCACAGCAATGATGCGCGCGGCGCCACCGCCCGCGTGTCGGCCAAAGAAGGCTTGCCGGTCGATGCGGTGCGGCCGCTGGTGCGCTCAAAAGGTAGCGAGCTGGGCCTGCGCAGCGAGATCATCCCGGGCTTGCAAAGCTCGCTGGCGCTGTGGCAGTTGACGCTGGCCTCCGAGCTGGTGTTTGTCGGCGATGCCGGCGAGACCGAGGCCAGCCGCGCCAGCCGCCGCAGCGGCGTCGAATGGAACAACCATTACCAGGCGACGTCCTGGCTATTGCTGGATGCTGATGTCGCGTTCTCGAAGGCTCGTTACAGCGAGTTTGACCCCGCCGGTGATCATGTGCCCGGCGCCATCAACCGGGTCTTCTCGGCCGGCGCCACGCTGAGCGGGCTGGGCCCCTGGTCGGGCCAATTCCAGCTGCGCTACTTCGGACCTAGAGCGCTGACCGAAGACAACAGTCAGCGCTCCAAGGCCACCACGCTGGCGCAGATGCGGGTCGGCTACCGCATCAACGCCTCCACCAGTTTGATCCTGGACATCTTCAACTTGTTCGCCAGCAAGGCCAGCGACATCGACTACTACTACGCGTCGCGGCTGAAGGGCGAGCCTGCCGAGGGCGTGCCCGACATCCACTTCCATCCGGTCGAGCCGCGCAGCCTGCGGCTCGGTTTGACGATGGGCTTCTGATGACGTTTAGAGTCATTTGTGCCCAGCATTTGGCCGCTTGCGAGAGCTCATGGTGCAAAGGTGAAGATCCGCAACAGGCGAGTTGCAGCCGTAAGCCAAGGGCAAGTACGTGCCCGGCGCCGACGTAGCCGAACTGGCCACGACCACCTGCTTTGCGCGTCAGCAGACTTTCATTCCTCGCTCATGGCCGTTCGCGTACGGTCCTGCAGCCGCGACCAAGGCCGACGGCGGCTTTTTCGCGGGCGGGCGTGGACACGGGTCAGCTAGCCAGGCGCGCCGCTCGCTCCTGCAGCAGGTCGCGCTGGGCCTCGTTCTCGGTCAATTCGGCCGCTCGTAAATAGGCCTGACGTGCTTCGCTTGAACGGCCCAGGCGTTCCAGCACATCGGCCTGGGCGCCAGCCAGGAAGGGGTAGCGGCGCAACTGCGGCTCGGCGTCCAGCGCTTGCAGCAGCGGCCAGGCGGCCGCCGGCCCGCGCGCGAAGCCGATGGCCACGGCGCGGTTCAACGCCACCACAGGCGAGGGGTTGAGCGCCAGCAGCCGGTCGTAGCCCGCGACGATGGCGCTCCAATCGGTGTACTCGGCGCGCGCCGCACGCGCATGGCAGGCGGCGATCGCAGCCTGCAGCGCGTAGGGCCCAAGCTCGTCCAGCGCCTCGGCGCGCGCCAGCGCCTCCAGGCCGCGCTGGATCAGCAGGCGGTCCCAGCGGCGCCGGTCCTGGTCGGGCAGCAGCACCGGGCGGCCCCGTGCATCCAGCCGGGCGGGCAAGCGCGAAGCCTGGATCTCCAGCAGCGCCGCCAGGCCATGGACCTCGGGTTCAACGGGCAGCAGGTGCTGCAGCTGGCGCGCTAGGCGCAACGCCTCTTCGCACAGTGCCGGACGCAGCAGCTGGGCGCCACTGCCGGCGCTGTGGCCCTCGTTGAAGATCAGGTAGACGACGGCCAGCACCGCGCCTAGTCGCGCGGCCCGCTCATCGGGCGCCGGCAGCTCGAAAGCCTGGCCGTGCAGTGCTTTCTTAGCCCGCACGATGCGCTGCGCCACGGTGGCCTCGGGCACCAAGAAGGCGCGCGCAATCTCGGCTGTCTCCAGCCCGCCGAGCAGCCGCAAGGTCAGCGCTACCTGGGCCTCGCGTGGCAGCACCGGATGGCAGGCGATGAAGATCAGGCGCAGCAGTTCGTCGCCGACCGCGGCCTGGTCGCGCGCCGCGTCGAGCCGGTCGACGAAATCGGGCTCGATATGGGCCAGGCTTGCCGCGTCGTCGGCCGCCAGCGCTGCGTGCTCGCGTCGCAGCATGGCGCGGCGGCGCAAGCGGTCCAGCGCCTTGTTGCGTGTGGCCGTCATCAGCCAGGCCGCCGGGTTGGCGGGAGTGCCGTCGCGAGGCCACGTGTCCAGCGCAGCGAGCAGCGCGTCCTGGGCGCAGTCCTCGGCCTCGTCGAGGTCGCGCAGCAACTTGGCCCCCGCGCCGATGAGTCGGCTGCGCTCGATGCGCCAGACGCCGGCGGCAAGTTCGGCATGGCTCACGCGGGCCTCATCCCGTGTAGGCGCGTTGCAGGCCCGCGAGGTCGATCTTCTCCATGGTCCAGATCGCCTGAAAGACACGCTGCACCCGGGCGGGGTCGGGGTCGCGGATCATGTCGAACCAGGCCGCCGGGATGATCTGCCACGACAAGCCCCAAGCGTCCTTGACCCAGCCGCAGGCTTGCGGCTTGCCGCCGCCGGCGGGGAGTTGCTCCCACAGGTGGTCGATCTCGGCCTGGTCCTTGGCGGCGACGGTCAGCGAGAAGGCCTCGTTGAGCTTGAAGTGCGGGCCGCCGTTGAAGGCCGTCATCTGCAGACCGAGCAACTCAAAATTGAGCAGCATGACCGTGCCGGCAGCGCCTGGCGCGTTCTCGCCCCAGCGCTGCGTGTGGGTGATGCGGCCCTGGTCGGCGCCGAACACTTTCAAGTAGTGGGCCACCGCGTCTTCGGCGCCGCTCTGGTACCAGATGAAGGGGGCAAGCTGTTGCTGTATTTGCATGGTGGACGCCTGCTCAGCATTGCGGTGGTGTGCCGCTCATGTGGACCAATTCCCAGATGTGACCATCCAGATCTTCGAAGCCGTGGCCATACATGAAGCCATGGTCCACCGGCGGGCGTGGCACGCTGCCGCCAGCGGCGGCGGCCTTGGCGACAAGCTGGTCGACTTCCTCGCGGCTCTCGCAGGACAGGCACACCAGCACCTCGGTCGCGGTCTTGGCGTCGACCAGCGGCTTGGCGGTGAAGCCCTTGGCGAACTCCTCGGTCAACAGCATGGCATACAGGTTCTCACCCAGCACGAGGCCGGCACCGGCTTCGCTGGTGAACTGCGGGTTGAAGTGGTAACCCAGCGCTTCAAAGAAGGCTTTGCTGGCAGGCAGGTTTTTGCAGGGCAGGTTGACGAAAATTTGCTTGTGCATATTGAAGATCCTTCAGTGGGTGGATTCGGCCAGCGGCTTCAGGCGCCGCAGCGCCGGCGGGCAGGTGGATTGCAGTAGGTCAAGGTACTCATGGGCGCCTCTGCTCAATCCGGCAAGGCCATGTCGCCGCCGGGCGCAAAGTCGGCCTCCTCGTAGAGCCGGCGCACCTCGATCTCGCAAACCTGGCCCGGGAAGGGGCTCGGGAAGCGCGCCGCCCATGCTTGGGCCTCCTCGACCGAGCGCACCTGGATCAGCGTGTAGCCGGCAATCAACTCCTTGGTCTCGGCGAAGGGACCGTCTGCGACCTCGCGGCGGCCGTCCGGGTGGTAGCTTTGACGCCAGCCCTGACGGCTGGGGCGCAGGCCGGCTGCGTCCAGCAGAACGCCGGCGCGCGCCAACTCTTCGTGGAAGGTCCCCATCTCCTCGAACAGAGGCTTCAGTTCGGGGCCGGGCGGATCGCCGCGCTCGCTGCTGACGGTGGCGCGGACCTGGATCATGAATCGCATGGTGGATCTCCTGGGTGAAATGAGGCGGTCCGGATCCGGCCTGCCTTCATCCCCTCGACGATCCGGTCCGGCGCGATTCGACAGCATCCGGGTATTTACCTACTCAGGCATAGCAGGGCCCGATGCCGCGGATTTCCACCGTCGCCCATTCCGCCGCCGGACAGCGCTCGGCCCAGCCCCTCGCCACGGCGGCGTCTTCGGTGTCGAGCAAAAAGTAGCCGCCCACCATCTCCTTGGCTTCAGCGAAGGGGCCGTCCCAGACCTGGGTGGCGCCGTCACGCTTGCTCAAACGCTTAGCCGCGGTGCCCAGCGAGTTGACGCCGAGAAGCAAGCCGGCTGCCTGCAGCTCAGCGGAGAAATCCACCATGCGCTGATAGACCGCCTCCCCGGCGACAGGGCCGCGTTCAGCCCGCTGGCCCAGAGGTTCGACGATGAGCAGCATGTGGGGCATAGCGTGTTGAGTCCTGTTGCGGCAGCGTGGCGGTGCGCTGGATTGATCGGAGCGGACTGTTTCACAGTCAGGCGCCGGAGTGTCAATCAAGGGCGGGCAGAATGCAATCACCGCCGGGCGGCCTATTCCGCAGGCGAGGGGTCAGGTCTTGCATTCATGCATTGCCTGGCCACTCCAGCGCTGGGGTGGCTGCTGGATGGCAAGACCTGACTCTTTCCCCTGCGTGAGGCAGCGGGTCAACTGGCAGGCATGCCACCCAGCTGCACGACGGCTTGCTCCAGCCCGCCGAGCACGCTGTCCAAAACCTTCAGCGAATACCCTGCGGGCAGCGCTCGCTGCAAGTTGGCAATGGCCGCTGCAGTCTTGGCAATCAGGTCCTGAATGACGGCCTCCGCATCAGCGCCAAAGCCAACTTGCTGAGCCCTGCTCTCGAATGGGCTTCTCGTCAGCCGCGCTTGCGCTGGGCCACTGCGCCCAGCAGGCTCAGGCCCGCCAAGAGCAAGGCGTAGCTGGCCGGCTCGGGCACGGCGGCGGCGATCGTGCCCAGGGTCAGGTCATTGCCCGCCACCCAGGTGAATTCACCATCAGGCTGCAAGGCGCTGACCTGAAAATATTCCAGATGGCTGGTCGAGACAAAGCCGTAGAAGCTGCTCGTCGTGGCGTTGTCCATCAACAAGCTGAGCTCCACACCGTCGGCGTCAATCGCATTGACGCGGATGGTCTGACCGGCTTTGAACTCGCCCATCTCATCGGTGCCGAAGAAGAAGCCGCCGGCCGCGTTGACCTTGTCCGAGAAATAGCCATAGGTCAGGTAGTCGGCCGCCACATTGGTCGACAGCCACAGATCGCTGCTGCTGCCCGCGGCATACAGGCCGGTCCATTCGTTCGTCTCCGCAACCGCCCAGGCCGCGTAGAAATGCTCCCCGGCTTGGCCCTCGACGAAGCTGCCCATATCGGCCCAGGGCATGCTTTCATAGTTGTCGACACCGGGCGCGCTGATGGCGGCCAGATAGGCGGCTTGCGAATTGAAAAAGGTCAGCTCGGCCTTGGCCTGGCCGCCGGCCGCGACGAGGATGGCCGCCACGGCCAGCGCGCGCAGCGTGAAGTAGTTGTTGACGTGCATTTCTGTGTCCTAGTAAATAAATGGTTAGCTGTATGAGCTACTTACTTGATTTCGCAGCGACCCATAGCCGCGCCGGCCTTGACCTTGACCGCGAACTCGATCGGGAAGGCGGTCGCTGTGCTCACGCCACCGGCGCAAACAAAGGCTTGCTTCAGGTCCACATACCAGGTCATGCCGACGCCGGTCAAGCCGCCGACCAAGGTGTTGCCCTGGCCGCTGATGGCGAGCGGGTTGTCCATGCCGTACTTCTCGGCCTCGACCACGCCTTGCTTGCGGAAGAACTCGTTCAGCTCAATCCAGCCGGCGTCCTCCACCCACATGAAGCCGGCGAAGCTGGAGAAGAAGCTGCCTACTCGGGTGATCAACACGCGGCCGTCATCGCTGATGCCGCTGAT
>NZ_JANNMI010000332.1:0-15130 GCF_031397715.1 Roseateles sp.
GTCGCGGTTGCCGCCGCAGCCGAACAAGCAAATCAGCTGGCCGCCGCGAGCAATGGCCAACGGGCGCAGCGCCGTCAAGGCCTTGTCCAGCGCGTCGGGCGTGTGGGCGTAGTCGACCAACAGCTGCGGCAGCTCCCGGCCATTGCCAACCCGCTGCATGCGGCCCGGCACCGGCGTGACCCGGCCAGCGACGGCGGCGATCTCGGCCAGACCGTGGCCCAAGGCGCGCAAACAACCAATCACGCCGAGCAGGTTGGCGACGTTGTAGTCGCCGATCAGACCGGTCTCGATCAACAAGGCCTCTTCGCCCTCGCGCAGCGTGAAAGCCAGGCCACCGGCCAAATAGTGCAGCTCGGTCGCCCGCAGCCGCGCAGGGCCGGTCAAGGAGCAAGTCCAGATGTCCAGCTTGGCGCCAAGTTCCAGCGCCAGCTCAGCACCCTTGGCATCGTCGATGTTCAAGACAGCGGCACGCAGGCCCGGCATCTCGAACAGCTCGCGCTTGGCCGCCCAGTAGGCGTCCATGCTGCCGTGATAGTCGAGATGGTCTTGGGTGAAATTGGTGAACAGGGCGACGCGGATCTCGCTGCCGCTGAGGCGGAACTCTTTCAAGCCAATCGAGGACGCCTCGATTGCGCAGGCGGTGAAGCCCTCGTCTTGCATGCGGCGGAAGTTCGCTTGCAAGAGCACGGGGTCAGGTGTTGTCAGACCGGTGTATTCGATTGCCGCTGCACGGCCGCCAGGCACCGGTGGCTCGCCCACCCCCAGCGTGCCGACCACGCCGCAGCGCTGACCCAATATGCTCAACGCCTGCGCGCACCACCAGGCGGTCGAGGTCTTGCCATTGGTGCCGGTGGTGGCGATCACGGCCAAGGCCATCGACGGCTGGCCGTAGTAGGCGGCGGCGATCAGGCCGGTCTTGGACTTCAGCTCGGACAGCGAGGCGACGCGGGCATCGACAAAGCCATAACTTTCCACCCCAGCGTCCTCGACCAGACAGGTCGCCGCACCGGCCGCCAGCGCCTGCGCGACGAACTCGCGGCCGTCGCGTGCATAGCCGGGCCAGGCGATAAAGGCATCCCCCGGCTGCACCGCGCGGCTGTCGGTGCGCAGCACGCCGGTGGTCCACTCCTGCAACCAACGGGCGCAGGCTTCGGGGGATTTGAGACGGGTCAGCATGTTCAGAAACTTTCTTCCACGGCCTGCACTTTTTGAGTGGCCATGATTTGCGGCTTGACCTCCAGATCGGTCGGCACATTGAGCAGACGCAGGCTTTGCGCGACCACCTGGCTGAACACCGGGCCGGCCACCGCGCCGCCGAAATAGGCGCCGTTGCTGGGCTCGTCGACCATCACCGCGACGATGATGCGGGGCTTGGTGATCGGCGCCATGCCGACAAACCAGGAGCGGTATTTCTTGCTCGCATAGCCCTTGCCTTCTTGCTTGTGGGCGGTGCCCGATTTGCCACCGACGCTATAGCCGCTGACCATCGCCTGCGGCGCGGTACCGCCGGGGCCGGCCGCCATCTGCAGCATGCCGCGCATGGTTTCGGCCGTCTTGGGCGAAAACACCCGGATACCGGTGACCACTTCGTCGGGCTGCCTGCGCGTCATCGTGATTGGGATCACCTCGCCGTCATGGGCGAACACGGTGTAGGCGCGCGCCAGCTGCAACAGCGACGCGGACAGGCCGTAGCCATAGGCCATGGTGGCCTGTTCAATCGGCCGCCAGCTCTTGTAGGGCCGCAGCTTGCCTGAAATGGCGCCGGGAAAGTCGATCTGCGGCCGCTGGCCCAGGCCGATGGCGGTGAACAGCTCGTGCATTTCGCGCGGCGGCATGGACAGGGCCAGCTTGGCCACCCCGACATTGCTGGACTTTTGAATGATCTGCGTGACGGTCAACGTGTCGCGCGGCGTGTGGTCGGTGGGCGACCAGCCGGCGATGCTGACGCTGCCGCGCCCGGTGCTGATGACGCTGTCGGGCGTGACCCGGCCGGTCTCCAGGGCCAGGCCGACGATCATCGGCTTCATGGTCGAGCCGGGCTCGAAGATATCGGTCAGCGCACGGTTGCGCAGCTGGGCGCCGCTGAGATTTTTGCGCTCATCCGGCTTGTAGCTGGGGAAGTTGGCCAGCGCCAGGATCTCGCCGGTCTGCGCGTCCAGCACCACCACGCTGCCGGCCTTGGCCTTGTGCTCGGCAACGGCGTCGCGGATGCGCTGGTAGGCGAAGAACTGCACCTTGGAGTCGATCGACAAATCGATGTCGCGGCCATTCGCGGCGGGCACGCGCTCGCCGATGTCCTCGACCACGCGGCCCAGCCGGTCGCGCACGACCGAGCGGCTGCCGTCACGGCCCTGCAGCTCTTTTTGGCGCGCCAGCTCGATGCCTTCCTGGCCCTTGTCCTCGATATTGGTGAAGCCCACCACATGGGCGGCGGCTTCGCCTTCCGGGTATTTGCGCTTGTACTCGCGGTCCTGGAACACACCCTTCAGACCCAAGGCCTTGATCTGCGCGGCAAGCTCATCGTCGGCCTGGCGCTTCAGCCAGACAAAGCGCGTGGCCGGGTCCAGCTTGCGCTCCAACTCGGCGTTAGACCAGCCGAGGATCTTGGCCAGCGCACGTCGCTTCACCGGATCGGCGTCGACCTCCTTGGGAATGGCCCAGACCGAGGGCACGGCCACGCTGGCGGCCAGCACCTGGCCGCTGCGGTCATTGATGCGGCCCCGGCTGGCCGGCAGTTCGAGCTGATGCACATAGCGCGCCTCGCCCTGCTTTTGGTAGAAGTCGGTGCCAATTACCTGCACGTACAGCGCTCGCGCCAGCAGGCCAGCAAAAGACAGGCCCACCAAGGCGACCAGAAAGCGCGAGCGCCAGACCGGCGTTTTGGAGGCCAACAAGGGGCTGCTGGAATAGCTGACGCTGCGCGTGCCCTGGTTGGCCACCATTGCCCGGCGCGCGCGCGCCGAGCGCTTGGTCGGCTCGGCGCCCGAGCTGCTGCCACGCTTGAGCCATTTCATCGCGCGACTCCCGGGCTTGGCTTCGGGTGATCCTCGGCCGCTTGAATCACATTCGGGCTGATCGCGCGCATCTTCAGGCGCTCGCGGGCGACCTGCTCAACGCGCAAATTGGTCGCCTGCGCATGGCGCTCGGCCTGCAGGCGCTGGCTGTCGGCCTCCAACCGGCGCCCTTCGGCCTGCGCACGGTCAACGGCGGTGAACAGGCGGCGCGCTTCATAGGCGCTGCGCACCAGCACCATGCCGCTCGCCAGCACGGCGAGCAGCAAAATGAAATTGAGTCGCCCCACCACGCTCACGCACCCCGCCGGCGCTTGTGGTGCTCTAGCGGCAGCGGCGCCTCGGTGCGCTGGGCGATCCGCAAGACGGCTGAGCGCGCGCGCGGATTGGCCTGCACCTCGGCCTCACTCGGCTTGATGCGGGCAATCGCCTCCAAGGCCAAGGGCTTGGGCTCAGCGAACAGCGCGCGGCGATCGACCACCTGCTTGCTGTGGCCGCCGATGAAGTTCTTGACGATGCGGTCTTCGAGCGAGTGAAAGCTGATGATGGCCATGCGCCCGCCCGGCGCCAACAGCGCCAGCGCCGCGTTCAACCCTTGCTCAAGTTCCTCAAGTTCGCCATTGACGTGAATCCGAAGAGCTTGAAAGGTACGCGTGGCGGGGTTCTGACCCGGCTCGCGAGTCTTGACCGCACGAGCCACGACTTCGGACAGCTCGTCGGTGGTGCGCACGGGCTTGCCGTCTGTGCGGCGAGCCACAAGCGCCTTTGCAACCTGGCCAGCAAACCGTTCTTCTCCATAGTTGCGTATCACTTCCGCAATCTGGCGCTCATCGGCGCGGGCCAAAAAATCCGCGGCACTTTCGCCGCGGCTGGTGTCCATGCGCATGTCCAGCGGGCCGCTGAAGCGGAAGCTGAACCCACGCTCGGGGTTGTCAATCTGCGGGCTCGACACACCCAAGTCCAAAAGCACGCCCTGCACCTGCTCGATGCCCAAACCACGCAGCTGGCTGCGCATATCGGCAAAAGCGGAATGGACGATCGTGAAGCGTGGGTCGCTGATGCGGTCAGCCCCCTCGGTGGCGGCGGCAATCGCCTCCAGATCGCGGTCGATCGCGATCAGCCGGCCCTGGGCCCCCAGCTTGCTCAGCAAGAGGCGCGAATGACCGCCGCGGCCGAAAGTGCCGTCCACATAGATACCGTCGGGCGCCGTCAAGACGTTGTCGACCGCCTCGTTCAAGAGCACGGTGGTGTGGGAAAACGGGGTGGAAGCGGTGGTATCCATCAGAAGCTGAAGTCCTTCAAGGCATCCGGCAATTCGGACTGCATCACCTGGGCTTCATGCGCGGCATAGGCGGCCGCATCCCAGAGCTCGAAATGACTGCCCATACCCATCAACATCAGGTCTTTTTGCAGGCCGGCGCTAGCGCGCAGCTCGGGCGAAATCAGCACCCGGGCGGCGCTGTCGATTTCGACATCCATGGCGCTGCCCAGAAACACCCGCTTCCAGCCGGCGGCCGACATCGGCAAGGCGGCGATGCGGTCGCGAAAGCTCTCCCAGGCCGGCCGGGGGAACACCATCAAGCAGCCCTCGGGGTGCTTGGTCACGGTCAGCTGGCCGGCGCACAGCGCCTGCAGGACCTCACGGTGGCGCGCAGGGACGGCCAAACGCCCCTTGGCATCCATCGCCAAGGCAGAAGCCCCCTGAAACACAAAATTCGCCACGGCGACCCACCTAACTACACTAAGCTCCACTTTACTTGCCGGAACCGCCCAGGTCAAGGTGAATCGCAGATTTTTCAATAAAATCAAGCACTTAGGGCCGACTCTTCAAATTCACATTGGGCAAAAATCGTTAAAAAATAAGGACTTGCAAGTGGGTCTGCAAGTTGAGGATGAGGTGAGGCAGCTTGCCGCCTAGGATTGGCCGAGGCTGCGAGCTCGCCCTGCCACGGTCGCGAACTTAGGCAGCTCGGCGCTTGAGCGCCAAAAACGCATCCCGAAGCAAATCGACGTTGACATGGTGCAGCAGCGCGGTGATCCCCCCGCAAGGTGCGGTGACACGTCGCTCCAGCAAATTCAATGCGCAGCGGTCGGCGCATCGAATCGTCTTCGGCAGCTGCGGGGTCACAAGAGGTGCGGGATTGACCCTCAGCCCTAGCACAGCCAGCAGCAGGCGAAGCGGGATCGGCAGTGCGAGCGCCCACTGGCGCACCGGCACGCGCGGGATGACGCGGTCCACCAGATGGGCCGCCGTCTGTGCCATGCGCCGGGCGCCGCATGAAGGGCAAAAACCGCGCCGCTTGCAGCTGAAGGCGACGATCTTGTCGTGGCCGCAGTCACCGCAGCGCAATCGCAGGGATCCGCGAGCGAGGATGGAAGAACCGCTTGTCCGACGCGGCACGCGGCGCTAAGCTGCATGGCTCGTTTCGTCCGTCAAAAAGGAGCCCTCATGAAAACTCCACTGTTCACCCTTACGCTGCTGCTGGCAGCGCTGTTTTCCCCCGCGCAGGCAGGTCTGAACATCGTCGATTTCCGAGTGACCGCATTCGCCGAGACAAAGAACGCCGGTGCCCAGACCGACATTCAAAGTCTCGACGACACTTCGCCAAACGGCCTGCCGTTCACGCTGACCGCAACGGCGCAAGAGGGTGTCAACTTCGCCACCGCCTTGCAAGACAAGGGCGGCTTTTTCAAGAATCAAGCCGGAATGGCGGTGAGCCAATATTTCACCAACAACTCGGTGTCCGCCACCGCCCGAACCCATTACGGCATCATTGTTGGAACCGACCAAATAGACACCCCCCTGGATTTGACTTTCCACTTTCTCGGTGCCATTGCAAATGGCCGGGCGCAGTATGGTGCCGGTGCAATCGAAGCGTCTATCGTTGCCAGCATCTTCGGTTACCGCGATGGGGTGCCCGCCTTCCCGTTACTTTTTCCCCCGTCGTCTTCGTTTTGGAGCATTTCTAGATCTGTGATCCTCGACAATGCTGCATTTAACGGCAGCGGCCTGTTTACCATGACCGGGACGTCGGTGGACCGACGTGGAGTCGGGTTGCCCACAGAGAGCTTTCAATCGGGATACGAACCCCAGTCCTTCTTTTCGGCCGGGGGTCTGACGGTTGATGCGTTCAGTGCCTCGATCAATTTCGGCGTGCTTCAACCGGGCGAGTTTTTTATCTTCGGCTATTCAAGCGAAGCGCGGGTATCCGGCGAGGCCGTGCAATACACCGGGGGAGCTTTCGCGCAAGTGGTCGACCCATTTTCCCTGGCCTCGCCACCGCCCTTCCTAATTTCGTTGGCGGGCCTCCAGTTGCCAACGGCTCCGGTGCCCGAACCCGCAAGCTACTTGCTAATGCTGGCCGGACTCGGGCTGTTGGGCTGGCGTCGCCTGCGCTGAGCGTCGGTCAATCTAGTTGCTTCGGCGGCAGCACGAACGATCCCGGTCGGCTGCGCAGCCGCTTGAAGATCGCCTGCCGGATGCGGCTGTGATCTGCGGGCCGGTTTCCGCGTGAGCGCAACGCGACCGCGACAGAGCTCGGCGCTTGGTGCGCTTGAATCTGTCTTCGGTGGCGGCTGTGGTCTGCTGGGCGTTGACAGCGCCGCCGAAAAGCGTCCTTCTCGGCCGCCGTTTGCGGGTCATCCCTGGTCACAAGTTGCCTGGTGCGCGTACATTGCCGGGCGCTGGTCTTGATTTTGAACTTCTAGCCAGGTTGGTTGGGGTTCGCTCCGCTCACCCCAACAATTCAAAACCGCCACAACGCCGAGTCTTCTACCCTGCAGCATTTGCCTTGGCTTCAGCTACTCATGCAGTCTTCCATCAGTTGAGCCTGGTTTTGCCGCGTTAGGCACTGCCGCCCTGGCCGTCGCCGTGCTGCAGTGCGCTTGCATCGCGATCGACGGTTCCTACCCACGTGCAAGACGCCCGCTCCGATTTGGCTCGGCCCGCCGACGAGCGATTTGTGCGCGGCCGAGGGCGCAGCGAAGCGGGTCAGGCGCGCGCAGCGCGCTTCAACAACTGACGCGCCGGCACTGTTTGACTACAGTGAGCGCAGCGAACGAAGTGAGTTTGCCGCCGCTGACCCGCGCAGTGAGCAACGAGGGCAGTCGGCTCGCCAGAGCCGACCCGGGCACCATGAGCACGGCGGCGGGCCGAGCCAAAGAGCGCGAGTGAGACCAATTCGAAAGGCTGCTCCGGGCACCGAGCTGACCAACACGAGCAAGTTCGCCGTTTGAGCCAGCGGCGCCCTGACCCTATTTCGCAACTTGTGACGACTATCGTTGGACCTGCCAGCGCAAGCGATCCGCGTTGCCTGGCTTTGCTCCGCGCCTGCTGTTTGAATTCACGCTCAGTCCGGCAGGCTAAGCCCAAGGTCACTCAGCTTCTTCGCGTAGGCGTCCCGGCGCTTGGCTGCTTTGTTTGCGGCATCGGTGGCGGCCTGTATGGCTTTGGGGCCCTTTTTCGCGACCGTTTGAATCAGCCCGAACTTGTGCGCCGCATCGGCCTGCGCCCTTCGGAAGGTGGCGATGAGTGCGGCGTGGGCAATGGATGGATTCACAAGCACCTCAATGTCAAATGCTGCTATTTTCAGCCTTGCCCTGAACACGGCTTCCTAGCCGAGCCAGCGCCGCCACGCCACAGCACCCCCAGATCAACCCCCTCCTTGATGCCATCAAACCTACTTTCAACCGCAGCAACTGACCAGGCGCAGCCCTGGCGTTCGATAGGCTCGGTTCAGCAGCTCTATATTCGCGACCGTCAATCGGCCAAGCCACGGCCCGTTGCCGAGGCGCAGGCCATCACCGGTGCCGGGCTCCAGGGTGACCGGCACGCCAATCCGCTGTCGCCGCGGCAGCTGTTGATCGCCAGCGCGGACACGTATCGGGATTTGCACTTGCCGGCCGCCGTGCTGCGCGAAAACCTGCTGGTCGACTTCCCCACGCAGGAACTTTCGTCGGGCAGCCTTCTGCGAATCGGCCAGGCGCTCGTACTTTGGATCACCTTCCAGTGCGAACCCTGCACACTGCTCGACCGGCGCCAACCTGGGGTGGTCAAGGCCTTGGACGGGCGCCGCGGCGTGCTGGCTCGGGTGCTGCGCGGCGGAACCGTCCGCATCGGTGATCCGATCAGCCACCTCAGCTCGAACATTCCGCCGATGAGCGACGCGTGGCAGGACAGGGTTGTGCACGTGATGCGCCATGTCCCCCAAGACAAGGTGCTTGACTACGGCCAACTTGCGGACTTGGCCGGCGTCGCCAAGTCCTGTTGCCGCGCCTTCCCCCGCATGCTGGCCAATCGCTGCCCGGAGCTGGCGCAGCGAGCACAGAGCGGCAAGCTGCTCAGCCCCGAGCAAGGCTGGCGCGGCACTGAGCTGTTCGGCGTCCGCGCCTTCCTGTCGGACCTGCCGGACCTACGTCTAGACGCGTGAGGGTTGCGCGCGTATTTTGTGCACGGTCAAGCCCTGCTTGTCACCACCGTTTCACGCGACGCTGTCACGCTCCTGCCTTCGATTCCACCGGCGAACGCTGATGCCCTCCGGCTTCTATTTACTGATCGCGGCACAGTTCGCCTCGGCCTTGGCCGACAACGCCCTTTTGATCGTCATCATCGCGCGGCTGCAGGAGCTGAACCTGCCCGGTTGGTGGGCACCGATGTTGAAGTTCGGCTTCACGATTTCTTATGTCGTGCTGGCGCCTTTTGTCGGCCCGCTGGCGGACGCTGTCCCGAAAGCGCGGCTGATGGCCTGGATGAATGGGGTCAAGCTGCTCGGCGTGCTGGCGCTGGCGCTGGGCCTGCATCCGTTCGCGGCCTTCGCCGTGGTGGGCTTCGGCGCGGCCGCCTATGCGCCGGCCAAATATGGCCTGGTGACCGAGCTGGTCGGGCCGCAGCGCCTGGTGCTGGCCAACGGCTGGGTGGAGGTCAGCGTGGTTTGCGCGGCGCTGTTCGGCGTCGTGCTGGGCGGCTTGCTGGTCAGCCCCTGGTTGCTGGGCCTAAGCGGCTTCAGCGCGGCACAACAAGGACTGCAAGGCTTGGCCTGGCTGACGCCCAGTCAGCTCAGCCTGTCGATCGCCCTGCTCTTGCTGGTCTACGGCCTGGCGGCCCTGCTGAATCTGGGCGTGCCGGACAGCGGCGCCCGCTACCCCGCCAGCGGCCTGCACCCGCGGCGCCTGTGCCTGGACTTCTGGCAAGCCAATCGGCGCCTCTGGGCCGATGCCGACGGCGGACTCTCGCTGGCGGTGACCACGCTGTTCTGGGGCGTCGCCGCGACGCTGCAGTTCGCGGTGCTGCGCTGGGCCGACGACGTGTTGCGGTTGCCGCTGTCGCAGGCGGCCTATTTGCAGGCGGCCGTGGCGGTCGGCGTGATCGCCGGTGCGGGCATCGCCGGGCGCTGGGTGCCGCTGCATGCGGCCAAGCGCATGCTGGTGTTCGGCGTACTGCTGGGCCTGTTCATACCGGCCATTGCCAGCGCGGACTCGCTGGTGGTGGCGATCCCGCTCTTGGTGTTGGTGGGCGCCGTCGGCGGGCTGATGGTGGTGCCCTTGAACGCGCTGCTGCAGCACCGCGGCTACTGCCTGCTGACCGCCGGCCGCTCGATCGCCGTGCAGGGTTTCAACGAAAACGCCAGCGTGCTGGGCATGCTGGCGGTCTACGCCGGGCTGTTGGCGCTCGACGCTTCCATCGTCACGGTGATGTGGGGGTTTGGCCTGTGTATCGCGGCTGCGATGAGCCTGCTGATTTGGGCAGAGCGCCGCCGGCTCGGCGCGGTCAAACCGTGCGCTGTCTAGACGCCACGATGGGCGAGCGATAGGGCTGATCGGCGCGGTGGATGACCGAGTCGAGCACGCCCTCGAAGCGGGCCACGATGCTGCTCCAGTCCAAGGCCTGGGCAGTTTGGCTGGCCGCCGCACCCATGCGCCGCCGGCCGGCGGCATCGGCGGCCAACTCCACCGCGGCTCGCACAAAGCCGGCCGCGTCATCGATCTCGACCACTCGGCCGTTCACACCGTTGCGGATCAGCTGGGCGGCCGCCGCGTAATTGAAGGCGACAACTCCCAAGCCGCTGGCCATCGCTTCGGTGGTGACGTTGCCGAAGGTCTCGGTCAGGCTGGGGAACAAGAACAGATCGGCGCTGGCGTAATGGGCGGCCAAGTCCTCAGCGCTGCGCTGGCCGACAAAAATCGCCTGCGGCAATTGCTGCTGCAAGTCGGCCTGCTGCGGGCCGCTGCCGACCACCACCAGCTTGGCGCGCGCATCAATCCGGCTGATCGCCTCGAAGGCGGCCATCAAGGCGGGTAGATTTTTTTCCGGGGCGATGCGGCCGACATAGACCACCACCAAGTCGTCGGGCTTCACGCCCCATTGCTCACGCAGCGCCTGGCTGCGCCGCTGCGGCGAGAACTGCTGCACGTCCACGCCGCGTGACACCACGCTCAGATTCTTGAAGCCGCCGGCCTCCAGATCGCGCCGCAGCGCCTCGGTCGGCACCATCGTCGCCTGCGTGCGGTTATGAAACTTGCGCAGGTAGGCCATGATGGGTTTGTACAGCCAGCCAATGCCGTAATGCCGGCTGTAGGCGTGGAAATTGGTGCGGAAGTCCGAACAGACCGGCAGCTTCAGATGCACCGCCGCCTGCAGCGCCGACCAGCCCAAGGCACCCTCGGTGGCGATGTGCACGACGTCGGGCCGGTGCAGCGACCACAGCTGCACCAGCGCGCGCTTGGACGGCAGGCCCATGCGCAAATTCGGATAGCGCGGGATCGGCAGGCCGCGCATCAAGACCTCGTGAAAACGCACGCTGGTCTCGGCCGCATCGCTGGCGTCCTGGCGTGGCCGGATCAGTTGAACGTCGTGGTTACGCGCATGCAGGCCGTCGACGATGCGAGCAATCGTCATCGCCACGCCGTTGACCTCGGGCGGATAGGTCTCCGTCACGAAGGCGATGCGCAAAGAGCGCTGCGCTGCTGGGTAGTTGTCGACCAAGATGCCGTTGGAACTCGCTGTCGTGACATTCTTCATGCGCCCATGGTGCACGCTGCACATAACACTTCGATGACACGGACAAAGAAACCGGGCAATCCCATAGCGAGGCGCAATAGTCACGGAATTTTCACGCAGCGCCGTCACCATCCCGTCGCAGCATGCCGGCCCATCCCGGGCGGCAGCACCTGCCACTGACGAGGACGTGCGCGTGAACGACAAGCCTTTTCTTCAAACTCTTGCCCACACGCTGCGAGTACAGCGCTGGGACGACCACCGCTACTACCACCACAGCCGCATCAACCAGAGCCTGCATCTGCTCAGCGCGATCTTCTTTCTGATCTCGTACGCGATGCTGTTCTTCAACCCGGCGATGGCCGCGCTGCTGGCCTGGTGCGTGTCGATGACCAGCCGCCAAGCGGGGCACTTCTTCTTCGAGCCGCGTGGCTATGACCACATCAACCAAGCCAGCGATGAGCACAAGGAAGAAATCAAAATCGGCTACAACATCCAGCGCAAGATTGTGTTGTTGGCGATCTGGGTGGCCATTCCTGCGGCGCTGTGGTTGCAGCCCTCGCTGTTCGGCCTGATCCAGCCGGCCGCCGATCTGCAGGGCTGGTTGCATGATGTCGGCATCGCCTGGTTGGCGCTGGGCGTGGCGGGGCTGGTCTTCCGTGTTTTGCAGCTGTGGATTCAGCAAGACCTGATGACGGGCGTGGCCTGGATGACCAAGATCCTGACCGACCCCTTCCACGACATCATGCTGTATCACAAGGCGCCGCTGTACTTGCTGCGCGGCGAACTGATCGACCCGATGAATCATGTTTCGCATGATCTGCACGCGAAACACAGTTGATCAAGAACGGCGCCAGATTTGCTGCAGCATTTCCTTCAGCAAGCCGCGTTTGATGACTTTGTTCGTCAGCGCGGCGTCGGCGTCCCACCAGCCCTCGGCCCGCATTGTTTGTGCCGCTTTGACAAAGCGCTGCGTGACTTCATCGAAGTCCGCATCGCTGTAGTTGAGGCTAAAGATCAGCCGGCCGGTGCCGACCCAACTCAGCGCCAGCCCTTGCTCGCGCAAATAGAACTGCAACATCCAGTTGTAGCGCGACGGCTCGGTGTAGAACACCGTCCAGATCGACTGCATATGAGCCACCCGCACCGGCAAGCCGGCGCTTGCCAGCGCCGCGTTGAAGCGCTCGGCGCGCGCATGCCAACGCTCGTCCAGGCCCGCGTAAACGGCTTGAATTGCCGGCGTATCCAGCCGGTCCAAAAACACCTTCATCGCCCCCATCACATAGGGATGCGCATTGAAGGTGCCGCGGGCGAAGCAGATATCGACCGGGCGCTCCTCGCGGAAGCGCTTCATCAAGGCGCGCTTACCGCAGACCACGCCGACCGGCAGGCCGCCGCCCAGGGTCTTGCCGTAAGTGACCATATCGGCGCGCACGCCGAAGTATTCCTGCGCGCCGCCCGGCGCCAGCCTGAAGCCCAGGAACACCTCATCGAAGATCAACACAATGCCGCGCTCGCTGCAGACTTCGCGCAAGGCCTTCAGCCAAGTCGTGTAGGCGGCGCGGTCATAGCCCGCACGCCGGCCGCTGTCCAAGAGTTGCGAGTCCCCCGGAGCGCCCTTGTTCGGATGCAGCGCCTGCAGCGGGTTGATCAGCACGCAAGCCACATCCTTGCGCGTGCGCAGCACCTGCAGGCTGCGCTCCTCCATCTCCTGCAAGGTGTAGGTTTCGCGCGGCGGCAGTGGGTTGCCGATGCCGGGCTGCACGTCCTCCCACCAGCCGTGATAGGCGCCGCAAAAGCGCACCAGGTGTTTGCGCTTGGTGTGATAACGCGCCAGCCGCACGGCCTGCATCACCGCCTCGGTGCCCGACATATGGAAGGACACCTCGTCCAGGCCGGAGATGCTTTTCAAGCGGTCGACGTTGTCGGCCACGCAGGGGTGGTAGGCGCCCAGCACCGGCCCGAGCTGGTGGGTCAAGGCGATGCCCTCGTCCACGCAGTCGCGGTAGAAGTCGTAGCCGAACACATTGACGCCGTAGCTGCCGGTCAGGTCGTAAAAGCGGTTGCCGTCCAGGTCCACCACCTCGACGCCGGACGATGCCTGCAAAAAGCTGCCGGTCTTCAAATGTTCGCGCAAATAGGGGCTGTACTGAAACGGCACCCGGTAGCTGCCGGTGAACTGCAGGTCGGAAATCCCCTCGCGCGCGCGCGCCGTCATCGCGATGCTCTTGGCGTAGCGTTGAGCAAAGGTCTCGGCCAGTCGCTTGAAGCCGATGCGGCGGCGGTTGGCGACCTGTTCGAGCGCGCCGTCGGAATTAAAGAAGCGCGCCTCGTCATAGGCATAGCCCGGTATCCAGCCGGCCAGCCGTTTGGCCATGCGCGAATGACCGGCCAGCGAGCGGTGCTTGGCGCGCGACAACTCCAGCCGCCGTTTGGCGCGCGGCAGCGTCCAGGCCAAGGCAGCCAGGGCCAGCGCGGAAAGTGCAAAAGAAGAGGTTTGTTCCATGAGCAAGTCAGAAGTCCAGTCCCCCTATCTAATCAGCGCTGCTTGACAGCCTCGTGAATATGACAATTTCCCTCAGAAAGATGCTCCAACAGGAGGATCTGAACTTTTTGCTGACGAACCGGATTCCGCGCATCGCCCTGACCCGGCTGATGGGCAAGTTCAGCCAGATCCGCAACCCGCTGCTGGCGCGTGCCTCGATCGCGGTCTGGCGCTTGTTCACCGACCTGGACCTGAGTGACGCCAAGCAGCAAAAGTTCGACAGCCTGCACGACTGCTTCACACGCGAGTTGGTGGCGGGCGCACGCCACGTGGACATGGCCGAGAACGTCTTGAGCAGCCCTTGCGACGCCATCGTCGGCGCTTGTGGGCGGGTGGTTGACGAGGGCAAGGGACGGCAGCTCTTTCAGGCCAAGGGCTTCCCGTATTCGATGCAGGACCTGTTCGGGCCCAGCCAAGACACCTCCGCCTTCCAAGACGGCATGTTTGTCACGCTGCGCCTGACCTCGGCGATGTACCACCGCTTCCATGCGCCGCAGGACTGCACGGTCGAACATGTGACGCACATCGCCGGCGACACCTGGAACGTCAACGCTATCGCCCTAAAACGGGTCGAACGGCTGTTCTGCCGCAATGAGCGCGCCGTGCTGAGGGCAAGGCTGAAGAGCGGCGAGACTATCGCCATCGTGCCGGTGGCTGCCATCCTGGTGGCCAGCCTCAGACTGCATTTCCTCGATCTGCTGCTGCATGTCGACTACCGTGGCGCTAACGAATTAGCTTGCCAGGCCTCGTTCAAGAAGGGCGAGGAGATGGGCTGGTTCCAGCATGGCTCCACCATCCTTGTGTTCGCGCCCAAGGGCTTTATTTTGAGCCCGGGCATTGAGAACGGCAGCAGGATTCAGATGGGGCAGGCCTTGATGCAAATCCCCGGGGCCGCGTGAATTAGCGCTCGGCCAAGGCAAGCCGCAAGGCCAAGCCAATGAAGACCGTGCCGGCCAGCCAGTTCAGGCCACGCTGCGCGCTGACCGAGCGCTTCAAGACGCGGCTGACGGCGCCGGCAAAGAAGGTGATCGAGCCAAAGGAGATCAGCGTGGCGCCTATGAAGATCAGCCCCAGTTGCGCGATTTGCCAAGCCACCGCGCCCTGGCTTGCATTGACGAATTGCGGCAGCAGCGCCAGAAAGAAAAACACCACCTTGGGATTGGTCAAATTCATGACCACGCCGCGCCCGTACATCTTCAAGGGGCTCATGCGGGCCTGCGCCTGCTCGGCCAGCGGCCCGACCGGCGCGCGC
Source organism: Roseateles sp. (assembly GCF_031397715.1). GTDB lineage: Bacteria > Pseudomonadota > Gammaproteobacteria > Burkholderiales > Burkholderiaceae_C > Paucibacter_A. The sequence goes on from NZ_JANNMI010000332.1 coordinate 14,802, forward strand.
AGCACCTGATAGGCCAGGTAGACCAGATAGGCCGCGCCGGCGAATTTCAAAACCGTGAAGGCGGTGGCCGAGGCGGCGAACAAGCCGGCCAAACCAAAGGCAATCGCCAGCGTGTGCAGCATCAAGCCGGTGCACAGGCCCAGCACCACGTAAAAGCCCGCACGCCGCCCATGGGTGGCCGATTGGATCAGCACGAAGAGGTTGTCTGGTCCCGGCGTGTAGCCCAAGAGCAAGGCCAAGGTGAAGAAGGTCAGCGCGGTTTGGAGGCTCAGCATGAGGGGGCACAAAGCGGTGGATTATCCGCAGGCATCGCGAACGCAGCCGCGCAG
>NZ_JANNMI010000350.1:0-11266 GCF_031397715.1 Roseateles sp.
GGCTGCCGTCGGCGAGCTGGTCGCGGTACGCTATGCCAAAGATCTGCCACGACGTCACGAACAGTCCGGCCAGTACCGGTCCGATGATGAAGCCCATCGCCCCGATGGCCAGCAGGCCGCCCAGAGTGGAGAACAGAATCACAAGGTCGTGCATCTTCGTGTCACGGCCCACCAGCCACGGCCGAAGGATGTTGTCCACTGAGCCGACAACCAGCGAGCAAAACACCGTCAGCACGATGGCCTTTGTGACCGCGCCGGTCGCGAACAGGATGATCGCGGCGGGCACCCAAATCAGTGCGCCGCCGATCAGGGGAAGAATCGACAACACCGTCATGAGCACGCCCCAGAACGCCGCGTTGGGGATGCTCAGGGCCCAGAAGGCGAGGCCGGACAAGGTGCCCTGAATCACTCCGATCACGAGCGTGCCTTTGATCGTCGCGCGCGTAATCGAGAGGAACCGCTGGATCAACAATTCCTTCTCGTCGCCGTGGAGCGGCAGGTACTCCATGGCGCTTTTGAGCATGGCCTGGCCATCGAGCAGGAGAAAGAACATCGCGTAAAGTGCGAGGAAGAAATTCGCAATGAACGACACGGTGCTCAGCGTTGTGGCCGACAGCGACGACATGAGGAAACCGCCCATCGAGTTCACCACCTCGCCCGCTTTGGTGAGGATGACCGTGCGATAAGGTTTGAAATACTCGTCATACCCCGGCAGCTTCTGCAGCCGTTGATCCAGGTAGGTCGGTGAGTTGATGGACTTCTCGACGATCGGCCGGACGTTTGTCGTGATGTCCGAGGCCTGACTGACCACCAGGCCGCCAATCGCCACGAGCGGGCCAATGACTCCGATCAGTGTGAAAAGCACCGTGAGGATGGCGGCGGGAATCCTGCGACCGCCCAGCCAGCGGGTGAAGTGCACGAACACAGGCCGGAGCAAGCCCGCCAGAATAGCCGCCACCATGAGTGTCATGAGGAACGCCTGCAGCACCTTGATCATGGCGATCGACACGCCGATGACCAGTGCGAGCAAGAACGCTTTGCGATAGAGAGAGCTATCAGGCGTCGTCACAGCCACTTTGCCTTCCTGAACCGGAACACGAGATACACATCGATAAGCGCCATTACGATTATCGTCAGCGGGAATCCGTACGGCGAGTCCAGGGCAGGCATGTGCCGGAAATTCATGCCATACACACCGGCCACCATCGTCGGAACGGCCACGAGAGCGGCATAGGCCGCCAGGCGTTTGGTGACTTCGTTCTCCTGCAGGGTGATGAGCGACAGGTTCACTGACAGCGCCGTGCCGACCATGTCGCGCAGGTTGTCTGTGGACTGCTTCAGGCGCTGCAGGTGGTCGTAGACGTCTCGAAAATAGTCGTGGAGCCCGGCGCAAAGCGGTGGAACCCGCCCGCCATGCAGCTTGCTCGTGACTTCCAGCAACGGTCCGATCGCATGGTCCACCACCATCAGGCGCTGTTTGAAGGTGTAGAGGGCTTCCACCTGTGCGCGCGTGGTATTGCTGGCGAAGATGCGCGTCTCAATTTCTTCGATCTCACGCGTCAGCGTATCGATGAGGGGGAAATACCGATCGACGACCGTGTCCATGAGCGCGTAGAGGACATAGGCCGGCCCATGCCGCAGCAGGTCCGGCTCGTCCTCGCACCGGCGCCGGACTTCCGCGAACCCCTGGCTCGTCTCGCGACGGACCGAGATCACATACTGCGGCCCGACGAAGATTGCCACTTCGCCAGTTCGCATGTCGTTGTCATGCGCCTCGATCATGTGGAGCACGACAAAAATCGACGCGCCGTACTCTTCAATCTTTGGCCGCTGATGTCCGCGGCTGGCGTCTTCCACCGCCAGTTCGTGCAGGTCGAACTCCTTCTGCAGCCGCTCAACTTCCGCGGATTCAGGATCCTTCAGCGCGACCCAGACAAAACAGCCCGGATCGGCCAGATGTGCACGGATCTCACTGATGGGGATATCAGCGACCTTTTGCCCGCGTTGGTATGCGACGCAATTGACAAGCACACGGGCATTCTAAGGCGTTCTGTGCTCAGGTGCTCACGTGCTCCGGTGCTCTAGTGCCGTGCTCGGTGCTGAGTGCTTGGTGCTGGGTGCGCACCGTGCACCTGTGCACTAGAGCACACAGCACGGCACAAGAGCACGCGAGCACTTGAGCATGTGAGCACGGGGGGTTTACAGTAGCCCTATGCTGATCACCCGACGAACGCTTCTGTCTACCGTTGGCGGCGCCGCGCTGGCTTCCGTCGTCGCGCTCGGGGCCGCCGTGAGCCGGCCCATCATAGCCCATAACTCCGCTCTTCTTTTCCGAAGTTGAACGATATCGCGGACAAGGGAAGGAGGCAGCGCCTGCAAATCGGCACCCAGCAGGTCCAGCTGCGCACCCAGTGCCTTGGCGGCTTCAATATGCGCGTGATCGAAACGCCCATCCAACAGTGCGGTCAACTGTTGTATGGCCCGGTGCGTGTGCTGCCGAGTGGCTGCCAACTCTTTGCCGGCGTCGGGCCGGATAGACAAGGACTCGACGCCCTGAATGCGGTGCCCTTGCAAGTTTTTCAGTATTTCATGCCATGCCTCGTTGATGGGTAGCCCAGCGGCTTCGCGCTCGACCCGACTCAATTCCTCCGAGTAGCTCAGCACCAGCAGACTGCTGGGTACCAAGCCCAAGAGCATGGCGATCAGGCCCACCATGGTGAGGCGCGTTTTCAAGCTTAAGTGCTGGGTCAATTTAAGTGGATTCATGGGTCGCTGGTGGTTTGCTCGGGGCGTCGCCGGCGCTGAATGAACTGTTGGCTTGGCTGGCCTAATCTTGGTTCAGTCTTGTTATGAACGACAACTGCAATGGCCCGATTGGACTACACCAGAATGTCAAGCTGGTGACTCGTGGTTTGTCCTGATTGCATGAGTGGGGTTGGTGAGTATTGCGTCACGGAAATCCCCTGCATAAATCTCGCATCAGACCATCGCCTCGACAACCATCTGCACCCGCTCTTGGCCCTGGTATTCGTCGACGCTGAGCCGGTAGGCCATTTGCCCCTGGGCCGGCACGGGCTCGATATGGCCGAACCAGATCGCGTCCCGCAACAAACCGGCCTGTCGCAACCTCAGTTTCATATGCTTCTCGCCGACGATGCGCTGCGAGATGATCTCCACGTGGTCGCAAAACAGCGGCGCCTCGAAGGCCTGGCCCCAGACTTGCTCCTCCAGGGCCCGTACGCTGGCCGGGTTGAAATGCTCGGACGCCAGCGGCCCGTCGGTGCGCAGGGTGCGGGTCAGCGCTGCGGCGTCCAGCCATTCGGCGGCGACCTGGCGCAAGGCCGCGTCGAAGCAATCAAAACCGTCGTCCGCCAGCGTGCAGCCGGCCGCCATCGCATGGCCACCAAACTTTTTCAGCAGGGCGGGATGGCGCTTGCTGATCAGGTCCAGTGCGTCACGCAGATGAAAGCCGGCAATCGAGCGGCCCGAGCCTTTCAGTTGGCCATCGGCGCCGCGAGCGAACACAAAGCTCGGCCGGTGGATGCGGTCCTTCAGGCGCGAGGCAATGATGCCGACCACGCCTTCATGAAACTCGGCCTCGAAGATGGCCAAGGCCGGCGGCGGCTCGCCCATCAGACGCGGGTCTTGCAGCAAGGCATCGAGCTTGAACTCGGCCTGCTCGCGCATATCGGCCTCGATCACGCGCCGCTCGCGGTTGATCGCGTCGAGCTGCTTGGCTAACTCCAGCGCGCGGCCGGGGTCATCGGTCAGCAGGCATTCAATCCCCAGCGTCATGTCCGACAAGCGGCCGGCCGCGTTGATGCGTGGGCCCAGCGCGAAGCCCAGGTCGAAGGCATTGGCGCGCGTGCTGTCGCGCCCGGCCGCGCTGAACAGCGCGGCCACGCCGGCATGGGCCCGGCCGGCACGCATGCGCTTCAAACCCTGCGCGACCAGGCGGCGGTTGTTGGCGTCGAGCTTGACCACATCGGCCACCGTGCCCAGCGCCACCAGATCGAGCAGGCCGTCGAGTTTGGGCTGGCTTTGCGTATCGAAGCGGCCACGCGCACGCAGCTCACTGCGCAGCGCCAGCAGAACGTAAAAAGCCACACCGACACCGGCCAGGTTTTTGCTCTCAAATGAGCAGCCGGGCTGGCTGGGGTTGACGATGGCCGCGGCCGCCGGCAGCTGGGTGACGCCGTCGAACACTGCCGGCAGATGGTGGTCGGTCACCAGCACCTGCAAGCCCAGCGCGTTCGCATGGGCGATGCCGGCGATGCTGGCGATGCCGTTGTCCACCGTCATCAGCAGCTGCGGCTGGCTGCCCTGGGCCAGCGCCAGGTCAACAATGGCCGGGGTCAAGCCGTAGCCATGGATGGCGCGGTCCGGCACCACATAGCTGAGGCTGGCCGGGCCGGCGCCGAGCAGGGCCAAACCCCGCAGCGCGACGGTACAGGCGGTGGCACCGTCACAGTCGTAGTCGGCGACGATGCAAATGTGCTGGCGCGCTTCAATGCAATCGGCCAATAGCCGCGCCGCCTCGGCAATACCCTTCAAACCGCTGGGCGGTAGCAGCTTGGCCAGGCCCGCATCCAGCTCGTCCGCGCTCTTGACGCCGCGGCTGGCAAACAGCTGCGCCAATAGCGGCGACAAACCCGCTTGCTCAAGCGTCCAAGCGGCACGAGGTGCGGGCGTGCGTTGGACCAAATTGGGCTGAGCGCTCATAGGGCGAGCAGGCTGCGTGCGACATCGGCGCGGGGTGGCAGCAAGGCCTGCCAGAGCTTGAGCAGGCGTGGCCGCGGGCCCAAGGCCCAAGTCTGCGCGTGCCGCTCGCCGCAGAGCGTCAAGCGCGGCGCGCCTTCTCCTTGTTTGGCCTGCGCCAGCAACGCCGCGACCGGGCCGGCGTCGAGGCGCAGCCAGGCCTGACTCCAGGCCTGCCAGTCGCCGGCCAGCAAAGGCTCTTGCAGCACGGCCTCAATCTGCAAATCGGCCGGCAGTGGCTGGCTGTGGCTGTCATTGGCGCCGCAGCCGCTGATCCACACCGAGTTCAGCGCCAGCGCGCCGGCCGCTTCGCGGGCCTCATTGAGGGGGTGGCCGTGCAAGAGCATCTGCACCTCGTTCTGCAAAGTGCGCAAGCGCCTGGCCTCGGGCATCCAGATGTCCACATTTCGGTGCAGCACCCGCTCCAGGCTGGCGCTGCGCAGGCCGGCAAAGCTGGGATGGGCAATCAGCCATTGGTGGGTGCCCAGCCATTGCGAGGTGTAACCCTCGGCGGCCGGCCAGAGCTCGGCCAGACTGTTGAAAAAGGCTTGCGATTCACGCTCGGTCAGGGCCAATGCCTGCGGCGGCAGGGCGGTGATTTGCTCAGCGCCGACCGACAGGTGGAGGGGGCTCAACAAGGCCCAGGCCGCCGCACTCGAGCCGCTCGCCTGCAGCGCCCACGCGGCGGTGGGCAGGCAACCGTCCGTTGCCGGGCAGCCGCGCAACTCGGCCAGCGCGAGCTCAAAGGGTGTGTTGAAGCTGTATTCGTCACTGCCGAGCGGCGCGCCGACCGGCGTCAGCAGCGGCAGCAGTTGGGCCAGATTGGGCAGGTTCAGTTCGGCCAGGGTGTGGGCGGCGGCCTCGCCGACCGCGCTGGCATGGGGAATCATCAGGTGCATGGCCTGGATTATCGTCGGGCCCTGTTTTGGTCCCGGCGTCACACAAGCTTCACCAAGCTGCCACGGCCCCGACATCGCGCGCCGTCATGCTCCGGCACATGCAGCATGACCAGCTCCTCACGCGCGCCGCCGCCGCCCTGGCCAGCCCCGATGCCGACTCTCTGGACGGTGGCACCGACCAACCGAGCCGGCGTTTTCGCACGGTCTGGATTTCCGACATTCATCTGGGCACGCCCGGCTGTCAGGCCGAGGCGTTGCTGGAGTTCTTGCGTGAGGTGGAGTGCGAGCAGCTGTTCCTGGTCGGCGACATCATTGACGGCTGGCAGTTGCGCCGCAATTGGTACTGGCCGCAGGCGCACAACGATGTGGTGCAAAAGCTCTTGCGCAAGGCCCGCAAAGGCTGCCGGGTGATTTTCATTCCCGGCAATCACGATGAATTTGCGCGCAAATACGTCAATCACGATTTTGGCGGCATCGAGGTTGCGCAGGAGTGGATCCATGAAACGGCCGATGGCCGCAAGCTCTGGGTCACGCATGGCGATCTGTTCGACGGCGTCATTCAATGCGCGAAATGGCTGGCCCATGTGGGTGACACCGCCTACGAGTTCACCCTCAAACTAAACAGTTACCTGAATCGGCTGCGTGCCCGCCTGGGCCTGCCCTATTGGAGCCTGTCCAAGTACCTGAAGCTCAAGGTCAAGCGGGCGGTCAGCTTTATTTCCGACTTTGAAATTGCGGTCGCCCGTGAGGCTCGCAAGCGAGGCGTACATGGCGTGGTGTGCGGCCATATTCACCACGCGGAGCTGCGCGAGATCGACGGCATCCTCTACGCCAATGATGGCGACTGGGTCGAGAGCCTGACTGCCTTGGTCGAGCATGCCGACGGCCGGCTGGAAATTCTCGATTGGAGCGAACACCACCGGCGCCCGGCGCTGAAGCCGGCCGTGTTGCAAACAAGCGCCGCGGCCGTCGCTTAGGCTCCATTAAACTAGTCGGATGACCCTAGATACCCCCGCCGTCACCCTGCTCAGCCGTGAGCAAGCCATTCTTGAATTCAATCGCCGGGTGCTGGCGCAAGCGCAACGCAGCGATGTACCGTTGCTGGAACGTTTGCGTTATGTTTGCATCGTGTCCTCGAACCTGGATGAGTTCTTTGAGGTGCGCTTTGCCGACATGCTGGACGCCGCGCGCGACCCGCAGTCATCGATCAGCGGCCGTGATGTGGAGCGAGTCGGGCGTGCCGCCCATGCGTTGATCGACGAACAGTATTCAATCTTCAATGAGCATCTGACGCCCAAGATGCGGGACGAGAACATAGTCATCCTCAACCACGCCGACCGCGATGCCGCGCAGCGTCAATGGGTGGCCAAGTTCTTTGAGCGCGAAGTGCGGCCCTTGTTGGTGCCGGTAGGTCTTGACCCGGCCCATCCGTTCCCCCAGGTCGCCAACAAGTCGCTGCATTTCATTGCGCGGCTGTCGGGCAAGGACGCCTTCGGGCGCGATAACCGCATCGCCATCGTGAAGGTGCCGCGGGTGCTGCCACGCGTGATCAAGCTGCCGGCTACGGTCAGTGATGGCCGCCAAGTTTTTGTGCTCTTGACCAGCGTGATCCGCGCCCATCTTGAGGAGCTGTTTTCGGGCCGCAAGGTGGAGGCTTTCTCGCAGTTCCGCGTGACGCGCGACTCCGAGCTGGAGGTGGACGAGGAAGAGATTGCCAATCTGCGCCATGCGCTGCGTTCGGGCCTGACGACGCGCAATTACGGCCGCGCCGTGCGGCTGGAAGTCACCAACAGCTGCCCGGCTGAGTTGGCGGATTTTTTGCTGGAGCAGTTCGACCTGCCGGCCGCCGCGCTGTACCGGGTCAATGGCCCCGTCAATCTGGTGCGCTTGAATGAGTTGATTGACCAAACCGAGGCGCCGCAGCTGCGCTTTGTACCGTATGAGCCGGTCTGGCCGGAGGCGCGCCTGCCGCGCCAAAAATCGATCTTCGAGTGCATACGCAAGGGCGATGTGCTGTTGCATCACCCGTTCGAGAGTTTCGATCCGGTGGTGCAGTTTCTGCGCGAGGCGGTAGAAGATCCGGCGGTGATGGCCATCAAGCTAACGATTTACCGCACCGGCAGCAAATCGGTCCTGATGGATTTGCTGATCGACGCAGCGCGGCGCGGCAAGGAAGTGATGGCGGTGGTCGAGCTGAAGGCGCGCTTTGACGAGGAGGCCAATATCAATTGGGCCGAGCGCCTGGAGGCGGTCGGCGCGCAGGTGGTGTACGGCATCGTCGGCTTCAAGACGCATGGCAAGCTGATGCTGATCACGCGCCGCGAGGGCAACCGGTTCAAGCGTTATGCGCATTTGTCGACCGGCAATTACAACCCCAAGACGGCGCTGCTGTACACCGATCTGGGTTATTTGACCGCCGACCCGGACCTGACCGCGGACGCCGATTCGGTCTTTCGCCAGTTGGCGTCCTTGGGCAAGATCAAGATGCCGCGCCGGCTCTTGCTGGCGCCGTTCAATCTGCACAGCAGCATGCTGGAGCATCTGCTGCGGGTCGAGCAGGCGGCCCGCGCGGGCCGCATCGCGCGCGTGGTCGTCAAGATCAATGCGCTGACCGACACCGAGTTGATCAACGGGCTTTTGAGTGCGGCGCAGGCCGGCGCCAAGATCGACCTGATCGTGCGCGGCGCCTGCATGTTGCCGCCCGGCCTGCCCGGCATCAGCGACAACATCGTGGTGCGCTCGGTGGTGGGGCGCTTTTTGGAGCACACCCGCATCGCCTATTTCCGCTGGGGCGCCACGGATGCGGAGGAGGCGCTGTTTTTGTCCAGCGCCGACTGGATGAGCCGCAATATGTTCCGCCGGATTGAAATTGCTTGGCCGGTGCAGGATGCCAAGCTGCGCCAGCGCGTCATCGACGAGGCCTTGCAGCCCTATTTGTACGACACGCTTGACGCTTGGCAGTTGGGGCCCGATGGCCGTTCATCACGCGTGGTCAGCGCGACCGGCGTCAGTGCGCAGCAGGCCTTGATGCAGCTGTTTTTAACCAGCTGACGGCTTTGTTTGCCCCAGGAGCGACGACGATGGATTTGATCTTGTGGCGCCACGCCGAGGCCGAGTTGCTGCAGGACGGCATGAATGACTTGCAGCGTGGCTTGACGGCCAAGGGCGAACGCCAGGCCAAGCGCATGGCGGTGTGGCTGAATCAGCGCCTGCCGGCGAGCACGCGCGTCTTGGTCAGCCCGGCTCAGCGTACCCTCGGCACGGCTGAAGCGCTGGGGCGTGAATTTCGTAGCGTCCCCAGCATTGCGCCGGACGCCAGCGTTGCGGACTTATTGGCCGCCGCCCGTTGGCCCGATGCGACCGAGGCGACGCTGCTGGTCGGCCATCAGCCGACGCTGGGCCGCTTGGCATCGCTGCTGCTGACCGGCCATGATCAAGCCTGGAGCGTCAAGAAGGGCGCGGTCTGGTGGTTGCGCTCGCGGCTGCGCGAGGGCCAGACTGAAGTCTTGCTGCAGGCGATGCAGGCCCCCGACTTTCTCTAGCCAGCAAGCTAGGCCAGCGTCAACTCCAGCATGCCGCTGCGCGCCCAGGCCGCGGTTTCTTCCTGTAGCAAGAAGTGGGTGCGGGGGTGGGCACCGGCCCAACCCTTGGCGAGCGTGACCACAACTCGCCGGCCCTGACGACTCAAGCGCAAGGCCTGCGGATCTACCGCGCCGCTGCGCGCATGGCATTTGATCAAGGCCAGGCGCAGGCTGAGCAGCTGCCAGAGCAGGCTTTCGTCCTCCAGCAGACCGTCCAATTTGCGCAGACCGCCGCGTTGACCTAACGCCAAGTCACCCAGGCGTTTGAGCTGATCTTGCGAGAAACCGGCCGCATCCACATGGGCCAGCAAATAGGCGCTGTGGCGATGGTGGTCATGGTGGGAAACCATCATGCCGATCTCGTGCAGCGCGGCGGCCCAATTCAGTTCGCGCTGGCGCTCCCTCGGAGCCCGCGAGCAAAGTTGCTTGTACATCACGTCTGCGATCGACTGCACGCGCGCGGCCTGTGCCAAATCGACCGAGAAACGCCGCTGCAAGGCCGCCACCGAGGCGTCGCGCATGTCCAGCGAGCTCAGGCCCAACGCGGCCGCGCTCTCGGCTTCCAGGCGCTCAATCAAATCGAAGATCACGCCTTGGCGCAGCGCCCCCTTGGCCGGCAGCAGCTCGTCAATGCCAAATTGCGACAACAAGGTGTAGAGAATGCACAGGCCGCCGCCGACCACGGCACGGCGGTCTTCTTTGAGACCCGGCAGCTTGAGCTTGTCCATGCTGCCGGCGGCCAGCGCCTGCTCCATGCACCAGCGCAAGCCTGCTTGGGTGATGCGGCCGTCCGTGATACCGCTGGCCGCCAGGATTTGTGCCACCGCGCCGACGGTGCCGGAGGAGCCCAGCGCCTCTTGCCACATGGCCGGTTTGAACAGCGTCAGCGCTTCCTCCAACTCGGCGCCGGCGGCGACCTGGGCGGCGCGGAACGCTTCCGCCGTGAACTTGCCGTCGGGAAAAAAACGCAGCGACAGGCTGACGCTGCCGACCTGAAAGGACTCGGCCGTCAGCGGCTTGCGGCCCTTGCCCAGAATCATCTCGGTCGAGCGCCCGCCGATGTCGATCACCAGGCGGGGCAGGGTCGACGGCTGCATGCGCGCGACGCCGGCGAAGATCAGCCGCGCTTCTTCGCGCCCGGAGATGACCTCGATCGGGTACCCCAGCACGTCCTTGGCGCGCTGCAAAAAGGCATTTCGGTTGCGTGCTTCACGCAGTGTTTGCGTCGCCACGGCGCGCACGCGCTCGGCCGGAAAACCGCCCAAGCGCTGCGCAAAGCGCTGCAGGCAATCGAGCCCGCGTTGCATGGCGGCCTCGGTGAGCATGCCGTCGGCGTCCAGCCCGGCGCCCAGGCGAACGGTTTCCTTCAGGTATTCAAGTCGCTTGTACTGGCCGCGCGGCATGTGCGCGATCTCCAGCCGGAAGCTATTGGAGCCCATGTCGATGGCGGCGAGTGGGGCGGCAAGATCGGAACTCAGGGGAGCAGCTGGCAAATTCATGGCCATGATTGTCGGTGCAAAAAACGATAATCTCGGGTCAGCCGACGAGCTTTCTTGTCCTTTGACGCGCTGGCGCCGGCTAACAACCGCAGGCGCCGGGGCCGCGTCCGCGGCCCCGCTTGACACGGTTGATAAGATACGGACAAGGTTTGCGCGACGCGCAGCCACCTGAACCGATCCAACCGCGCCGACTGGGCGCGGTTCTAGTTTGGGCATGCGCAGTTCACTGGAAAACCATGACTCTTTTTTATATTGTGCTGGCAACCCTGGCCGGCGGGCTTTTGTCGGTGTTGATCGCTGCCAGCTTGACCGTGAGCTTGCTTGGGCGGGTGGTCAAGCATTTGGTCAGCTTGTCGACCGGCATCTTGCTGGGCACGGCGTTGCTGCAGGTCTTGCCCGAAGCGTTTGAAAGCAAGGCCAGCCCGCAGGCCTTGTTCATGACCTTGCTGGGCGGCCTGATGTTTTTCTTCTTGTTGGAGAAGGCCGAGTTGTATCGCCATACCCATCATCACGAGGGTGACGGCCATCA
>NZ_JANNMI010000351.1:0-7925 GCF_031397715.1 Roseateles sp.
CGCGGCGGACATCAACGATCTCTATTGCTTCGATGAAAGCTTGGCTGACTGGCCCTGGTCAGATGCCGAGTTACTTGCAGCGCTGAGTGCTTGGGCCAAGCCCCACCGGCGCTTGCATTTGCTGGCCGCGCAGTATGAGGACTTGCGTCAACGCCATCCGCGCTTTGTGCGTTGGCGCGGGCTTTGGGGTCATTGTGTGCAGGCCATGGCCTATGGCCCGGAAGCCCTGGCCGCGGCCGGGTCGCGTGGTGGTGCCGTGTCAGTTTTTGCGGCCGGCAAAGGCGAACATGCCGTCAGCCTGCGCTTGTTCGACAAGACGCTTTGGCGCGGCGCGGTTTCGCTAGAAACCGAGGAAGCGCTCACGAACCGCCAGTGGTTTGATGCATTAGCGCAACGTTCCAGCGAATCGTTTGCTGTTACGACATTGGGCCTCTAAGTCGATTCAAATCACCACGCTATAATTTGCGGCTAGGCGATGGAAGCGCTCGAGGTTTCCTAGTCTTGTCATGCCGAAGTTTTTCAGCAACAAACGCCGCCGAGAGGTTAGGTTTGAGTTGTTGGGCTTCAAAAAATTACCGGTAATTGCAATTTCGTTTAACGAATTTTGAGGATAAGTATGAACAAGTCGATCCTGTTGGCTGCTGTGCTGGCTGCTGTTGCTTTGACCGCTTGCGGCAAAAAAGAAGAAGCCGCTGTTGTGGCTCCTGCTGTTGCTGAGGCCGCTTCGGCTGTGGCAGTTGCTACTGACGCTGCCGCTACTGCTGCTGCTTCCGCAGTTGCTACCAGCGCCGTTGACGCCGCTTCGGCTGTCGCCGCTGCCGCCACTGACGCTGCTTCTGCCGTCACCAAGTAATCAGATTCAGTTCTGATTCTTGAAAGACCGCCCGGCGCCAGCCCGGCGGTTTTTTTACGTCTGAAACTGTTTCAGCGCGCTGTCTGAGCTCAAGCTACGCGAGCTCAAACCAGGCGCTGCCGTCGGCCTGGTTGGCGACCGGAATTTCATCATTTTGGCAGCCCAGTACGGCTGCCAGCGCTGCCGCCGCCAGCGCGGGCGAGTTATTGCGCTCGCTCAGATGGGCGGCCACCACATGTTCAAGCCCGCTGTGCAGGCACTGCCTGAGCAGTTCGGCGGCAGCTTCGTTGGAGAGATGACCATGGCTGCCGAGGATGCGGCGCTTCAGGCCGGCGGGGTAGCTTGAGGCGCGCAGCATCGCCTCGTCATGGTTGCACTCCAGCAGGAGCCCGTGGCAAGCCTGCAGCGCCTGCACCACCGACGGGCAGGGGTGGCCCAGGTCGGTGATCACGCCGACGGCGCGCCGCCCATCGGCGCAGCGCAGATGCAGCGGCTCATTCGCGTCATGCGGCACCGCAAACGTGCTGATCTGGATGTCACCCAGCTCCGTGCAGTCGCCGTCCTTGATCAGATGGAGCAACCTAAGGTCGAAATCGGTCGCCGCCGCCGACTGGCTGATCGCGCGCCAAGTGCCGCGGCTGGTCCACAAGGGAATGCGGTAGCGCTGCGCTAGGCCTAGGGCGCAGCCGGTGTGGTCGCCATGCTCATGGGTGATGAAAATGGCGTCCAGCTCGGCCGGGCTGCTGCCGGCCCGCGCCAGGCGGCGCGTCAGCTCGCGCAGGCTGAAACCACAATCAATCAGCAGCAGGGTGCGGGTGATGCCTTGGCTGGCCTCGACCAAGCTGGCATTGCCGCCGCTGCCGCTTCCTAAGCTGCAAAATCGCATGTTTAGCAGAACCTCGGCTGTGAAAATAAAAAACGCCGCCTACCTTGCGGAAGCGGCGTTCGGTCAAGAGGCGAAGGCGGCCTTCAGCGCAAATCGTCCATCAGCAAGTTGAGGATGCGCTTGGCGTTCTCGTTGGTCTGTTGCTGGCCCTTGTCGTCCAGCACCATCACCGTGCTGCGCTCGCCCTCGGACTTGACCGAGACGCGGTAACGAGTGGCCACCTGTGCGGTGTCACTGGAGAACAGGCGTTGGAAGAAATTGGGCTCTTCCTTGCCGGCTTGGCTTGGGTCGGCATAGCGCAAGAAGAACAGGCCTTGTTTGCGGTCGCGGTCTTCGATCGTGAAGCCGTGACGGTCCAGCGACTGCCCGACCCGGCGCCAGGCGCGCTCAAAGCCTTCGTTGACCTGCAAGGCATCAGGCACCTCAGCCAGACTGCGGGTTCTGGCGGCCGCGGCCACGCCGGTTACCGCCGCTGCGCTGCCCGCTGTTGCGTTCGCTGTACCGGCCGGTGCGGTGGCCGATGCCAGCGCTGCCTTCGCCTGTTCATCCTTGGCGCCGAGCTTGAGCATCAGCCGCGACAGCATTTCGGCCTCCAGTTGCGGATCACTTGGGCGCGGCTGCCAGGCTGTGTTGTCGTTCTGGCTGCCGGTGTACACCTCTTGCATGCCGCGGTGGCTGATGAAGACCTCGGTGCCGACGCCATTGGCGCTGCGTTCCAGACGGGTGCGGAACATGTCCTTTTCACCGGTCGAATAGAAGCTGTCAAAGACCTTGCCAATCGTTGAGCGAATGATGTCTTGCGGCAGCTTGGCGCGGTTCTCGTTCCAATTGGTTTCCATCACGCCCACTTCGGCCGAATCCTTGAGGACTTCGAAGCCGCGTTCCTGCCAGAACTCACGCACCTGCGGCCACAACTGCTCAGGCGTCAGCGAGGTGACCAACCAGCGTTGGGCGCCGCTGCGCTCGACCCGCATATCGGCCACCGCGTTGAGAGCGATCAAATTGCTGGGCAGGCTGGATGCGCCGGCTTTTTGCTCTTTATTCTTTTGCTGGAACGTCGCAGCGCTGACGCTTTCGCCCTGCGGCTGGTTGCGGCTGTCTCGGGCCAGTTGTTTCAAGTCGGGAGGAATGTCCAGGCCGGTGGTCTGGCGCGCGCCGCTGCGGTAGTCGACCTTCTCGGTCGAGAAGGTGTTGTCGAGCGTGCTGCAGGCCGCCAAAGACCCTAGCATGGAGAGCACAGCCAAGCGGCAAGCCAGGCGCACAGGGGTGGCCGTGGAGCTAACAATTGAGGAACGAGTCACGCTAGACATCTCCGAGGAAATCAGGTCGGCTGCGGGCGGCCTTTGTGCTGCCCGCATTTCAAAAAAACTGGTGGGGGGATTAGAGCAGACTGCGGCGGCACCGCTGATTAGAGCAAACCTGCCTCTTGCATCGCCTGCTCGACGCTGACCTGGCCGGCCGCCGTCAACAGGGTGATGGGCAGGCGCAGCGCGTTCTGGCAGCGGCCCAATTTTGACAATGCCCATTTGGTCGGTGCTGGGCTGGGCTCGCAGAACAGCTGCTTGTGCAGGTTCAGCAATTGGAAGTGAATACGGGTCGCGCCCGCTACATCAGCGGCCAAGGCGGCGCGGCAGAGCTCGCTCATCAGGCGCGGGGCGACGTTGGCCGTCACGCTGACATTGCCGTGCCCGCCCAGCAGCATCAACGCAATGGCGGTGCCGTCATCACCCGAGTAGATCGAGAAGCCCTTGGGTGCATGCTTGATCAGCTGGGCCGCGCGCTCGATATTGCCGCTGGCCTCCTTGACGCCGAACACACCGGGCAGACCGGCGCAGCGCAGCGTCGTCTCTGGCTGCATATCGGCGACGGTGCGGCCGGGCACGTTGTAAAGCATCATGGGGATGTCCACGGCCTCGGCGATCGCTTTGTAGTGCTGGTAGATGCCTTCCTGCGAGGGCTTGTTGTAATAGGGCACGACCGACAAGGTGCAGTCGGCGCCGACCTCTTTGGCGTAACGGCTCAGCTCAATCGCCTCGGCGGTGCAATTGGCGCCGGTTCCCGCCATGATGGGCACCCGGCCCGCCGCATGTTCCACCGCAGCGCGAATGACTTGGCGGTTTTCGTCCATGCTGACGGTCGGCGACTCGCCGGTGGTGCCGACCACGCAGACGCAGCTGGTGCCCTCAGTGATATGCCAGTCGATCAAATTGCGCAGCGCGGCGTAATCAACGCTGCCGTCTTCTTGCATCGGTGTCACCAGTGCCACGATGCTGCCCACTAATCCGTTCATTGCGATTCCTATTTTTCCTGCGATTCTACTCAGCGTCGCTGATGGCTTCGGTCCGGTCCAAGGCGTAACGCTGAAAAACCCCGTCATGCAGATCGCGCACGGCAGCAACGCGCTGCACAAAGCGTGGGTTGACGGCCATCAGCTCGAAACCGTCCTCAAAAGCGACCACGCGCAAGGCCATGCAGGCGTCCAGCAGCTCACCCGGCTGTAGCAAGAACTCCGGCCGCGCCGGCCGGCCAATACTTTGCTGGCCCTGGGCAAAGGTTTCGTAGATCAGCCAGCCGCCGGGCGCCACGGCCGCCGTGATCAAGGGGATCAGCGGGCGCCAGAGGTAGTTGGTGACCAGCACCAGATCGAACTGCCGGCCGGCCAGCGGCCAGGGGCCGGACTCGATATCGGCGGTGATGATTTCGGCGCAGCTCTCTAAACCGTCGGTAGCGGCGGCGTCGATGTCAACACCGGTCACCTGCATGCCTGCAGCGGCCAGATGGCGGACATGGCGGCCGCTGCCGCAGGCCAGATCGAGCGCCGTGCCGCCGGCGACCAGCGCCTGCGGCCAGCGCCGCAACCATTTCGAAGCGGAAGAAGAAGTGGAAGACATCAGAAGCAAGCCCAGATTCGTTCGGACAGTTGGACCATCAGGTCCGCTTGAAAATAGCTGAGGAACACGGCGGCCAGCAGCAGCGCGGCGGCCAGTCTGAGACCCCAGCGTGCCGGCCCGCTCATGCTGCGACTGGCCTCGGAGTCGGCCGGGCGATCGCCTCCTCGCGCACCGGCAGATTGACCAGGGCGGCCATCACGCCAAGGGCTACGGCCAACCACCAGACCACGTCATAACTGCCGGTCTGGTCGTACAGGCGTCCGCCCAGCCAGACACCCAGGAAGCTGCCGATCTGGTGGCTCAAGAAAACAAAGCCGCTCAGCATAGCCATATGCTGGATACCGAACATCTGCGCCAGCACCGCATTGGTGGGCGGAATCGTCGACAACCACAAGGCCCCCATCACGGCCGAAAACAGATAGACCGAGGTAGGGGTCAGCGGCGCGGTCAGGAAGGCGACGATGGCGACCGAGCGCAGCGCGTAGATGCTGGCCAGGATGTAGCGCTTGGGAAAGCGCTGGCCCAGCGAGCCGGCGGCATAGGTGCCGAAGACATTGAACAGGCCGATCAAGGCCAAGGCATAGGTGGCGACCTGCGGGCTCAGGCCGTTGTCCTTCAGGTAACTGGGCATGTGCACGCCAATGAAGACGACCTGGAAGCCGCAGACAAAGTAGCCGGCCATTAGCAACTGGAAGCTGCGATAGCCGAAGGCCTCGCGCAGCGCCTGGCCTATGCTTTGCGAATGGTTGTGCGCGCCGACTGCCGCCGTCTTAGGCTCGCGCAGACCGAAGGCCAGCGGAATGATGATCAAAGACATGCAGGCGAGGATGAAAAGCGCGTCCTGCCAGCCGTTCGAGCTGATCAGCCAGTTCGACATCGGCACCATCAGGAACTGCCCGAAGGAGCCGGCCGCCGCCGCCACGCCCATCGCCCAGCTGCGCTTGGCCGGGTCCACATTGCGGGCTATCACGCCGTAGATCACCGCATAAGTGGTGCCCGACTGGGCAATGCCTATGAGCAGTCCGGCGCTGCCGGTGAAGGCCAGGCCCGAGGTCGACAAGGCCATCAGCACCAGCCCGACCGCGTACAGCAGGCCGCCGACCATCAGCACGCGGAACGGCCCGAAGCGGTCGGCCAGCATGCCGGTGAACGGGCCGGCGATGCCCCAGGCGATGTTCTGAATCGCCAAGGCGAAGGCGAAGGTCTCGCGTGTCCAGCCCCGGTCCATGGTGATCGGTTGCAAAAACAGACCGAAGCCGTGGCGTATGCCCATGGACATGGTGACGATCAAGGCGCCGCAGAGCAGCACCTGCTTCATCGACAGGCGGGCCGGGGCGGCCGGAGAAGTGCTTGCTGTATTCATCGCTCGCAATGTAGCCAGGTTTGCTTGTGCTTGTCTGTCACGGTGATTGCAGGTTCAGGACCCGGCCTTGCTTGACCCGCAGCTGGATCCGGCTGAGCGCGTCCAGATCATTCAGCGGATTGCTCGTCAACAGCAAAAAGCTGGCCTCGCAGCCGGGCTCGAAGCAACCTAAGCGCCGCTTTGGGAACAAGGCCTGCGGCGTGCTG
This sequence comes from Roseateles sp., assembly GCF_031397715.1. Taxonomy (GTDB): domain Bacteria; phylum Pseudomonadota; class Gammaproteobacteria; order Burkholderiales; family Burkholderiaceae_C; genus Paucibacter_A. Next base: position 6,200 of record NZ_JANNMI010000351.1, read on the forward strand.
ATGGTGGCCAGGCGCAACAGCGCGGCGCGGTCCAACACGCCCAGGCTGTCCAGATGGCGCAGCTCCGTCAGCGCGTTGCCGTTGAAGACATCGGAGCCCAGCAGCAGCTTGACGCCGGCGGCTTTGAGCGTGTGCAGGTTCTCAATCTGCAGGCGGCGCAAAGCGGCCAGCGTTTCGGGCGGCGCACGGAACAGCGTCGCGGCGGCGGTGCCGGTAGTCACCGCCACGCGCTGCTTGGCCGCTTCGGCTGCCATCTCTGGGCTGATGCGGTAGGCCTCGACGCCCAGACCCTCATGGAAAAAATAGCCGGGCAGATGGTCAATCCAGTCGACGCCGGACTGCAGGGCCAGCGCGAAGTCGGCCGCGGTGTCCACATGGGCGATCACCCGCAGCCCGTCCTGGTGGGCGCGCTTGACGATGGCAGTCGGCACATCCGGCTTGAGGCCCAGCCGGCCCTGCTGCTTGGGGTCGGCGCGCAGCTCGGGGCTGTCGGAGCGGCTCAACATCAGCTTGACCAGGTCGGTCTTGCGAGGGGCCACCAGCGGCCATTTCTGCGCCACTTGTTCAGGGCTGTCCATGATCAGCACGAGTTTGTCGACCACATCGTCGAGCTTGAGCTTGGGCGCGCCCGCTTCGTCGCCCAGCAACTGCGCCAGCGGCTGACCGTCCGAGGAGGTGATGCAGGCCGTGACGAACAGAACATCCGGCGCGGCCGGCTGATTCGCCAGCCCGCGCACGGCGGCCGCGCCCTTGGGCTCGCCGCAATGCATGGCGGCATAGAACACGCCGTCGCGCAGATAGTTGTTTGTGAAGCGGCCGTAGCCCCAGGCGTTTTGCAGATTGTGGTTGTGCGCCTCGGCCAGCGGCGGGATCAAAAACTGCCCCATCAAATCCAGGCTGCGCTGTGGCTTCTTGATTTTCTGGGCGCTGAACTTGCCGTCCTTGACGTAGAGCGTGCCGCGTTTGACAAAGCCCTTGCCGTCAAACCACTGGGCGTTCTTGAGCTCCATGCTCTGGGGCGGGCCGGCCTTGAAGGCCGGTGGGTTGGGCTCGGCGGGCTCGGCCAAGGCAGTCAGGGCAAAGCTGGCGAGCAGGCAAAAAATAGAGGATTTGAGACGCATAGGGTCGTCATGCTAGCCGCGTTGTTGTTCTGTCCTCGAGCTTGGCTCCGGTGGCTGCCGCCTAGAATCCTGGCCATGGCGACCAGCAAAACTCCCACTTCCACCAACCCTTCCTCGGCCGTCGGCGCTTACGCTGAAGGCTCGATCCGCGTGCTCAAGGGCCTGGAGCCGGTCAAACAGCGGCCGGGCATGTACACCCGCACCGAAAACCCGCTGCATACGATCCAGGAGGTCATCGACAACGCGGCCGACGAGGCGCTGGCCGGTTTCGGCAAGCGGATCGATCTGATCCAGCACAGCGACGGCTCGGTCTCGATCGCCGACGACGGCCGCGGCATCCCCTTTGGCTTGCACCCGGAAGAAGGCGTGCCGGTGGTCGAGATCGTCTTCACCCGCCTGCACGCCGGCGGCAAGTTCGACAAGGGCTCGGGCGGCGCCTACAGCTTCTCGGGCGGCCTGCACGGCGTGGGCGTCAGCGTCACGAATGCCCTGGCCAAGCGCCTGGCGGTGACGGTCTATCGCGAAGGTCAGGTCGCGACAATGGCCTTCGCGGGGGGCGATGTGGTCGAGCAGCAGGCCCTGCGCAAAGCCACGCCAGGCGACCG